>CAIQUS010000058.1 GCA_903875045.1 uncultured Bacteroidales bacterium
CAGTTCAAGTCTTTCAACGGTGCTGAGTCTTTTGCAATCCTGCGATCGATTATTGACACTGCGATTAAAAATAATCTGAATCCTTTGCATTCTCTCTCCCAAATTAATGCCCTACATTTGTAGGGGGTGAATAGTTACTAATTTTTTAAACGCTGCTGAATCGGAAGTGCCTTTTGATAAAAATAGTTGGCGCTGTCAACCATTTTCAGGTTTTTATACGCCAGCCCGATATTAATCATCGTGTTGGCATAATAAACAGAATCATGCCGGAGTTCAAACAGCAAAAGAGCCTTTTTATATAAGTCAAGTCCCTTTTGAAAGTTTCCTGTCCTATCATAGATCACCGCAATATTGTTATAAAAATAGGACTTCCCAAGATCATTGTTTATCCGTTCAGCAATCTCCAGCCCATTCATATATCCATCCAAAGCCCTTGCCAGATCAGAACGGAGATCATACAAATAACCAAGTCCATTCCATATTTTCATCAGATCAATCGAGTCGGTTTTATCACTGATAAGCCCGACTGCCCGCTCATAGAATTTCTGAGCCTGGTCAAGACTGTCTCTCCGGGTATTAAGGTTGCCCAATTGCAGACAATTTTTTATAATCCCCTCCATGCAACCTGTCCTTACTGACAGTTGTAACCCTTTTTTTGCATAGAACAGTGACGAATCAAAATTGATCTCCGTCATGGTCATCGACAATTCTGTATACAATCCGGCAAGCCGGTTCAGATCTTTACTACCTCCGACAATGGCTTTCCGAATGCTGTCTGCCTTATTCTGGCCATTTATTATATTGGTTATTAAGAACATGAACAATATCATGCTCAAAAAACGAATACTAAATTTTCGAAAGCACCTATTTATTTGCACTTTGAAATTATTTAATGAAAGGCAAGGTTGAGAATTGCTAACTCAAATGTAAACAAACTATTTGTATCATTCATTTAACAAAAGAAATCATTCTTGTATACTTTTTGTATGCTCCGTTTAGTGCTCAATTATTTGACCACATCATCAGTATTTCAATAAAGTTTTTACTTTTATACATTCATTCACAAATAAAGAACTCCATCCGGACCAAAACCAAAGGGTGTATCCTAAAAATCAAGCAAATGGTTAACAAGGTCAGAAATTCGATTGCAGTGCTCTTCTGCATTTTGATATGTATTTTAAATCTCCACGGTCAGGATACAACCAGCAATGATAAGACCAGGCCGGCAAATGAAAAACAGCCCCAATATTTGGTCAATCCATCTGTTTGGATCAATGAATGTTACAATCGTTTGAATAGTTTATATCTTCATCAGCCGGCGAATGATCTTGATACGACGAACCTGTTTGATACTTTCAGACAACACCTTGTCGTCATTACCATCCTGAAAAAAGATTTTTATGGAAATTCAGGAACCCTGAATGTGCGGTCAGTATATAACATGGAAATGAGAGTGGCTCAAATTCTGGCCGACATAGCAATCTGGCAACATACTATTCACCATAACAATGAGTTACTGGTTGAAAAGGCCAATGAGATCATGCAGATAAAAAATGAAATCATACAGTTCAGAGCCAATGCTGACAGCATCTTCCGGATAACTTTTGATGCATCGATAAATCAGCTGTCAGCCAGGCAGCGAACCGGTGAGATGCTCATTCTGAAGGCATTGCGAAGGAGCACTGCCATTGAGAATAAAATCGTTGATATCAATACACAGATTTATCTTTTTTATTCGGACATTTCCCGACAGTTAAAGGAAAAGGAGACCGCACTGATCACCAGAGAGTTGCCTCCGGTTTGGCGTTCAACACCGGACACCTATGCCTCAAGCATCCGGCTTGTTCTTTCAGCAAGTTTTCAACAAACCCTGGAATCAATGAGGTATTATGGGGAGATGTCGCTCTGGCGAATCATTATTTTCAGAGTCCTGATTGTCCTGTTATGTATGATCCCCATCAAGATTTTCAATGATGAGCGAAGAAAAAAGAAGATCCTCATTGACACCAATCTTACCTTTCTGGCCAAATTCCCTAAAACAGCGTCCGTGGTGATGTGTATGGCACTCTCTCCATTTATTTTTGTGCATCCTCCACATGCTTTCATGGAATTTATCCTGATCGGCCTCACCCTCACCGTGACCATGCTGACCCTTAAAAATTATCCGTTGCTCAATAAAACACTGGTAATGATTTTAATTATCGCATTCCTGATTCTTTACCTTATCAACTTTTTCGTTACACCTACTTTTGCCGGCCGCCTGGTTTATACTTCTTCCATCCTTCTGCTAATCCCGCTCTTTCTTCTTTACAAAAAAATACCATCCTATCAGGTGGCCTTTGTCAAGACTGTCCGGGGGCTTCTTGGTATTCTGGCTTTACACATTGTTGCCGGTTGGATTCTGGTCATTCTCGGGTACTACACACTTGGAAGATCTGTGATCCTTGCAGCTTATAGTTTATTGATCATCAGCATGATATTAAGAATAGCCATTTTTACGCTCCTTGATTACATTGAAATAATGGCCTACTTTTTTAATAAAAAGGTAAGAACTGTTAAAATCAATGCCGGTTTTATTCACAGCAGAACAAAACCACTGCTAATCATTGCTGCGGTCATTTTTATAATGATGGCCTACCTCTACAATATGAATGTGTTCGACCTCGTAAAATCGGAGATTGATACCTTCATGTTATCTCAAAGAAAGATTGGGAACGCAACCTTTACCATCATGAGTATTCTGCTCTTTTTTGTCTCGGTTTACCTCTCTTTCATCCTTGCCACTCTTATCCGGCACGCTTTTGAACCCCAGGATGACCAAAATGTTAAAAAAAGGAATAGTTTAGGAAGTTATCTGTTGTTATTCAGACTGCTGATTCTCTGTGCCGGATTTGTGGTGGGTATTCTTGCATCGGGCCTGGCATTGACCAATTTCGCTATTTTTCTGGGCGCAATGGGTGTCGGCATTGGATTTGGTTTGCAGAATATTGTCAGCAATCTGGTTTCCGGATTGATCATTGCTTTTGAGCGACCCTTTGTGGTGGGTGATATACTTGATTTTGAGAATGAAACCTGCAAAGTCAAGGAGATCAGTCTGAGAGCAACCATGGTCTCAAATTCCGAAGGGGCTGATATCCTGATTCCCAATAATAACCTCTTATCAGAGAACCTGAAAAACTGGACCATCAGTAACAAACACAGGGTTGTTGAACTGAGAGTACTCACAACCCAAGCGGCAAACCCTGAAAATGTGATGGCAATTATTGGAAATTGCATTGGCGATGATAAAAATATTTTCAAAGAACGAAGCATGGTGCTGTTGTCTGATATAAATGAGACAGGTTTGGTTTTTACAGTTAAGGTTTTAGTCACCGACCTGGCAAACAGTTCAAAAATCAAAAGCCAGCTTTTTTCACGAATTCATGGCGAATTTAGCAGACAAGGCATCAGATTTTCTCAAAGAAAATACACAGAGGAGCCTTTAACGTAATGAAAGCCAGATAACCCTGAAACCATGGTCAAGAAAAGTTTGTCAATTGCTTTTTTAATCATAAGTATAAACATAAACTCCTGGGGGTGGGTATATCCCGAACACCGGGAGATTACCCTGGTGGCCATTCAGAAACTTGATTCAACGCACCGGGTCTTGCTCAACCGGTTATGGGCATTGGCCAGAAAAGGATACGAGCCGAGACTGGATGTTTCAGTGGCTGATACCATGCAAGGGGAACATCCCAAATATATTGATTATGCAGCCTTTCCTGCCATCGCAGGCGACCATTCCACCTCGGCGGAGAACATGTTGTATAATGTTTTACACACTGACTGGATCCTGAGTGTCGCCGATATTACCGCCTGGCTGAAGAATGGTCTTGCGGAATCCAAAACACGCAGTGAAAGGGCTGGTAAGCTCCGCGATTCTGACCTTCGTCTGCTCAGGGCCGATCCTGAATATGTTTCACGGGCCGGATCAAACAATGTCCATTTTATGCTCGCCCGCCCTGGTGTGAATACTTCAGCCAGGGTATATTTTGACAGTTGCTTCCGTGAAGGTGTTGAAGTAAATCTGATTGGCACTTATAACTGGTTTCATGCAAGTGCCCTGCTTAAGGCCCGAAGATTAACCTCGGAAACGTTAACTCCAGACCAACGCGCTGCACTCACCCTTGCCGCGCTGGCAGATGAAGCGTTTGCCATACATTTTCTGGAGGACGCTTTTTCAGCCGGCCATGTTGCAGGCATTTGGGGAAACGCCGCCCTTCGCAAGGGAACCCATGATTATTATGATGAGAACGGACTGGAAATAACCACCTGGCAGGGTGAACGAATGGTGCTGACCGGTGATGCATATATGCGTGCGTCCGATGCCGACCGGGCCGCCAAAACAGTGATGATGAGTCTCATTCAGGTTCTGGATGAAGCAGCCGGCACAAAAGGGCCTTCCCTGTACAACGATCAGCCCGGTGTATTCACCCCCGACACCTTTAATATCGCAAGAGCTGTGAAGACACCACACCGCCAGATCGATCCTGCTTTCAGGGATTTGTTTGAGCGTGTCTTGATCTCAACACCTGTTCCCGGGCTGGCGACAGGGTTGGGAGAAATTCCACGGTTCCGTTCAGAAATCGGCCCTTTTATCGGAATTGCACCAGCAGGAAGGACTTCATTGGTATCGGGTGGGTTTGGCAGCACCCAACAAACGATCGGGATGATTCCAAGCCTTGAAGTGGCCCTGCATATCGGCCTGGGGATGGATGGGGTACTGAACCAATCGGGCGATGGATTGGTTTTTCTTGACCTTGGCTGGCGGCTGGATGGAGCTTCCTCCATCAAACTTCAGAGCGATCCTGCCTATAACCTGTTCGGCTCCATCCTGGCAGCGGTGCCAAGCCGTGATGCCTTTTACACCCGTTTGCGTCTTCCCTTTTATGTGATTCCCGGCGACCTGATCATCCTGGGCCCGCTCCTTTTATTGGTTGCGCCCAAGGCTATGAACAATGTTGTCGCCACCGCAGGCGCCGGAGGTCTCATTCCATGGCAAACCGGGATGATCACCCCCATCGGCAGGTTCCAGTTCATCCTTGGGAGGGAGGTAGGAGTCTGTTTCTATGGTTCCGTTGACGGAGCTGATTCGTTTTTAGTTCCTTATGACAGTGATGGTTCAACTGAACTGGCACTGGTATCGATGCGAACCACCCATTTTGAATTTCCAATCCTTGAATACCGGCCGCTGAGGACTTTCTCCAGAAGGCAAAGTGCAAGTCTGGTGTTTCAAATAAGTGCCGGAATGGATATTCCTGGTAAAGTAACTATGATCAATCCAACTGATATTGGTACCATCAATGTAAAAACAACCTGGTTTGTCGGATTTCGGCTAGCCTTCGACTGGCGCTACTACTATGCGAGAAAAAAACAAACATCCCAAATTGCACATTGAGTGTGCCAGGATTAAAATACCACGATAACAGTTCATTTCTTCATCACAATTGCCTGTAAATCAAATATTATTATAATGTATACTTTTTGTATACCAATTTTATTTTCAAAGCAGGGCAGGATTTTCCCATCCTCATATTACATTTGTAAAGTAATTAACTAAAAACTTATCTAAAACCCCACTCCTTATGAAAAAGTTTGTCTTAGTAATGGTATTCGCTTTAAGTGTATCAGCATTCTCCTATGGCCAGTTTGCCCTTGGGGTTAAAATAGGATATAATGCCAACAAGTTGTCAACAAACCTGGACACAGTTAAATCACAGTTTAACAGCGGCTTTCATGTTGGTGTGTGGACCAGGTTCGGGAAGCGGTTCTATGTTGCTCCGGAGTTGCAATATACCATGAGTGGTGCTGTCTTCACAAATGAAGGTAACCTGAGTACCAACAACTGGAAACAGAAGATCAAGATCGGGAGTGTCGACATCCCCGTAATACTGGGATTTAAAATTATTCATTCCGATTTTATCACCTGGCGGATAGAACTTGGTCCGCAGGCGTCCTTCAATGTGAGTAAGAAGGTGGAAGACGAAAACAGCGTTCTTGGCCCCATTAAAGAGTCAAGCCTGAGTTCCATGTCATGGTACGTCCTTGGAGGAACAGGAATTGACATCCTCTTCATGAAACTGGATATCAGGTACCAATATGGCCTCAACCAACTCATCAAGGATGTTGAAACTTCGGGAAGCACCAACGCTTCATTTGACACAAAAAACCAAATGTTCGTCGTATCGCTCGGCTTCAAAATTATTGGTAAAAAGTAAATCTATGAGAAAATTAATCATTTTACCAGTCCTGATAGCCCTTCTGATCTCATGCACCAACAACCAGGCTACCTCCGATAATAAGACAGATCAAAAGTCAGCAGCGATTGCCAGTAGCGATACCACCGTTCCTGCCGTGACAAAAACCGACTACAAAACCAGTACAGGTAAAATCATTACCGTATCGGAATCTCATCCCCAGGGGGCGAGCCTGAGCAACATCAGCGTTGCGTTTGCCGGAGATTCTGCCTCTGAAATGAAGTTTACCGATGTGGAGCCCATCAACAAGGTTCTTGTGGGCGACCTGAATGCAGATGGCTTTGATGAACTTTACATCATCACCATTTCGGCCGGTTCCGGCAGTTATGGCAATGTGATTGGCATCGCCTCCAATAAGGACAAATCGCTGTCGCAAATCACTGTTCCCGTGGTTGAGGAAAAAGATCTCAAAAAAGGCGGTCAGTTTGAAGGCTATGAAGGTCATGACACGTATGAGATCATTGAGAACTCGCTGGCAAGAACCTTTCCCATCAAGGGCGCCAATGTAACCACCCGAGCCATCAACTACAAACTGAAAGCCGGTGAAGCAGCCTGGAAACTTGTAATTAAAACTTCAACAGCTTATTAGGCATCAAGGACAGTAAGACCCTGTAACCTATTTTTCAACTTTGAACTCGGCCCATACCGGCCAATGATCTGAAATTGTTTTTGCGTTGAAGCAGCGGTCGACACCCCAATGTCCGGTGTAATACGATTTGGCCGGCAAAGTAAGCACAAACCGGTCGTAGGCACAATCACTTTTTGCAGAAAGGTTCGTTTTTGTATCATCCGGAACAATCCAGAAATAGTTGCTGCCCCTGATGGCCAGTTGATCGAGTTTGGCGGGGCTGGCATAGCTGCACGAAGCATTAAAGTCGCCCATCACAATGATATCTGTTTCATTGTCATACCCTTTGGTTGCCCATTTCACCACATCATCCAAACTTCCGATCTCTTCAACCGCTTTTGCCGGAGTTGTGTGAATGGTGACCAGTACAAAGGTGAAATTTCCGGTTTTCGATTTGAACCTGGCAGTGAACGGCTCTCTGGCAAAATAGTCAAAGGCGGAATCATTGTACAGCACAGGCATATTCAGGATGGAAAACATCGTGGTATCGTAATAAAAGGCATACTGCTCCTGCGATGACTTGTCGTCGGGCTGTTCACCGGTGCGTTTGCTGCAAACAACCTGATAGCTTTTTCGCCCTTCCCTGTTGATTATGTCGCGGAATGCGCCGGGCACCTCCCCCGACACATCAGAAATTTCCTGGACTGCCACAATATCGTATTTACGGACAATTCCGGCCAGCTCGCGTACACGGGCCGAATCGTGAAGCTTCGTTTGTCCGAAGTTCTGTATGTTGAAGGTACAGATGCGAAAGGTTGCGGGGTGCTGTGAATAGGTTTTGGAAAAAGATATCATCAGCAGTAATATGCAAAGCATCCAAACCTTATTCCGGGTGATGACGGGAATGTTTTCTCTTCGTTTCATTGGTTCAGTTTTTTCGATTACTTATCCGTTGAGGGCACTCCGATAAGTCTGCTAACAAATAATATAACCGCAGCGGGCCGCAGAGTTTTTTCGGTAGAGTTCCGCAAAATTATAAATATCTGCGAGTTATCTCTGCAGCTCTTTGCGGTTTCTTTGTGTTCTTTGCGGTTTACAATTTTTTCAATGGTGATTTGATGAATAAGCGACTTTTCGGAGCAGACTCATCTTTCAAGGGGGGAAGACAAAAGAGATCAGCCATTTTTTTTCGTGTTCATGCAAATGAATTTATTATGTATCTGCGTGGATAAATATTTTTTTTACCTTTGGAGCCTGCCATCTGCTACCCCATCTCTTCCTGCTTCCTATAACTGAGTGCTGCTTTACAGCACTTTTTTGCTTTCAAATCATATCTCAATACATCATTACTCATTTGGACATGCTGAAAGAAATAGTTGCCCGATGTGAAGAACTTGCTTTTGACCTCTCCTTTTCAAGGGCACGGGAATGGAAATCGCAGGGAAAAAACCGTGTTGTTGTTGGCCATCTGCCTGTATATTTTCCACGCGAAATCATCCATGCGGCAAACGGGCTGGCAGTCGGGATTCTGGGAGGTGGTGACAGAAAACTGATCATTCGCGGAGATGCCTATTATCAATCCTACATCTGCCATATTCCGCGAAGCATCATCGAACTCGCCATTGATAAGCATTTTGCAGGTTTCGATGGATTTATCTTTCCATCCATCTGTGATGTTATGCGTAACCTTTCCGGGATGTTCCAGATGATGGGCGAAGGTAAATTTGTTAAGTATCTTGATCTTCCGCAAAATTTCCAATCGCATATCGGTGGCACATTCTACAGGTATGAGCTTCAAACCGTTCTGAATGAAGTGTATAAATTGAACGGGATCGAAGTGACACCCGAAAGGCTTAACCATTCCATCAAACTTTTTAACATTAACCGCACCCTCATCCGCCAGCTCTATGATATCCGTCAGGAGTTTCCCTGGAAAATGACCGCCGCCGACCTTTACCATATTGTTCGTGCAGGGTATGTCATTCCGGTGGAAGAGCACAACGAAATTCTCGAAAGTGTTGTGCGCCTCGTCATGGAGGAGAGAGGCGACCCAATGGATAAAATCCGGGTTTTGGTGATGGGGGCCTTTTGTGAACAACCTCCTGTCGGACTCATCCGTACCATCGAGCTGGCCGGCTGTTATATTGTGGAAGACGATTTCCTCCTCGGTGCAAGGTGGATCCAGGGAGATATTGATACCGGCAGCACCGACCCATTGGAGTCCATCACCAGTGCATACCTGGAAAAAAGCACCTTTTCGTCGTCGGTTTATGATATTGGTAATCCAAAAGAGGTACGGCTCCTTAACCTGATCAGGCAGCGCAAAGTGGATGGAGTTATTTTTGCGGCACCAAGCTTTTGTGATCCGGCCCTGCTCGATCACCCTATTCTGCAAAAAGAGTGCAACGACAAAAATGTGCGTTTCATCAGCTTTTTGTACAGCGAAAATACCGGCCAGTTCAAAGTGATCAAGGAGCAGGTTGGAACATTCTCTGATTCAATAAAACTTTGGGACGAACCCGTTCTGAAGGCTAATTTATAAACCAGGTTGAAAAAGCAGGATATGGCAAAAGAGGTGGCCAAAGAACGTAGCATGATCATCCAGAAAGAGATGATTACCGGGCATTTCAAAGAGCTTGGCGCAGCAAAAGAAACCGGGAAAAAAGTAGTCTATACCTTTGTTCCCGGGAACATCTCGGAGCTGATCCTCTCTTTTGGCATGCTCCCGGTTTATCCTGAACTCAATGCGTTGCAATCGGGAATGCGGAAGAAATCAGGCGACTATATCCGCGATGCCGAGCAGCATGGCCATTCGGAAGATGTTTGCACCTATGTAAAATGCGACGTCGGGATGATGCTCAACGGGAACATCGGTCCCACCGGTGAAAAAATCCCAAAACCTGATTTGCTGCTGCTGAGCTACACCGGTTGTTTCACCTTCCTGAAATGGTTTGAAACCCTCGAACGCCTCTATCCCGGTGTACCGGTTGCCTTGCTTCATACCCCGTACCAGGAGGCACATAAAATCACTCCCGAAATGACCGCTTACATGGTCAAACAGTTAAAGGAGGAGGTCATCCCGAAAATGGAGCAGGTGTCGGGTAATAAATATGACGAGGAAAAGCTGAAATCCATCCTCAGAAACTCCTCTAAAGTCGAGGATTTTATCGTAAAGATTTTCGATACCACCAAACACCGGCCTTCGCCCATTGATGCCTACTTTGCCGGGGTTTATTACATTGGCCCGATCAACAGCGGTTTCAGGGGCACACCGGAAGCGGTGGATTATTATGCCGAACTCTATAAAGAAATTCTTACCCGTATTGATAAAAAGCTCGGTCCGATTACACCCGAAGGGGAGATGGAAGAGGAGCGGTTCCGCCTCGTGGTTGAAGGCCCCCCAAACTGGACACATTTCCGTGAATTCTGGAAACTATTTTATGACATGGGTGCTGTGATCGTTGCCTCTTCCTATACGAAAGTGGGCGGGGTTTACGATATGGGGTTCCGTGTCAATCCCGATAAACCCCTTGAAAGCCTGGCAGAATACTGCATGAATTGTTACACCAATCTCAACCTTCAGCAAAGGGTTGAACTGCTGTCGAAATGCATTACCGACTACCAGGCCGACGGGTTCCTTGTAAACTCAATTAAGAGTTGTAACTCCTTTTCTGCCGGGCAATTGATGATAATGCAGCAACTGGAGCGAAAACTCGAAATACCTACCGGATTCATCGAGTCCGACCTGGTAGATCCAAGGTATTTCTCCTATTCGAACATTAAAAACCGTCTTGAATCATTTTTTCAGATGCTGGAACAGCGGAAAATGATCCTGACCCGACAATGAAAATGCAATCAGGGTGTTTTCTCTCTCCTGTAAACGGAGCCGGAATCATCTGACCTAATTTATACCTGAATGAAGAAATATTTCCTGGGAATTGATCTTGGATCAACTACTTCAAAAGCAATCATCATTGATGACCGCGACACAATCATTGGACGCGGAATTACCAACACCAGGGCAAATTATACTGTTGCAACTGAGATTGCACGGCTGGAAGCCATTTATAATGCCAGGTTCTCTATTTTGAAGATGAAACTGGAGGATGAGATCGAAAGCAAACCTGAATACAAAAAATACATTAAGGATGTGGAAGCTGTTTTTCAGTATCTCCAGTTCAAACGCCGGCTCGACAGGCTGAACGTGCAGTTTCGGGATACCATCGAAGAGACCTTCAGCGGAGAAAAGAGAGAAAATATCTCCGGATACATAACCCGGATCGTAAAGGAGATCGGACCCTCCATTCTGGATGAATATCTTAACGGCAGCCTCGGACAGAAGAACCAGTTTTTCCGCGATATCGTTAGTGAAAAATACAACAAAGAGGTTAACCTTCTTTCAAAGGAGTATTTTGAACCGATGATGCTTGTTTATGATAAAAGCATCACCCATGTGGAAAATGAGTTGACGGAATATAATTTCCGGGAACTGGTGTACCAGTCGATGGAATTGCTGAATGACAAATACGCGCAGATTGATGAGTCCGCGCCGGATGAAACAGGGGTAGGCTTCGATGGTGAACTGAACCTGCTGAAAGGCAATTACAAACACATCTATGACTCGCTGAAGGAACATATCAGTTTTGTTTCCAATCTCGATATCCACATTTCCAATATGGTTGGAACTGGTTATGGACGGGCATTGCTGCCCTTCCCCGAAAAATCGATCCGGTCGGAAATCCTCTGCCATGCCTTTGGGGCACACGCAGTTTTCCCGAATACCCGGACAGTTTTGGATATCGGGGGCCAGGATACGAAAGCCATACAGGTCGACAGCCACGGACTGGTGACCAGCTTTTACATGAATGATCGCTGCGCCGCCGGGTGCGGTCGTTATTTGGGGTACATTGCAGATGAGTTCAGTATCTCCCTGAATGAACTTGGCCCGCTGGCCATTGAAGCTACCCATGAGGTGAATATCTGTTCCACATGCACTGTTTTTGCCGCGGCAGAAATACGGGAATTGCTTAATGTCGGCCAGAAACGGTCGGATATTCTTGCCGGACTTCACCGGGCAATTGTTATGCGGGCAATGTCGCTCCTTGCACGTTCGGGCGGTGTGCGCAACGAATTCACCTTTACCGGCGGCGTGGCCCGCAACCAGGCTGTCCTGAAATATGTTTCTGAACTGGTGTTGAAGAATTACGGAAATGATATAAAGATCAACGTTCATACCGATTCTATATTCATGGGTGCCCTCGGAGGGGCCATGTTTGCCAGACGGAGTAATTAACGCGTGTCGCGTGACGGGTCACGGGTCACGCGTCACGGGTCACGAAAAAAAGCATAAGCAGAAAACAATGGAAAAGAACATATTTACATTCGGCGTCGATGTGGGCAGCAGCATCATCAAAGCAGTGCTCATGTCCTATTCCGATAACCCTTTCATCATTGATAAAGAGACCGAGAAGATCAGGAAAAGAAACCCGGGGATGGTCGCCGATCAGCTCATTGACCAGGTGCTGGAAAGGAATAATATCAAATACAGCGACATAACCTACCTGGCAACCACCGGGGAAGGAGAAATGCTTCAGCGGAAGCGCGGACATTTCTACAGCATGACCACCCATGCGAAAGGCGGGGTTTTCCTTAATCCGGGTTCACTGACAGTGGTCGACATGGGTGCACTTTATGTAAGAGCTATCAAAATCAATGAATTGGGCAGGGTGCTCGATTATAAAATGACCGGGCAGTGCGCCTCCGGATCCGGGCAGTTTATTGAGAATATTTCACGGTACCTTGGGCTGGCCATTGAGGATGTCGGAGCGACTTCCCTGAAATCGGTCACACCTGAAACACCTTCTGGTATTTGCTCTGTATTAGCCGAAACCGATGTGATCAATATGGTTTCCAGGGGAATTTCAACCCCGGATATCATCAAGGGAATCCATCTTTCTATCGCCAACAAGGTTGTTAAACTGCTTTCATCACTTAAAGCAACATCGCCTGTGGCACTTACCGGAGGGATGGCCATGAATATCGGGATGATCCAGGCGGTAGAGGAACTCATTCAAGAAAGTAAGCTCAACCTGGAGATCAGGGCAAATGCGGATTCAATTTATGCAGGGGCGATCGGTGCAGCTTTGTGGGGAGGTTTCAGGCATTTTAAATTAACATCATGACCTCACCCCCCGGCCCCCTCTCCTGAAGGAGAGGGGGAGTTCGGGAGGCGACTATAAAAAACACCTCACCCCCCGGCCCCCTCTCCTCAAGGAGAGGGGGAGTTCGGGAGGCGATTTTAACGGAGTAAATATTTATACCAATGAACGACAACCTTGATGCATTGTTCAAGCCAAAATCAGTGGCACTGATCGGCGCTTCTGTGAAAGAACTTTCTATTGGAAATGTGATCATTAAGAACCTTCTTCATTATCAATTCAGAGGCCCGGTGTACCCGATCAACCCGAAAGTTGATGAGATCAGGGGATTGAAGGCCTATCCCTCCATACAGGATGTGCCTGGTGAAGTAGACCTGGCACACATTGTGATCCCACCCCCGTTTGTCCCGGAAGAGGTTGAAAATTGCGGAAAGAAAGGCGTTAAGGCCATCATTGTCAACACAGCAGGTTTTAAGGAAATGGGAGCCAAAGGCCAGGCACTTGAAAATGATTTTCTTGCCCGGGCGCGGAAATACGGGATCAGGGTCGTGGGGCCCAATTGCCAGGGAATCATCAATTCCGATCCTGCCTTCAATGCTTATTGCAATTTTACCTTTACTTATCCGAACCCCGGGCATATATCTGTGGTGGCCCAAAGCGGTGGAGTTGGTGCTGTGATCATGCAGGCTTTTTATGACATGGGTATCGGACAGCGAATGTACGCCTCCAACGGCAATGGGTCGGATGTATCCATTACTGAAATCATCAGTTATTACGGGAAGGATGAAGAAACAAGAGCCATCGTGCTCTATGCTGAAAGCCTGGAAAACCCGCAGGAATTTATTGCCATTGCCAAACAGGTAACCGCCCGGAAACCAATTCTTGCCATCACTGCCGGCCGAACCGACAAGGGGGCAGAAGCTTCACGGTCGCATATCGGAGGACTGGCAGGCAATATTTCCATGGAACTCATTTATCAAAAAGCTGGCATCCTTACCTTCAGCAGCCAGGAAGATCTTTGTCATGCCGCAGTGGCCCTCTCTTCACAGCCAATCCCCCGGGGCAATAAAGTCGGTATCATAACCAATACCGGCGGACCTTCCGTTATTGCCATTGATGAACTGGTAAGTTGCGGACTCGAAATACCGCCTCTGTCGAAAAAAGCGGCAAAGACACTGAAAGGGACCATGCTGGAATCGGCTTCCGTCAGAAATCCACTGGATGTTGTAGCCACAGCAGGCCCCGGCCATTTCAGAAGCGCCCTCGAAGTGATGATGAAAGAGCCGCAGTTCGACAGCATCTACATCAATTTTGTCACCCCTCCCTTTGTTGATTGCGAAAACGTTGCCCGTGAAATAGCTGCAGCCGCAAAGGCCGGCAACAAACCGATCGTGTGCAATTACATGACCGACAAGCAAAAATGGGGCGGAACATCAGAAATCCTTAAGCAGGGAGAAATCCCATGTTTTGATTTCGCTGAAACTGCTGCCCGTGCGCTTCATGCCCTGGTTCGTTATAACCAGATAAGATCTGCAAAAGTTGGTTCTGTAAAAAAATTCAAAGATGTCAACAGGGCTGCTGTCCGGTCAATTCTTCACTACGCCCTGTCGCATGAAAGAGAGGTTCTGACGGCAACGGAAGTTTATGGCATACTGGAGGCATACCGGATTCCTGTTGCCCCCTGGAAGGTCGTTTCCGGGGTACAGGAAGTTGTTTCGGCTGCTACTGAAATCGGATTCCCAGTAGTGATCAAGGCAGATTCAGAATCGATCATCCACAAGAGTGATGTGGGCGGGGTAGCGGTAAATATTCAGGATGCACAGGAGGCAGCGGCCGTGGCTGAAACCATGAAACGTAACCTTGGGGGTGACATAAAGTTTTTTGTTCAGCAATTTATTCCCAAAGGACGTGAGCTGATCATCGGGGCAAAAGCGGTGAAAGGTGTTGGCCACATCATCATGTTCGGGTTAGGCGGAATCTTCACCGAGGTGTTGAAGGATGTGGCATTTACCATCAGCCCGGTAAGTGACACCGAGGCCATCCGAATGATCAATTCTGTGAAGGCAGCACCATTGATCAATGGCTACAGAGGGGAAAAAGGGATAAACAGGGCAAAAACCATTGAGATCATCCGGCGGATTTCCATGCTGGGAACAGATTTCCCCATGATCAGGGAACTTGACCTCAACCCGCTCTTCGCAACCGGTAATGAAATTTGTGTTGTGGATGCCAGAATCATTCTTTAACAGAAAATAAATCCTTAACCAATACAAAACCATGGACAACAAGAAGTATAACATCGGGATTATCGGGCTGGGCCCCATTGGTCAAACCTTAGCTGTACATTTCAAACTTGCCGGTTGTGAAGTTGCCGTGACCGACCTCAGCAGGGATAAACTCAACCTCATCCGGATGGAAGGAATCGAGCTTGTTTCTGCAATTGAGAAGAAAACATACTTTAAATATGTTTATTACTCGGTAGAAGAGATGCTGGAACATGATTTTGACATCCTCATTTCTGCCGTTAAGGATTATCACGTCGATAAAATTGTAAAAATAATCGAGGGAAATCTGAAAAAGAAAGTTTTTTTGCTCAGTGCCCAGAACGGGATCGACATCGGAAAAAAATACCAGGGACACTTCCCCGAATCCTCTATTCTCAGGCTGGTAATCAACTTTGCAGGTAACCTCCAGGCACCGAATGTGACCGCGATAAACTTTTTCAATTCGCCCAACTATATAGGTTCGATGGACGATTCGCAGGAAGAACTGGCAAAATGGATCGCCACGACCCTGACAAGTGTTCAACTCGCAACTGAGCCTGTAAATGCCTTTACCATCAACGATAAGATCTGGGAGAAGACCATCCTGAATGCAGCATTAAGCCCCTTGTGCGCCATTTCAAAGCTGACCATGAAGGAGGCAATGACCAATAAAGACACCCTTGAGATTATTGAACAGATCATTTATGAAGCTGTTCAGGTTGCCAATGCCGAACAAATCCGGCTACCCGAAAATTTCATCAAGCTGGCCATCAGATACCTCAACAATGCAGGGAACCACATGCCTTCGCTGGCAGTCGACTTAATCAATAAGCGGGAAACCGAAATTGACTATATGAACGGAAAAATTGTTGACTATGGACGAAAACATTACATTAAGACACCGATAAACCTGGTGCTGACCAATCTGGTGAATGCCATCTCCTGCAAGGATGGCGTAGGAAAATGCAAGTAAGAAAACTACAGAACTCTTTATTTAACGGATGAATATGGAAAAGAAAATGTATTCCTGGCAGATGACGGCGCTGGATGCCGATTTCGAACTCACCGAAAATGTTTTACCGGAACCTGAACCGCACGAAGCGCTGGTAAAAATTGCCGGTTGCGGTGTTTGCCATACCGACCTCAGTTTCTGGCATTCCGGCGTAAAAACAAAGAAAGAACTTCCACTCACACTCGGACATGAAATAAGTGGCGTCGTGGTGGCGGGTCCCGATCAATGGCTCGGAAAAAATGTGATCATCCCTGCGGTATTGCCATGTGGCGAATGTGAATTATGCAAAAAAGGGCGCAGCAATATGTGCCAGAAACAATTGATGCCCGGGAACGATTTTCATGGAGGGTTTGCTTCACATATCAAGGTTCCGGCCCGCTTTCTCTGTCCGGTCCCCGACGCCCTGCTGAAAAAATATCCCCTGGAAAAATTATCTGTAATTGCCGATGCCATCTCCACGCCTTACCAGGTCATTAAAAAATCGGAACTTGAAGCAGGCGATTTTGCCATTGTGATCGGAGTAGGGGGCGTTGGAATCTATGCAGCGCTCATTGCCCGGATATTTGGTGCAAAAGTACTTGCACTTGATATTGATGACGAAAAACTTGACTCGGCCAAAAATCATGGTGTGGATGCGATCCTGAATGTGAAGGGACTGGATATCAAATCAATCAAGGACAAAGTCAGGGAAATTACAAAGGGGTTAGGCGTTTCACGATATGGATGGAAGATCTTCGAAATGTCGGGCACCAAACAGGGGCAGGAACTGGGATTCAACCTTATAACTTTTACCTCGACCCTTTCCATTGTAGGATTTACCATGGACAAAACAGAGGTCCGATTAAGCAACCTGATGGCTTTTGATGCAAAGCTGATCGGCACCTGGGGTTGTAACCCCGAATTGTATCCCGAAGTAGTTGACCTCATCACCACGGATAAGTTGAAGATCGATGATTTCATTGAAACATTTCCCATGTCGAAGATCAATGAAGTGTTCCGGAATACATTGAATCATCTCTATAGCAAAAGATCGGTATTGGTGCCGGATTTCGGGTAAAACACCTCACCCCCGGCTTGGGGAGAGAGGGGCTAAACACCTCACCCCCCGGCCCCCTCTCCTCAAGGAGAGGGGGGGGGGCGGTTAAGTCGAAGAATGCAAACTAATAATCATTAAAACAAAACGTTATGTTAGCAAGTCATAATCTCACTGAAGTAACCTACCATGAGATCCTTTTTGAAAAACGTCCCTGCCTGGATAATGGCGGCAACCCTGTGGAAGGACTGTACAACGCATGGATCATCCTCAACAACCCCAAACAGTTTAATTCATATACCACCGATGCGGTTAAGGAGGTAATCTTTGCCATGCGCCAGGCCTCCAACGATCGCAGTGTGGTGGCCGTCGTATTTACCGCCGTGGGCGACAAAGCATTCTGCACAGGTGGAAACACAAAAGAGTATGCTGAATATTATGCCGGCAACCCGCAGGAGTACAAACAATACATGCGTTTGTTCAACGACATGGTTTCTTCTATCCTGATGAACGACAAACCGGTAATCTGCCGTGTGAATGGAATGAGGATCGGCGGAGGCCAGGAGATCGGCATGGCCTGCGATTTTTCCATCGCCCAGGATTTCGCCAGGTTCGGTCAGGCCGGCCCTAAACATGGCAGTGCCCCCGATGGCGGTTCAACCGACTTTCTTCCGCTTTTCGTAGGTATTGAAAGCGCGATGTTCTCCTGTACGGTTTGCGATCCCTGGTCAGCCCATGAAGCCCTGAAGGCGGGATTGCTGACCGAAGTGGTGCCTGCCCTGAAGGTCAATGGCGAATTTATTCCCAATCCGCTGGTGTACACCGATCAGTGGGTCAACAATAAAGGCCAGATCATCTACGGAAAGATGAAAACAGGTGATGATCTTGCTAAAGCAAAAGAAATGGTGAAATCAGGCGAGATGGATCTGTCGATGCTGGATCAGGCGGTTGAACGGTTTTGCACCCGGCTCATGTACCTGATGCCAAACTGTTTAAGCAAAACGCTCAATTCCTTGCGCAAACACAAACTCGAACACTGGGATAAAAACAAAGAGAGTAACCGCGACTGGCTGGCCCTTAACATGATGACCGAAGGAAAAGCCGGTTTCAGGGCATTCAACGATGGCCCGAAAGATAAACGGGAAGCCGATTTCATCAAGCTTCGCCAGATGCTGGCTGATGGCCATGAATGGAACGATGAGCTGATAAGGGCTATTTCGCCGCAATTTCAGGAATAGGACCTCAACCCCTGGCCCCTTCTCCTCAAGGAGAAGGGGAATGCCTTCTCCCGGAGGAGAGACTTAGTGGTTAAACTATATTTTATCAAGTAAATTAAAAAGATCATGCAAAAAATCAAAGTTGAATTTTTATATGACGACACTGTTGCCCGGGTAATTCTGGATGACGGCAAAGCCAATATCCTTGATGCCATTATGATGGGCGAAATCACGGCGTTTTTAACCTCGCTGAAAAGCAAAAAGAATATCAAGTTAATAACCTTTGAAGGAGCAGGTAATAACTTCTCCTACGGTGCCAGTGTGGCAGAACATACCAAAGACAAGGCTGCCGCAATGCTGGAGGGTTTTCATGAAATGTTTTTTACCCTGATCGAGCTCCATATTCCGACCATGGCGAAATTATCCGGTCAATGTCTCGGGGGCGGTTTTGAACTGCCGCTTGCCTGCAATTTTATTTTTGCCGACAAGAGTGCAAAAATCGGACAACCTGAAATCATCCTCGGGGTTTTTGCGCCTCCCGCCTCTGTGATGCTCCCACTGAAGGTAGGGAATGTCAAAGCGGAAGAATTACTGATCACCGGAAAAATTATCTCTGCCGAGGAGGCCAAAACAATTGGCCTTATCAACGAAATATTTGACGACAAAGCTGCCATGGAAATCGCAACGGATGAATGGATCAGAAAGAATATCCTTGGAAAGAGCGCTTCAGCCCTGCGGTTTGCCACCAAAGCGGCCAGGGCTTCCTTTGATTTTTTTATGCTGAAAAACCTTCCTGATTTTGCCGGTATGTATGTAAAGGAGATGATGGAAACCCACGATGCCAATGAAGGGATCAATGCCTTTATTGAGAAAAGAAAACCTGTCTGGAAGAATTGCTAACACCTCACCCCCCGGCCCCCTCTCCTAAAGGAGAAGGGGAGCAGGTGAGGTCATTAAACAACGAACATGAGTGAAAAACCAATCCAAGAAAAGAGCGACCTCGTAAAACTCCGGTCGGTGAATGACCTTCGCAGAACAATGGATGACTATTTTGCACGGCTGAAGGAGGCTGCTGAAACACGGTGCCGGAAGGTTGCCTGGTGTACCAGTGTCGGGCCTGCCGAATTATTGTATTCGATGGGTTTTGAGGTCTATTTTCCCGAAAACCATGGTGCCATGCTGGGCGCCGGAAAGAATGCCGACAAATACATCCCCACAGCAGTTGCCCACGGGTATTCACCTGATATCTGCTCGTATCTCACCAGTGATATCGGTGCCTTCCTGCAAAATGAAACCCCGCTCCAGAAAAGCGGTTTCAGTGCGGTTCCCCGACCCGACATCCTTGTGTATAATACAAACCAGTGCAGGGAGGTGGAAGACTGGTTCAGGTTTTATGCAAGGCATTACAATGTCCCCATTGTGGGAATTCATACGCCATTATGTATTTCCGACCTGAACAGCGAACTGATAAAAAGTGTTTCGGATCAATATCATCGTATCATCCCCGAGCTTGAAAAAGTGTCAGGACGAAAGTTCGACATGGACAGTTTCAAAGAAACAGTGGGATTGTCGCACGATGGCTGTGTGTTATGGAAACAAGTGTTGCAAAAGGCAAAGAACATCCCTTCACCCATCAATTTCTTTGATTCCGCCATCCACATGGGCCCGATTGTCGTCATGAGGGGAACAAAACATGCCGTGGATTATTATAAAATCCTCCTGGCAGAGATGGACGAAAGGATTCAAAATAATATCAGTGCCGTGCCGGTTGAACGATTCAGAATTTACTGGGAAGGCATGCCCCTGTGGTACAAGTTGAGCAACCTGGCCAAATTATTTGCCAAACTCAACACCTGCATCGTTGCCTCCACCTATTGCAACAGCTGGGTATTTGATGATTTGTCGGCAGATGACCCGTTTGAATCCTCTGCCCTGGCCTACAGTAAACTCTTCATCGTCAGATCCGACACGGTCAAAGAAACTGTTCTCGAACAGCTGATGCAGGAATTCACCGTTCACGGAATCATATACCATGAATCCAAGACCTGCGCACGCAATTCCAACAATCGCTTCGGACTACAGAACCGCCTTTTCAAACGTACAGGCCTCCCCTACCTTGAAATCAATGGCGACCTCAACGATCCCCGCTGTTACAGCGAAGAACAAAGCATCATTGCCATCGAAACATTCATCGATCAATTATCCGGAAACTTAACATCACGGTGATTGATTAACCAAATCGTAAATCGTAAATCAAAAATCGTAAATTGAACATGTATCGTCTCGGCATCGATCTCGGCTCCTCCTATACAAAAGGCGTTTTAGTTGATGAAAACAACCGGATGGCTGCTTTTCACTGTGTGAAATCAGGTTATAACTTCAACAACGCCTCATCAAAAATCATCGCCCATTTCAAAGAAAATTTTGAAATCGCAGAACCCATATATACCTGTGGCTATGGCCGGGAACAAATTCAGGTACCCTTTGTCTCCAATTCCGAACTGATCGCACTTTCCAGGGCGGTATACGAAATTTATAAATGCTCCTGTTCCATCATCGACATTGGCGGGCAGGATACCAAATTTATCAGGGTGAATGCGCTCGGTCAGGTTGAAAAATTCAAGATGAACAGAAAATGTGCCGCCGGAACGGGATCTTTTCTGGAAGAAATCGCTTTCCGCCTGGATGTAACCCCCAATGAATTTACTGAGTTTGCTAAGGAGGCCACCCATGAGGTAAAGATCAACAGTTTTTGTACTGTATTTGCCATTTCCGAAATCATTGGGATGATTAAAAATGGTGCGACGTTGCCAAATATCATCCTCGGTATTTACAACTCGATTATTTTACGTTCTTTTGAACTTTCACTCATCGAGGACCACCTGGTGATCACCGGCGGATTACCGGCCATGCATCCGACAATACTGAACCTTTTTAAACAAAGATATCCCGATTCCGACTGTCCGGAACACTCCCAGTTTCTGGCGGCCTACGGATGTGTACTTTTAAACAGTGGAAAATAAATTCACCTCATCCCCCGGCCTCTTCTCCTGAAAGAGAAGGGGAGGTTCCGTCTCGTTAACGAGAGGGTCAGGGTGAGGACATTAAATATGTAGTATATGAACAAGCAACAGAAAGAAGTAGTGATCGTAAGTGCGGCACGAACACCTATTGGTAAACATGGCGGCTATTACAATTATCTTTCGGCCGAAGACCTGGCTGTTTTGGCAGTATATGAAGCCATCGTCAGATCAGGGATGGACCTTGCAAAGACGAGAATTGACAACGTGGTGGCAGGAATGATCTACATCGATTCCATGAACCAGCAAATTTACCTGCCGAGAAACGTGGCAATCAGGGTTGCTGAAATGTTCAATGACCGTGACAACCTGCGGGTTGCCCCGGGAAAGACCACCCTGCGGATCTGTGGCACCGGATTCCAGGTACTGGCAGATAGTTTCGACCAACTCATGTCGGAAACCGAAAATGCCGGGTGTGTTTTATCGTTTGCCACCGAGAATATGTCGCAAACCAATCTGATCCATCAGGGGCGCAGAAAAAAGGATAGTGTTTGGGATTTCGAAGATGCCCCTCTCCGTGATTACCTGATGGAAGGCTTCAACCATAACCTTTTCAAAACCCTGATGCCCAAAACCGCGGAACTATATGGTTCACAAACAGGGGTCACCCGAAAAGCGTGTGATGAATTTGCCTACCTCAGCCATACCCGTGCCATGAATGCCCAGATAAAACAGTGGAACCGGTTTGCCAATGCTGGTCCGGGCAATTATCTGCAGGGCATTTTCACAGTCGATGCGGTCGACCAGGCCGGTAATGCGATCAGCTTGTGGAGGGATGAGGGTACAAAATACGATATAAGCAAAGATGAGCTTGCCAATCTGCGCCCCATGCTCAAACCCGACGGGCTTGTCACACCAGGCAATGCAAGCCAGATCAGCGATGGTGCGGCTGCAGCCGTGCTGATGGAACGATCCTTTGCGGATAAACATCATATTCCTTACCTTGCTACGCTCAAAGGATACCAGTTCTCCACAGTTCCTCCAGAAATTATGGGACAGGGACCTGTACCAGCCGTTCAGGACCTGCTTGCAAAACTGAATATGAAAAAAGAAAATGTCGATCTTTTTGAGGTCAATGAAGCCTTTGCTGCTCAATACCTTGGTGTGGAGAAAGAACTCGGGCTTCCACGCGAACGGACCAATGTGAACGGAGGAGCCATCGCCATGGGACACAACATTGCCGCCACCGGCCTGCGTATAACCATCGATCTCATTTATGAACTCAAACGCCAGGGTCTGAAAACCGGCATTGCATCTGCCTGCATCGGCGGAGGCCAGGGTGGGGCAGTATGTGTGGAAATTGTTTAAATAACCTCACCCCCCGATCCCCTCTCCTGAAAGAGAGTGGGAGAAGATGCTATCAAACATAATTAATGAAAAAAAATAAGTATATGGGAACAGTTTTTTCATTCGGGAACAAACTCCTTCAAAAAGAAGTTAACAGACTAAGAAGCATCAAAAAAATTGCCGTGATCGGTTCGGGAACCATGGGAATCGGAATCGGAATCGACATCCTGAACAAAACCGCCTGCGACCTCATTTTCATCGATGTGGCCGACAGTGCACTGGAAAGAGCTTCAAGGGAAATAGCCAGCTATTTTACCGGACTGGCGGATGGTGGCCGCATGCTGGAAGAACAAGCCAAATCAACCCTTGCCCGTGTTACCTATACAAAAGATTCCACCTGCCTTAGTGAGGCCGAAATAATCTGGGAAGCTGCCACCGAAAGGATTGACATCAAGAAGATGATTTTCGAAAATATTGAAAAATATGCAGACCCGAAAAAGCTGGTGTTCATCTTTTCAAATACCTCCTCGCATACCACCGCCGAACTGGCCATCCTCTTCAATGACATGTTTCTAAGAGATAAATTCCTGACCGGCCACGGTTATTTTCCATTTCATGCAAACCGCCTGTTTGATGTAATGAAAGGTAAATATGCCTCGGAAGAATCTTTCACCGCCGGAGTTGCCTTCGCCGAACAGGTATTGGAAAAGAAAGTTATTGCCCTTCGCAACGATCATCATGGCTACGTGGCCGATCCCATTTTTGAAGGCATGGCTGCCATTATTCAATGGGACATTGCCTCCGGCCAGGATCTGGCAGAACTGCCACAGGTATTTGAATTGCTTACGGCAAATCCATTTCAGGTGCTCGACCGCACGGGTCACATGCCCTATACCGAGTGCGCAAAACATTTGGGCAAAGCACTCCCGGCCAACGACCGGCTGAAGAGTGTTTACAATCAAAATGGCCGTCATTACCCGCAATGGATCGAGGATCTGGAGAAATCAGGCCGGATCGGGCTCTCTTCAAAAGATAAGGAAGGTTTCTTCAAATGGTCGGGCCCGGCCAACCGTGAAAAAATATCCGGAGTATATGATCCGCTTACTAAATCATACATCCCGGTCGCAGAGGTCAACCATCTTGATTATTGGTCATTGTCGGAAGCAAAGGCCCTGGATTACCGGGAGTCAACCATTAAGGGAATCGGCGGATTGATTAAAATAGCCGAATCTGATGATAAAGGAGGCCGTACATTCAGAAGATACGCGATCCCCATTATGCTTTATGCACTTGACCTGATACAGGATCAATATGCAACAGTTGCCGACATCGATTCTTCTACCAAGGTCGGGCTCCGCTTCAAATACGGATTATGCGAGATCATCGACAAATTCCTGGATCATTTCGGCATTGACGGATTGACCGGACTGGTAAAAAAATCGGCCCTTGAAAATCCCGATCGTACCGAACTTTTTGATCTTGACGGGAAAACAGGCCCGCGAAAGGGTTTGCCTTCGCTCCTCCATACCATGAAGAAAAAAGGATGGTCAAACCTGCTTGGTTATGGCCGTATTTATGGCACTCCGGTAAGTCAGCGTAATTTCATCACCGGGGAAATGGATATTTGTTACAACGACCTGCGGTATATCTATCCCAATAAAAAAGACAGGGTCGCCTCTATTATTTTCGATAATCCGCTCCGGGGCAATGTATGGAACCGCAACACCCTTGATCAACTCGATCATGCCATCGGGATCTCTGTAAGTCTTTATGAAAAAGGATTTTTGGGAGCATTGCTTTTTACAGCTTCAGGCAGCGGAATGCGAATGCTCGGGGCCGATGCCCGGCAGTTCAACAAGGGTTGGTTCGATGCAAAAACAGGATACAAATTTCTTGGGGAACAGGATGCTTCCTATTTCACCAAAGCTGGTATGAAACTATTCCGGTTTATCCAGGAGATGCCGGTGTGGACAATCGGCGTATTTGGTGAGAAATGGGGAGGCGGCGCCGAATTCACCTATTTTCTTAACCAGCGCTTTGATGTGGTGATCCATGGGGTTGAATTTGATTCACTTAAACGAAAGAATGTTTTCCGCATTAAAAAGAATTACAATCAACCGGAAATCGAATATGGGATCCTGGGTGGTTTTGGCGCGGTTCAGGAGTTGGTCCGTCTCGGATTCGGTGAATCACTCATCGATGAACTTTTCCTCCAGGGAATGACCGCCACACGTGCTTATGAACTCGGCCTGTCAAACGGGATCAGTGAAAATGAATTCGAATTGCTCGAAAAAGCCTTCGAACTGGCCAGGATGAAACAAAAATACGCGATCCCTTATGCCGTTGCCCTGTATAACCTGCAAAAGAAAAACGCATTTTCCGAAGGGTGCAATGATGAACGATTGACCAGGGAATGCGGTGAAACCTTTAATCCCTCCAAAAATCCCTATATTTCAACATCTTTATTGCGTTTGCTGAACATCGGCGGGCAGAATCCTCCGATTGACCTTTCTGTCCGCGGAACACTGCCCGGATGGGAGAACAATTATGAAAAGCTGTATGATCTTTAGGCGCTTAAAAAAGAGGGAAGTCAGATGACTACAATTTGTAGTCATCTTCGCAACTTTTTTCTATTTGCGCTTTGGTAAGCCCGGTAAATGCCATGATTTTTTCGATGGGTTCCCCGTTTGCTTTCATGGCCATGGCCACCTGGAGAAGGCCCTCGGACTTACCTTTGGCCATTCCTTCTGCCATCCCTTTTGCCATTCCTTCAACAATCCCTTCATCCTTGGCGGTAAAAATAACACTTTTCTGGTTGCTCAGGTTGTCGAGGTGGCGAAGGTAAGTTGCCTTGTCTTCCTTGTTGAGCCGGTCGGTGGAAAGTTTTTCACGCACTTCGTCCAGTCCTTTTGCGCGGCTTCCTTCTTTTATATCGCCGTTTTTAAGG
>CAIQUS010000059.1 GCA_903875045.1 uncultured Bacteroidales bacterium
GCTTGATTGCAGGTATGTGCTTACGACCATGTCGGATAAAGGTGTTCTGATGAGCCTGAAGGATCGTATCGAAGAACAGAATATTTTCATTCCTGCACACATGCGGATGATCTCTGATGTGTCGGGAGCCGGTGATACAGTGATCAGTGTGGCCTCCCTGTGCCTGGCCATGAACCGGACACCTCATGAAATTGCCTATATTTCGAACCTGGCAGGAGGCCTGGTTTGTGAAGAGGTTGGTGTTGTTCCGATCAGCAAAGATAAACTGCTGAAGGAAGTAATGGACCTCGTTTAGCCGATGACAACAGATGCCGATGTAATCATTGCCGGGGCGGGGCCGGCAGGATCGCTGGCGGCTTATGAGCTTGCACTTCGCGGGGTTTCTGTGCTGATCCTTGAAAAATCGCATTTCCCACGATACAAGGTTTGCGGTGCAGGATTAACGCATAAGATCCTGAATGAGATTCCTTTCGACGTCTCTTCTGTTTTTGAAACACAAATCCATTCATTTATCTTTTCCTGTGGGTTTAAGGAGGTTTTTTCGCGAACCACGGATGAGCCAATGTTGTATTGTACCAACCGGGATAAGCTGGACGATTTTTTGCTCCGGAAAGCCATTGAAGCCGGTGCCAGAGTCATTCACGGGGAGACTGTAATGAATGTGACGCAGGAAGCACAGATCGTCTCTGTGGCTACCCGGGCTGGAACATTTCGTTCAAAACTGTTGATCGGAGCTGATGGCGCTTCAAGCGCAGTTGCACGTTCGGCAGGATTGCGTGAGCATATTATGCCCGGATTGGCCTGGGAGGCTGAAGTGAAGGTGGATCCGGAAACATTAAAGGCCTTTTCTCACACCGTATTCCTGGATTGGGGTTCCTTCCCGGGAGGATATGGATGGGTTTTTCCGAAGGGAGATCATTTTTCCATTGGTGTTGGTGGTCCGGCAAGCCTTTCGAAATATATGATGCCCTATTATCAGAAGCTGTTGGATTATCTGTCTTCAGGGGGGGTGGATAGAGGCGATGATCTGAAATCTGAAATTCGAAATTCGAAATTTGAAATCCGGATACTGAACACGATGTCTCTGAAATCATGGCCGATTCCTGTCCGGGTTAAAAGGAGCTCGTTTCACAAAGGGAGAGTCCTCGTGGCCGGTGATGCAGCCGGGCTTACAGATCCGCTAACGGGCGAAGGCATTTATTACGCTGTCCGGAGCGGGATTCTTGCTGCAAGGAGTTGTTACGATTATCTTCAGGGTTCTGCTCCATCCTTGGCCTCCTATTCCACAGCCGTGAATGATGAATTGATGACTGAACTGCTGGAGGCGAACCGGATCAAATCTTTATTCAACACTGTTCCCTTGAAGATTCACCGGTTTGTGCGCGACAGCAACCGGGCCTGGGGGGCGTTTGCAAAGATTTTGCGTGGAGAGCGCTGGTATGCGGATGTTCCGGGCGGATTTGGGAAATGGAAGGTTTTATGGGGCGCAGCCTGCTCTCTTTCGAAATTGATTTCGGATCAAAAGGAAAAACGGTTTTCAAAAAACGGGTTTAACTGAAATCAGATGGAAAAGGTTGTATTGATCACGGGTGCGGCGCATGGTTTGGGATGTGCCCTGTCGCATGAATTTCTTGACAAAGGATGGTATGTGATCGCAACGGACCTGGATGATCTCCCCATGGCATGGATGCTTGGGTTCAAAAGGGCAATGGTTGCAAGAATGGATGTCACCTCCGATGATTCCGTTAACAGCCTCTTCAGATTGCTTGGCGACAAAAAAATCATGATCGACCTGGTGATAAACAATGCCGGAATCGACGGGTATTTCCCGTTATCTGAAACACCGGTTGACCAGTTTAAACATGTGTTCGAAGTCAATGTATTTGGTGGATACCGGGTTAATCAGACCTTTTTGCCGATCATCAGGCAACCGGGTGGGCGGATTCTTCACATCAGCAGTGAGAGTCTGAATCTGACAGTGCCATTTATGCCCTATCCCTTGACAAAAAAGCTGGTAGAGGGCTACGCAAAAGCACTTCGTATCGAACTCCGGTTTTCAGGGATTGATGTGATCATTGTTCGTCCGGGAGCTATCAGGACAAGGCTGCTTGAGACGGTATCAAACCTCAAACCAAAACCCGGCAACAGAAAATTGGAGAAAGCTTTTGCGAAATTTGCTGCAACTGCTGCCAAAGAAATAGGCAGAACACTTTCCCCTGAACAGGTTGCATCCTTTATTTATAAAGTGTCATGCATCACGAATCCTGCGGCGGTGTATCGGATTAACAACATGCTGCAACTTTGGATTGCTTCACTTGTCCCATTCAGGTGGCTTGAAAGAGTATTTTACAAAAAGCTTTCAGGCAAGTAAGTTTTTCACAATCACCGAGATCATTTTATTATCGGCTTTACCGGCAAGTTCTTTTGAAGCAGCCCCCATCACTTTTCCCATATCTTTAACAGAGGCAGCCCCGGTTTGCGCAATAATCTTTTTAATCACCTCAGTTACATCGGCTTCAGACATTTGTTGAGGAAGGTAGGTCTCAATGATTGAAGCATCAAATGTTTCTTTTTCTGCAAGATCCTGACGATTTGCCTGGTTATAGATATCAGCTGATTCACGGCGCTGTTTGACCAGCTTCTGAAGGATTTTGAGTTCAAGTTCTTCACTCAGTTCCCCAATAGCTCCTTCTTTGGCTTTTTCGAGCAGCAAGGCTGCCTTAATGGCTCTGATGGCTTCAAGTTTTTTGGCATCACGGGCCAGCATTGCAGCCTTGATGTCATCATTGATTTTCTTTTCGAGGCTCATTCAATCAACCTTTTTATTGAGAAATTTATTCTCGCTTCTGATTTCCACCGTCTTGTCAGCATTTTCTGATAACATGAAATCGGCAACCTGTGTAACCGAAGAAGGGGTGACATCACTTAATTCAACGTTGCGACGTTTATAGGCAGGAATATTTTCAATTTCGTAGAGGTTATGCTCATTGAGTTGATTGGATTTCAGTTTCTCGCTGAGTTCCCGCAATTTTGAAACACGTTCCGTGGCTTTTTTGTTCTGAAAATCGTTCACTCCGGGTTCAGCCGGGTATTGGGGAAGGCTGGCAGCCTGTGGCCTGTAAATCAACTGGGGCTCGGTCAGTTCCTGGCTTTTCACTGGTTTAATTTCATCAACCAGTGTTTCTGCCGGTTCGGGTTGAAAATCGGGTTCAGGTTTTTCGATAATGAACTCAATGCTTCGTGATTGCTCTATTTGTTCCGGTTCCGGTGAATACGTTACAGGGACAGGGACAGGAATCACCGGGGTTATCATTGGTTCGATCCTGGATTCAATGGTTTCGTTATTTCCTGTTTCAGGGACGAAGGTGCGTTTTTCAATTTTCGTTGCGGTTTTATCATAAAGGTCAAAAACTTTCACAAGTTCCGGTTCGTTCGGGCTTTTTTGTTTATGATCATCATCAAATCCCGTTGCAACGATGGTTACGCTGATCCTGTCATCAAGGGTTTCATCAAAACCATTGCCCCAGATGATGTCACCGGTCGATTTGGTTTTTTCCTGGATATAGTCAGTAATTTCTGTAACCTCATCCATGGTGATTTCATTCTTTCCGGATGATATGTAGAGTAACAGATTTCCGGCGCCATTGATGTCGTTGTTATCCAGTAATGGTGAGTTAAGCGCTTCCTCCACAGCCAATTGTGCCCTGTGAGGTCCATTGGCTATGCCAGTTCCCATAATGGCCACGCCACTGTTTTTCATGACGGTTTTCACATCCTCAAAGTCTACGTTGATATACCCTGCCACTGTGATAATTTCAGCGATTCCTTTGGCAGCTGTCGTGAGCACATTGTCGGCGCGGGTAAATGCTTCCGACAGAGGGAGGTCGCCGCAAAGCTGCCTCAGTTTATCATTGCTGATGATCAGCAGGGCATCAACATTCTGTTTTAGCTGGCGGATGCCATCTTCGGCAGATTGACGTCTTTTGCGACCTTCAAAAGAGAAGGGGATGGTGACAATACCAACGGTAAGAATATCGAGTTCCCTGGAAATCTGAGCGATGACAGGGGCGGCACCGGTACCTGTTCCACCGCCTAACCCTGCCGTGATAAAGAGCATTTTCGTCCCTTTGTCAAGCACTTCCCTGATATCATCGGAGTTTTCAAGTGCCGCATTGCGACCGACTGAGGGAGCTGCCCCTGCACCCAGTCCGCCGGTGAGGTTTGCACCCAGCTGGATCCTTGTCGGAACAGGGCTCGATTCCATGGCCTGGGCATCGGTATTGCAAATAATGAAATCAACACCTTTTATTCCCTGGTGAAACATGTGGTTTACCGCGTTGCTGCCACCACCGCCAACGCCAATAACTTTTATGATAGAGGACTGATTTTTAGGTGATTCGAATTTTAACATCTCGGCCATGATTTATTATTTTGAAAGGGTTAAAAGTATTAAGAATAAATATTGAAAATTGAGGATAAGTATTTAGTTATCAACGAATGATTGTTAATAACAATTCAATCAACATCTTCATCGAAAATGTTCCTGATTTTGTCAAGAAATTTTTCCGGTAAGCTTTTTGAAGGTTTTGAGGGATCGACCACCTTCTTATCTTTTCCCTTTTTTTTCTTATCTGCAAACGCGGGTGTTTCCGCCTGAACGACCGGTTCGGGTGGTTTAATTTTATCAACTTCCTTCTGATAGCGGCCAATTCCTTCGATCACCAGACCAACACCGGTTGCATACATCGGACTGGCCATTTCTGCCACCACATCCGTTGAAAGATGTTCATTCGGATAACCGATGCGCGTGTCGAGGCCGGTCATGAATTCTGTAAGTTGTGCAATATGTTTTAACTGGGCGCCGCCTCCGGTGAGAACGATCCCACCGATCAGTTTTTTTTCATATCCTGAATTCTTAATCTCGAAATAGATGTGTTCGATGATCTCTTCCATCCGGGCCTGAATGATCGAAGCGAGGTTTTTCAGGCTGATCTCCTTGGGTGTTCTCCCGCGCAGTCCGGGAATTGCAACAATCTCTTCTTCTCTGTTTTCGCGGGCAAGTGCTGAGCCGAATTTAACCTTCAGTTCCTCGGCATGTTTCTTGATGATAGAACAACCCTCCTTGATATCTTCACTGATAATTTCACCACCAAGGGGAATCACGGCAGTATGGCGGATGATGCCGCCATGGAAGATGGCGATGTCTGATGTTCCCCCACCGATGTCAACCAGCACAACACCTGCCTCCTTTTCTTCCTCACTGAGAACAGCTTCGGCAGATGCCATCGGCTCAATGATCAGTTCAACCACTTCAAGCCCTGCCTTCCGGACACATTTGTAAATGTTTTTGGCAGCAGCAGTCTGGCCAATGATGATATGAAAGTTGGCTTCAAGCGAACTTCCGATCATTCCTTTGGGCGTTGTATTGCCATGCTCCCCGTCAATGCTGAATTCCTGGGGAATTACATCCAGAATCTCTTCCCCGGGGTTCATGTTGAGGTTGTACATGCTGTTGCATAACTTATCGATGTCTTCCTGGCTTATTTCAGTTTCGCTGTCTTCACGGATCATGCTGCCCCTGTGCTGCAGACTTTTGATGTGCTGACCTGCAATTCCGACATTTACATATTTAATGTCAACCCCCGATTTACCAGCTGCCTCAGCCACTGCATCCTTAATGGATTGAACCGTGTTGTCGATGTTTGCCACTACGCCTCGTTTTACGCCAATGGACGGCACTTTACCATATCCGAGTATGTCAATTTTTCCATGTTCGTTTTTGCGGCCAACAATCACCGCGATTTTGGTTGTACCTATGTCGAGCCCGACAATGATGCCTGATTTTTCCATGCTTGTTTAATTTTTAGAACAAACCACTTGATTCTTGTATTTTATATTGATGACGTTGTATTTATTCCATCCGATTTTGTTGAGTCCCAACCTGTAAAAAGCAAACAATCTCCTGAATTTATCATCCAGATCTTCCGCTTTCCCCAAAAGGATCACATGATTTCCTATTCGCGGAATCAGTTCAAATTCCATTTGTTCATTTACGTATATCTGTGCAATCTGAGCTTTCAGGAATTTATCATGCGTGATATACATGGTTAATTTGTAAAGATTTGTGAGCAATGAATCATAAAAAACAGAGTCGGACATTGCAAGGATGTTGACTCTGTAATTTGGATTTTTTATATACGAATCATCAATGATGCCGTTTGCCACCAATACACGCGCCGAGAAATTCGGATTCACGGGAAGTAACGCACCAGACTCATCCAGGTAAAAATTTTCATATTTCCTGTTGATAATCCGTAATAAGGGTTCACGTTGACGGATTTCAATGAACAGTGTGCCTTCATTGTTCTCATAAACTGATACTTTTGCTACATAAGCCTGTTTACGGATGGCATTTTCAATGGAACATGTATTGATATATCCCAGGGGTTTACCTTTGAGTATCCCTGCAGTTTTCAACAGGATTGAATCAACATCTCTTTTGGTAATCAGCACATCGGCAGCACCGTAGTTGATCCGGATGTCCACTTTTTTACAGGTCCTGCTGTAGTGTTCAGCTTCAGCAAACCCGACCAGAACGCCCGAGCCGGCAACCAGGAGGACCCACAAAATGATTTTTAATATTTTCAAAAACTTTTTCATCTAGCGACTTGATTCTTGCAGCAATTCAGTGATTGGTTCAACAAACTGGTCGATATCCCCGGCACCGAGTGTCAGTAAAATCTCTGGGTTACAGTTCATGATCTCCCGGAGAAGATCGGGTTTCAGGACTAATTTTTTAAATCCGAGGTTAATACGGTCAAGCAACATTTGTGATGTTATACCCTCAATTGGTTTTTCCCGGGCCGGGTAGATGTCGAGCAGAAGCAATTCGTCGAGCAGTTCAAGGCTGCGCGCAAAATCATCGGCGAAGTCGCGGGTTCGTGTAAAGAGATGAGGCTGAAAGACCCCGGTAATTTTTTGGTGAGGATATAAATCACGGGCCGCACTGATACAGGCCCTGAGTTCTTCGGGATGATGGGCGTAATCATCAATATACACCACACCGGGTTTACGGACCCTGAACTCGAAACGGCGTTGAACCCCCTGGTAGGTGAGGAAAGCGGTTTTTAGAACCTGTTCAGGAAGCTCAAGCAGATACCCTGCAGACAAAGCCGCGATGGCATTTTCGAGATTGAATTTTCCGGGAACACCCAATATGATGTCATTGACAGTGCTTGTAGGGGTTACAAAATCAAAATGGAATAACCCATCCTCCACACGAATATTTTGTGGAAAAAAGGAAGCCCTGCCGCCAGCAGTGTAATCAAAAACATTGTAATTACTTGTGTTTTCAGGCGTAACTGTGATCCCTGCCTTCATGGTCAGCGAACCTCCTTTGACAATTTTGGCGGTAAACTCCGCGAATGTCTTTTTCATGTCATCATGGTTGCCGTAAATATCAAGATGATCGGCATCTGCAGAGGTGATGATGGCTATATCCGGAGTTAGCTGAAGGAATGATTTATCGTACTCATCGGCTTCAACAACACAGAACGTTCTCGCGGAAATATCAGGTTCTGATATTGTTGCCTGTTGATTTTGGGATACAAACCAAAAATTTGTCCCGTAATTTTTTGATATTCCGCCCAGAAAAGCAATGGTTGCAACACCGGCAGTCCGCAACAAATGGGCGATCATGGTTGAGGTGGTAGTTTTGCCATGGGTTCCGGCTACGGCAATGGTTGTGTAATTTCCGGAGATCATGCCCAATACCTCTGCTCTCTTTTTCAGGAGCGTGCCGGTTTGTTTAAAATAGCAGAACTCCTTGTGATCAGTGGGAATGGCAGGGGTATACACCACCAGGTCGGGGCTGACAGGCAACAAACTCAAATCTTCTGTGAAGTGGATTTGCATTCCCTCACTGATCAATTGACTGGTAAGGTTTGTAGGCGTTTTATCATAACCTGAAACAGCAGAACCCCGCGACTGGAAATATCTCGCCAGGGCACTCATGCCGATGCCTCCTATGCCGAGGAAGTAGACCGATTTGGGAATTACGATCTGGGGCTTTGAGTTTGAAATGTGGGCTTTGAAATTTGGGATTTGGGATTTGGGATTTGGGATTTGGGATTTGGGATTTGAGATTTGAGATTTGGGATTTAAAAGGGACAGGGTGACTTCTGCGATTTTATCGGCGGCATCTGTTATTCCGAGGGCTGAAATGTTTTTCTTAAGATCTGATTGCAGCTCATTATTCCCGAGTGTTTCAATGATCATTTTTCCCAGGATTGTTATGGCTTCTGCATCCTGTACAAGCAGTGTAGCTTTTCTGGTTTCAAGTGCACGTGCATTTTTCGTTTGGTGATCTTCTGTCACGTTGGGTGATGGAACCAGGATAGCCGGCTTACCAACCACGCAAAGTTCAGAAATGGCGATGGCACCAGCGCGTGAAACGATGAGGTCGGCTGCAGCATAAGCGAGGTCCATGCGATCGATGAAAGGCAGGATAATGGGATTTGGGATTTGGGATTTGGGATTTCCGATTTTCGGTTCAGGAAAGCTTGCCCTGATTTTATCGAAGTAGTATTTTCCTGTTTGCCAGAGTACCTGGATACTTTGGTCATCCCGTTGTTCCTGCACAAACTTCAAAATGGCCTGGTTGATGGTGGCAGAACCTAAGCTTCCCCCGATCACAAGCACTGTTTTTCTTTCGGGTGCCAGACCGAAATATTTCATTGCTTCATCGCGTTTACCTGTAATTTTCACTACATCCTTCCGTATGGGATTGCCGGTAAATACTATTTTGCTTTCCGGGAAAAATTTATTCATTCCTTCATAAGCCACACAGATCTTCTCTACCTTATTGCCAAGAATACGGTTGGTTACCCCTGGAAAGGAATTCTGCTCCTGGATGAGTGACGGAATATTTATAAAAGTGGCAACCCGCAGGGTTGGACCGCTGGCATATCCTCCAACTCCGATCACCACATCTGGTTTGAATTTCGAGATGATGGCATGGGCCCTGAGTAAACTTCCTGCAAGTTTAAAAGGGAAAGAGAGGTTTTTCCAGGTCAGTTTTCGCTGGAAACCACTGATGGTCAGCCCTTCGATCGGAAATCCTGCGGCGGGAACTTTTTCCATCTCCATCCGCCCCTTTGCGCCTATGAAAAGAATTTCGATATCCTTTACCTTGGCTTTGAGAGCATTGGCAATGGCGATGGCAGGGAAAATATGCCCTCCGGTGCCTCCTCCGCTGATGATGGCCCTTATCATGTGGCAGGTACTGTTTTTAGGTTTTTACTCAATGTCGGCTCCTGCAGGATTTCAATTTCGGTGCCATCTTTGGTTTCGATGTCGGCTGTGCGGCTTACGCTCAAAATAATGCCTAGCGATATACTTGTGAACCAGATGGATGTTCCACCCATACTTACCAGTGGCAGTGTTTGACCTGTAACCGGGAAAAGGTTTACTGCCACGGCCATGTTGATAAAGGCCTGGAAAACCAGGCTGAACCCAATTCCGATACTTAGCAGTGAGCCGAAATTTCCCTGGCTGCGGGTCGCAATCCTGATTACCCGGAAAAACAGGATCAGGTAAAGCAATAAAACGAAACTGCCGCCTACCAGGCCATACTCCTCAATGATGATGGCAAAAATAAAATCGGAATAGGGGTGAGGAAGGAAATTTCGCTGGGTGCTTTTCCCTGGCGACTTGCCAAGAATGCCGCCCTGTACAATAGCTATTTTAGCCTGGTCAACCTGGTAAGTGGCATCGGGATCAGCCTCCTGTTTATTGATAAAGTGATCGATGCGGGCGACCCAGGTGGTGCCGCGTGGGAATAATGCAGGAAATGTTTTTGACAGCATAAAAATCATCACAATTCCTATAACACCCAGAATGGCCAGTGAAACCATGTATTTTAAGCTGATCCTGCCGATGAACATGAGAACAATGCAGGTGACAAATAAAATTGCGGCGGTCGAAAAATTTGCCGGAAGAATTAATACAGTAACAGCAATGACCGGGATGATCACCGGCAAAAAGCCTTTGCGAAAATCCTGCACGAGTTCCTGTTTTTTGCTGAGAACTCTTGCCAGGTACATGATGAGAAAGAGTTTGGCCACATCTGAACTCTGAAAGGTGAGATTTACGATGGGAACAGTCAGCCAGCGGTTTGCCTCATTCAGGTTTGTTCCTGAAACAAGCGTGATAAGCAGCAACGGGATGGTTAGATAGAGGCCGATTTGCGAAATCCGTGAATAATAGGTGTATTTGATCAGGTGGGTAATATACATCAATCCCAGTCCGAAGAGAAGGATCATGAAATGTTTGAAAAGGTAATATTCTGTATTTCCATGTTGTTTTTTATATGCAAGGGTGCCTGTTGAACTGTAAACAGCCAGCAATGAAAAAATACACAGGATGACCACAACGATCCAGATCACCTTATCCCCCTTGATATCTTTTGCAACTTTCAGCATGTGCGTGCAGACTTATAAATTTTTAACGGCTTTCCGAAATGCTTCCCCGCGCTGTTCGAAATTGTCAAACAGATCGAAGGACGGGCAGGCGGGTGACAGCAATACCGCATCCCCGTTGTTGCCCATATAATAGGCCGATTCAACAGCTTCCTCCATGGAAAAAGCATCAGCCATCGGGATATCCAGTTCTTCAAATGCGTCATGAATGCGGGTTGTGTCCCTGCCAAGGCAGATGATGGATTTTACTTTGGTTCTTACCAGGTGGCGCAGGAAATCATAATTATTTCCACACTCAACACCACCCACGATCCAGATGATCGGCCTTGTGGTGCTCTCCAGTGCAAACCATGTGGAATTTACGGTCGATGATTTTGAATCATTGATGAACTCCATCCCTTTGATGACTGCAACAATTTCGAGACGGTGTTCCACTTGTTGCGAACCATAAAAGCTTTCTTTGATATACTCCTTGCGGATTCCCCTGATTTTAGGGGCAATGGAGGCTACCAGTGATTCAAATACTGTTGTTTGTCCTTGTTTTGCCAATGCTTCGAATGTCATGGTTGTTATCTTAGTTTGAGTGTGACAATTGTTAAAACGGCCAGCATGATGCCAACGATGAGGAATCTCATCACGATCTTTGACTCATGGTAACCCAGCTTTTGAAAATGGTGATGAAGCGGCGACATCCTGAATATCCTCCGTCCCTCACCAAACTTGTGTTTTGTGTATTTAAACCAGGTGACCTGCATCACTACAGAAAGGTTTTCAGCCAGAAAAACACCACAGAAAATAGGAATAAGAATCTCTTTACGGATCATGATGGCAAAAACGGCAATGATTCCACCCAGGGCCAGGCTTCCGGTATCACCCATGAATACCTGCGCCGGAAACGAGTTATACCAAAGAAATCCGATGCATGCCCCCACGAAAGCAGAGATGTAGATAGCCAGCTCGCCGGTATTTGGAATATACATGATATTCAGATAATTGGCGAACACAATGTTGCCAGATACATAAGCTAGTACGCCCAGTGTCAGCCCGATAATGGCAGAAATCCCGGTTGCGAGCCCATCGAGGCCATCGGTGAGGTTGGCACCGTTGGAAACGGCAATGATGATGAAGATCACGATGGGAATAAAAACCAGCCATGTCCATTTCTTAGCCCCATCGCCCATCCAGGAAACAAGTGAGCTATAATCAAACTCATTGTTTTTCACAAACGGGATGGTCGTCTTGGTCGATTTAACGGCGGTTTTGGAGAATATTCTGCTTTTATCCGTGGTCGACTCCATTGAGAATACATCTGTGGTGGGAACATAAGCGGTTTGCCTCACCCGTTCGCGGATCACAATACTGTCGCTGAAATACATGGTAAAGCCAACAATCAACCCAATTCCGACCTGCCCGAGAATTTTCAATTTTCCGGGCAACCCTTTTTTGTCTTTTTTGAACACCTTGATGTAATCATCCAGAAACCCAATCATTCCTAGCCAAACCGTCGCAACCAACACCACGATGATGTAGAGGTTGTCCAACCTGGAGAACAGCAGCGATGGTACGAGGATGGCTGCGAGGATAATGAGGCCGCCCATTGTCGGGGTTCCCTGTTTCATATTCTGCCCTTCCAATCCGAGGTCGCGAACTGTTTCACCAACCTGCTTTCTGCGCAGAAAGTCGATAAGCCGCTTGCCGATGATCATCGAAATGAACAGGGAGGTGATCAAAGCCGCAGCAGCCCTGAATGAGATGTATTGAAACACACCGGTACCGGGGAGGTCAAATGATTCGTGCAACCACTTAAAAAGACTGTACAACATAGGCTTAAGGTTTAACTATGCTATCGTTCCCGAAAATTTCATTCAGCACCTCTTTGTCGTCGAAATGGTGCCTTATTCCCTTGATCTCCTGGTAGTTTTCATGCCCTTTCCCGGCAACAAGAATGATATCGCCGGGTCTGGCGAGCGCACAGGCCGTTTTTATTGCTTCCAGCCGGTTGACAATGACCAGTACTTTTTTTGCCTGATGAAGTTCTACACCCGATTTCATTTCAGCCAGGATGGCTTCAGGTTCTTCATTGCGCGGATTATCGGAGGTAAGGATGACCCGGTCGCTGAGATTGGCTGCAATCTTGGCCATGACAGGCCGTTTCGTGGCATCCCGGTTTCCACCTGCCCCCACCACAGTGATCAGCTGTTCATTGTGTTCACGTATTTCATTGATCGTTTCCAGTACATTTTTCAGGGCATCTGGTGTATGGGCATAATCCACAATACCGGTAATTCTGTCCGGTGAAATAACATAATTAAACCGGCCGGCAACAGGCTCCATCCGGCTGAGCAATGTGAGCACCTCTGTTTTATCCTGTCCGAGCAATACGGATGCAGCATACACGGTGAGCAGGTTATAGGCGTTAAAAGTTCCGATGAGTTTAAACCAAACCTCCTGTCCGTCAATATTAAGATGTATCCCATGGAACTGGTTTTCGATGATTTTGCAGCGAAAATCGGCCATGGCCTGCAGACTGAGGGTGTATTTAGCCGCCAGCGTATTTTGGATCATCACCTTGCCATTTTTGTCATCCTTGTTGATCAGGGCAAAAGCGGTTGCAGGCAGGTGATCGAAAAACGATTTCTTGGCATGTAGGTAAGCATCAAAAGTTTTGTGATAATCGAGATGGTCGTGGGTAAGGTTGGTGAAAATTCCCCCGGCGAAGGTAAGTCCCGCAATCCTTTGCTGGTCAACGGCATGCGACGAGACCTCCATGAAACAATATTCACAGCCCTCCCTGACCATCCTGGCAAGCAATTCATTGAGTTGTATTGGATCGGGGGTGGTATGTGTTGCAGGTACTTCAACCTGATTGATCTTATTCTGAATGGTCGAGATCAGCCCGGTGCTGTAGCCAAGTTCGTAAAATACCTGGTGCAGCAGTGTGACCGATGTGGTTTTTCCGTTGGTTCCGGTTAAACCGATCAGTTTTAGCTTTCCAGATGGATCTCCGTAGAATTTTGAGGTCATCACCCCTAACGCCATGTTGCTTTTTGCAACCACTACGAAGGTGGTACCAGCCGGAATGGTTGCCGGAATTTGTTCGCAAACGATCGCTGTTGCACCTTTTTCAATGGCTGTTTCGATAAATGAATGTCCATCGGAAGTGGTTCCGGGAACTGCAAAAAACAGATTTCCCGGCATCACTTTTCGTGAATCGAAATGTACACCACTGATGGGTATGTCTGTACTTCCGGTTATTCCGGTGATGGAGAAACTGCCGATGATATCCTTTAACAGCATCATGCCTGGGTTTTAGGTTTATCCTGTTTAAGCTTCAACTCGATGACCACGGGCATCCCTTTATATATTGTAAATCCGGGGTTAATGGATTGTTTGATGACAGTGCCTTTGCCATTGACAAGTACGTTGAGCCCTTGTTGCTCAAGTAGATATAGCGCATCTTTTAATCCCATGCCACAGACATCGGGCATGGTTCCTTTTGTCACACGGGCAGATGCCAGAACAATGTTACCGGAAGATGCTTCAGGGCGGGCCCATGTGGATGACCCGCTTTCCGGGCGGGCATTCATGTTAAGGATAGAAAAGGCATCTGATAAATCTTTCGTTTGCCCCGACTGGGCAAATGGCAGGGGTGAAGAGGCTGTATCAACAGGCAACGGAATCATGATATCGGGGCGTATGGCATACAATTTATCCGATAACTCACGAAAAACCGGCGCTGCAACAGCTCCACCGTAGTATTTTCCTTTCCTGGGGTTGACAATCACCACGATGAGGGAATATTTGGGATTGTCGGCAGGGAAATATCCGACAAACGAGCCTTTGTACTGGACTTGTTTGGTTCCCTGGCGATATCCTTTATTACCGGCCGCGATCTGGCAGGTGCCGGTTTTTCCTGCAATTTTATAATCTGGTGATTTAATACTGGCCCCGGTGCCCTCTTCCACAACACCTTCGAGCATCTTTCTGGCTTGTTGGATGGCCCATGGCGTTACAATCTGAGGATTGATCACCACGGGGTTGAACCGCTGGACCAACTGGCCATTCTTACGAATTTCACGAACAAAAAGAGGTTTTACCATTACCCCATTATTGGCCACGGCATTGTAGAGGGCAAGAAGGTGAATGGGCGCCAGAGAAATTTCATAACCAATTGACATCCATGGTAATGAAAGTGCCGACCAGTATTTGCTTTTCGTGGTTTTAATGTATGGCCTGCCTTCACCTGCGATCTGCAGACCCAGCGGGCGGTTGATACCAATGCGGTAAAGGCCGTCGATGAATCTTTGTGCAGAATCTGCATACGCGGAATAGACCATTCTGGAGGTGCCTACATTCGATGATTTTTCGAACACCTGCAGGGCTGGGATAACCCCGATGCCCCGATGAGAATCCTCCATCTTACGGCCAGAAAAAAAAGTTATTCCTCCGGAACAGTTGACCGGTGTAGTCAGATCAATCTTCCTGTCATTCAGTGCTACAAGAAACGATGCCAGTTTAAATGTTGAACCGGTTTCCTGGCTTTCGCCGATGGCATAGTTGAAAATTTCTTCGTATGTCCCTTTTTTTGTGAGTCCGAGGTTGGCCATGGCACGCAGGTAGCCTGTTTTTACCTCCATCAGGATTACACAGCCATGATCGGCGCTGTCGGCAATAAGTTCTTTGCGCAGGGATGCTTCTGCCAGGTCCTGGAGGTTCACATCAAGAGTGGTGATGATGTCATTTCCGTTTTGTGGTTCTATCGTGCTTTCGGGATCTATCGGTACCCAGGCGGTCGCACCAACACGCCTCATGAGGCGCTGCCCGTTGACACCCTCCAGGTTTTTTGTAAATGAGCCCTCAAGCCCCACGAACACTTTGTTTGCTCCTTCTCCGCTTTCGTAACCGATGATGCGCCTGGCCAGTGATTTGTAGGGGAGTTCCCGCTGGTATTGTGCAATGACAATCAGGCCACCTTTGAATTGCCCACGCCTGAAAATAGGAAAATGTCTCATTTTATTCAGATCGGGATAGGTGACATCCCGTTGAATGAGCAAATACCTGCTTTTGTTTCTTCTGCCATCCCAAAGCATGTCTTTATAGGCAGATGGCGTATGGTCCTTGAACAAATTTGAAAGACAAATCGACAAGGAATCAACATTCCGGCTGAACACCGCATCGGTAATGGAGTCGGTCATCACATCCATGCGGACTTCAAAAATGGGGATGGATACAGCAAGCAGGCTTCCGTCATCGGCAAGGATGTTGCCACGGATCGCCTCCATCTCAAACAGGTGGATCTCCTGTTTTTTGGCCATCTCCATGAATTCTTTTTTTTCAAATTGCTGAATCATCACCACGCGTGCAATGATCAGCAACCCGAATAGCAGCACACCCAGGTAAACCAGGTAAACACGGATCAATATGCCTTTCTTGATCTCTTTCATTGTCTCACGGTTTCTTTTTTTGAAGTGAATCGCCCGAATAAAGAATTTTATATGGTGGCATTTTAGCTTCCTTCAAACCCTGGTTCAGTGCCCGTTTTGAGATTTCCGACTGGCGCCCCTGGAACATCAGGATCGATTTTGTGGTGATATATTCGTAGCGCAGTTCCTTCAGCTCTTTTTTTGTCCGTTCAATGGCGGAGAACTTTTTTTCAGTATAGTAAGTGTTGGCAATGTAAACCATGGCAAGGAGGGCTACATAAAGGATATAACTGAGGTTGCCGGTTACCCATTCCCTCGAAAGGTAGTCGCCCCCCAGGAATTCCTGGACAGCCTTACGGCTTTTATTGGTTTTCTTTACGGCTTTTACCGGTTCATTGACCGGCCCGGCTGCATCAAAACCACGATCCGCTTCCACCGTGGAATCCGGTGCAGGAGGATCTTTCAAACCATGTGACGGATCGTTATATTTCAGGTTTTCTTTCACCATCATATTTTTTCAGCAACCCGTAATTTTGCACTGCGGGAACGGTTGTTTTCTTCAATTTCTTTTTCTGTCGGAACAATGGCTTTGCGGGTAATTACCTTCAATGGGGCAAGCACATTGCCATAAAAATCTTTTTCGATGGTGCCCTCAAAATTCCCGGAACGGAAATAATTTTTCACCAGTTTGTCTTCCAGGGAATGATAGGCGATCACAACCAATCTCCCTCCCGGTTTTAAAGCTTGTGTGGCCTGTTTCAGGAATTCACGCAAAGATTCTATCTCCTGGTTCACTTCAATGCGCAAAGCCTGAAAGATCTGTGCCTGGTACTTGAATTCTTTGCCACGTTCGGCGCAGGTATTTGCTATTTCCTTGAGACTGCCGGTTGTTTCAACCGGACGGATCTTCCGTGCCTCAACAATCCGTGATGCCAGCTTTCTTGCATTCCTGATTTCACCATAGGCAAAGAAAAGGTCAGACAAACTCTCCTCACTATAATAATTCACGATTTCCTTTGCTGTTTGCTTCTTTTTCTGATCCATACGCATGTCGAGCATTCCATCGAATCTTGTTGAAAACCCCCGCTCAGGCTGATCGATCTGGTGTGAGGAGATACCGAGATCGGCCAGGATTCCATCAACCGGTGATGCATGGTGTAGTTTTAAAAAATTTCGCAGAAAACGAAAGTTGTTGTTTACCATGATCAATCGGGTATCGTCGATCCTGTTTCTGATTGCTTCTTCGTCCTGGTCAAATGCAACCAGTCTCCCGCCCTCCATTTGATGCAGAATGGCTTTTGCATGCCCGCCACCTCCATAAGTGGCATCCACATAAATACCTCCGGGCCTTATTGCCAGGGCTTCAATGCTTTCCTCAAGTAGAACACTTTTATGATATATCATCGCCGGCATTGCTAGTATTTGAGTTTCCCATTACCTTTTCAGCCAGCTGTGCAAAATCATCTGGTTCATTGGAAACCAGATCCATATAGGTTTTCTTGTTCCACACTTCAATTCTGTCGGAATAGGCAAATAAAACAATATCCTTATCAATTGAGGCATAGTCAAGTAACGGTTTTGGCAGGAGCAACCTGTTCTGGTTGTCGAGTGAAAGCGGGGTTGCGCCATTGTTGAAAGCCCGGACAAACTTTCTGTGATCTTTGACAAACAGGTTAAGTTTATTCATTTTGGCAATGGTCTCATCCCATACATTCTGAGGATAGAGCACCAGACAACCTTCAAAGCCCCGGTTGATGACAAACTTGTCATGGGCTTCCGGACTGATCTGTTTTTTCAGTGCAGCCGGAAGGATGATGCGGCTTTTCTCATCAAGCCGGCATTCAAATTCACCGATTAAGTTTGTTGTTGGCACCTCTCTTTTTTTCGACTGTAAATATATACAGAAATCCTCCACATTTCCCCACATTTTCCCACTGTTGATAACTTTTTTTCTAAAAGGATATTATGATGCCCCATGGAAATAGTTTTTCCGGGACGCCAAAAGAGGGCAAAACGATAGCGTTTACGCAGGATTTCTGTGAAAATCAGTGGGGAATCGTGGATTCAGACTTGATTACATGCGACGGCTGATGATCAGCATGGAAGTGGCCTCACCGATCCGGATGGTGTAAATCCCGGGGAGCAGACCAGATACAGATAGGGATGTTATTCCATTGAAAGGGAATTCAATAACTTTTTGTCCTAATAAATTGTAAATCTTTCCAACAGAGTTAATCTGGTTGAAATTTGTCATTTGAATGTTAACTGTTTTATCGGCCGGATTCGGAAAGATATTTATCGAAACAGGTTGCTGTTTATTTATATCCGGAATACCCTGAATGATCTCAGCCGGTAATCGCCTGGTGATATAATTTAATCCTCCTGCGAAATTGCCGGTAATCATATCGAACGCCTGATCATCAGTCAGATGACCAATAGACGGGGATGTTTGCCAGCCAAAAAGGGTATCCCCCGGGGTGGAGGAGAGCCAGCTGAATAATCCACCGGATTCTGAGAATTTTCCTTCCAGGTTATTGTCAATGTTTTCAAACAGTCGGATCCGTCCTTCCTCCGAACCTGCAACCAGGAAGGTAGTTCCGTTTGGACGCCTTGAAAAGCAGGGGGTGCTGAAGCCGTTGTACGAAACGTTGTAATTTGTAACGTTCACCTTGCCGAGGCTGTCAGTAATATGGGCAAAGGTTGGATTTTCAGCGGTTCCTGTATTTTTATACAAATTAAAGTTTCCATTCTGTTCCCCGATGATCAGTTCGGCGATGTTGTCTTTGTCCAGATCGAACAGTTGAGGAGTACTGTAATCCCCGACATCAATTCCCTGCCAATTCCGTACAGGGGGATCAAATTCAGGGATACCCGGACTATTTCCGGAGTTTTTAAAAAAGAGCAAAGTCCCGTCGCTGTTTCCAAGGATCAGGTCAGGATGGTCATCGCCATTCATATCACCCAATGCTGGATAAGCCCCGCGTAAATTCAATCCTGGTATTCCGGCCAGATGATCGGTCACAAACGTAAATACGGGGGATGATATGCTTCCTGTATTTTTAAAAAAGGTGATGTTCGAGGTGTAAACCGAATGAAGGATGGCATCTTTGTAATAGGATCCGGCATACATGCCATCGTTTCCGACAAAGAGATCCTGTAGGCCATCCCCATCAAAATCATACAGGACAGGATGGGAGGCTGATCCGAAATCCATCATCTCGTTGCGAAATAGTTTTTCGGTCTGCAATTCAAATTGAGGTAGGGTATTCGACCCAGTGTTTTTATAGAACCACACACAATTGTAATTATCGGAGATAAAAAGGGATGGATCAAACGGAGAAGCGATGAGGTCATCCAGTCCGTCATTGTCAATATCAATGAGCGAAAAAGCCGGAAATGAGAAAAGGTGAACAGGCAGGGAGGTGGCCGGGAAAGCAGTATCCTGGGCTACCATTTTCGCTGAATCGCGCGTACCGCCATTGATCAGTGAAATCAGATTCGGATAATCAACATCACCGAGAATCAGGTCTTTGAGACCGTCGTTGTTGAGATCAGTTGCCAGCAAAGTGGAGCCGGTGTGTCTTGATTTACGATTTATGATTGACGATTTTAGATTTTGGGAAAGGGATGTGTCAACCATAAATCGTAAATCGTACATCGTCAATCCCAAATCCTTAAACGGGCATCCCGCATCTAAAATGATCCGGTTTCCCCCCTCACTCTCCTTGAATTTGCCCCAGCAGGGATCAGCAAGCCTGAAATCGAGACTGTCGCAATGGCCATATTTTTCCATCGACAGATTTTTATGGTATTCCACATACGAACCCAACCCGAAGAAGGTGAGCAGATCGGCATCGCCATCGTTGTCGATATCGGCAAGAGCAGGATAGTCAACACTCGTAACCAGGATGCCGACTTTACCTGTATAATAAAATGATTCCAGCAAATTGGTGATCAATTTGAATTTCAGGGAGGTATCTGAAATGTTTTGATACACACGTACACCACCGTTCCCATAGGTGAAAATATCCTGTTTCCCGTCACAGTTGAAATCAGTTGTTATCACCCAGTCATGCAATTCAGGCAGTTTAAGTGCGTATTCAGGGGCAAAAGTGTAATCCACGGTATTGGGAGTGCCATGGTTGATGAAGGTTAGCTTTCGGTTGCCATGCCGGTCGAAGATCAGCAGGTCACTGATACCGTCGAGGTTGATGTCGATGGCACAAAACTGGCACGAATTCAGCCCGCCTGCCCAGGGAAACTTTAATGGAATTTGGGGGGACTGAGAATATCCTGAATGAATGAAACAGAGGGAAATCCCAATAATGAATAAGAAAGAAATGCAAAAACTGGAAATATGTTGGTTTCTCATCGTTTTACAAAGTTATCCAAACTTTTTTTACCTTTGAATAAATCTTAAGTCACCAGCGCACATGCCATCCCTTAAATCGTAAATCGTAAATCGTAAATCCCAAATCGTAAATCAACATGTCCCGAATCCTGATCATCGACGACGAAAGAAGTATCAGAAACACATTGCGAGAAATTCTTGAATACGAAAAGTATACTGTCGACGATGCTGCTGATGGTGAAATCGGGCTTCAAATGGTCAGGGAGCATAAATACGATGCCATTCTTTGCGATATAAAAATGCCAAAAATGGATGGCATTGAGGTGCTTGTGAAGATATTTGAATTGGTGGATACCCCTGTCATCATGATTTCGGGCCATGGTACCATTGATACTGCTGTGGAGGCCATCAAAAAAGGGGCTTATGATTACATTTCGAAACCCATTGACCTGAATCGTTTACTGGTCGCTTTGCGCAATGCTCTTGACCGTACAAGCCTGGTGGATGAGGCCCGATTGCTGCGACGCAGAATCGGGGCCAGTTATGAGATGATCGGCCTCAGTGAACCGATGATGCAGATCAGGTCGATGATTGCAAAAGTGGCGCCTACAGATGCCCGTGTACTGATAACAGGCGAAAACGGAACAGGTAAAGAGTTGGTTGCCCGTCATCTCCATGCCTTGAGCCACCGGTGTAACGGACCGTTTATTGAAGTGAATTGTGCGGCCATCCCTGCCGAACTGATCGAAAGCAACCTCTTCGGCCATGAAAAAGGTTCATTTACCTCTGCCATCAAGCAGCATAAAGGTGATTTTGAACAGGCTAACGGAGGAACGCTCTTTCTCGATGAAATAGGTGATATGAGCCTTTCGGCTCAATCGAAGGTTTTACGGGCCCTTCAGGAAAACAAGATCACCCGGGTGGGAGGGGAGAAGGAGATTCCGGTGGATGTGCGCATCATTGCTGCTACCAATAAAAACATCCGGGAGGAGATTCTCCATAAAACCTTTCGTGAAGATCTGTATCACCGTTTAAGTGTGATTGTCATAGAAGTTCCGCCACTTCGTAACAGGCTGGACGATCTTCCGTTGCTGGCGGGCCAATTCCTTGCCGATTATTGCATTGGGATGGGAAAACCGCCGATGGAGTTTGATCCGCAGGCCATCGAGGCTCTTAAGGAGATTCGATGGACCGGCAACATCCGCGAGTTGAAAAATGTGGTAGAACGCCTGGCTATTTTATGCGATGCCTCGATCAATGCGGAGGATGTTAAACGGTTTGCGATCTGACCATTTGCTAATAGGTTCTCAGGCACCGCAATGAAAACCCGTTCATTTTATATCCGGTTTCGTTCATCAGACAATTTGCACTTTCGAAATAGAGCCGCCATCCTTCAGTAGCACTATACTGTGCGTTGCTCCAGTATTTACCATATACACCACGGGTGTTTAGTGTACCATCCTGGTAGAGGAGTGACCCGGCAGCATGGAGTTTTAAAGCAGAATTCCATGGACCATTCCATTCTGTCCAGTTTCCAACTGCGTCCACATTTGTCCATTCAGTGAAAGATGGAATATGCCATTCAATGCCAAGTTCAAGCTTACATGGGTCGTTGGCAGCATCCCATTCGGCAATTTCACTAATATTGTCTATCCAGGTTGTGTTGGGAGTTCTTATGGTACCATCATGTTTATACCCCTGTTTCCGGTTAAACTGCCAGTACCATCCCGCAGATGCTTCGCTGGTATCGCTAACTGTGGCTGCCTGATGGTCAGCTCCAAGGTTCTTGGTAATCCAACATTTGTTTGGCTCTCCGGGGATATTTGTCACTGTGCCGTAGCTGACTGTTTTTGTAATTGGTGCAATGGTTCCTGCAACGTGGCTGACGGTTATGGATAATCCACATTCAGGAGGAGTTGTAACGTTCAATTCATTCCCGTAGGAAGTTCCAATACCATTTACCGCATAAGAACGGAAATAGTACAGGGTATTCGGAGTCAGCCCGGTAATGCTGCTCACAAAAACCCCCGTGCCGTTTCCATCAGTTGTATGGCTGTTCGTAATGGTCGGGTTCGGGCTTGTACCCCAGCATACACCTCGGAAAGTAACCACAGCTCCTCCATCAGAGGTTACAATTCCTCCGCCTGTGCAAGAACTTTGTCCAAGGTTTGTGATCGAGGCAGTTGTAACTACCGGGATTACAGGATTAAGCAACGTTGTAAATGCTATTTCATTTCCATAAGCTGTTCCGGCACTGCTGGTTGCATAGGCACGCACATAATAAATCATGTTTGGCGTAAGTCCGGTTAAATTGCTGGCAAAAATTCCTGTTCCATTCCCGTCGATGGTCTTGCTGTTTGCCGTAGTTGGTGTAGGTGCGGTATTCCAGCAAACTCCTCTGGCATTCACCGTTGCTCCGCCATCCGCCGTAACATTTCCTCCGCTGGTCGCAGTTGTCAGGGTGATGAGTGATACAGCAGCAGTGGTGAGGGTGGGCAGCAACGGTGATGTTGTAAAGGTTTGCTGATTCCCGTAATAAGTTCCCGAGCCATTTGTTGCATAAGCCCGTACATAATACAAGGTCATAACTGTTAACCCTGTCATGTTGCTGGTAAATGCACCGGTTCCTGTTCCTTCGGTGGTGTGGCTGCCTGCGACCGTCGGATTTGCCGTTACACTCCAGCAAATTCCCTTGGATGAAATGGTTGCCCCGCCGCCGGCGGTAATGTTCCCTCCGCTGACAGCCGAAACCTGGGTAATGGCTGAAACGGCATTTGTAGTTATTACCAGCGATGTCACAAAGGTCACCTCATTTCCATACGCTGTTCCCACACTATTTACTGCATAGGCTCTCACATAATAAAGCGTGTTTGATACAAGTCCTGTGATGCTGCTCACAAATGCACCTGTTCCTCCGCCATCGGTGGTATGACTATTCGTAATTGTCGGGTTAGGGGTGGTACTCCAGCAAATTCCGCGGAAAGAAACAATAGCAGAACCATCTCCGGTTACATCCCCTCCGCCTGTAGCAGTGGTTTGGCTGATGTTGGTGACCGCTGTCGTAATAATGGCAGGTAGTACCGGATTTGGCAGTGTCGAAAATGTAATTTCATTGCCGTAGGCCGTTCCCACGCTGTTTGTTGCATAAGCCCTCAAATAATAAAGAGTATTCGTTGTGAGGCTTGTCAGGTTGGCGATAAACACTCCTGTTCCTGTTCCATTTGTTGTGTGGCTGCCGGTGGCCAAAGGATTCGGAGTCGTGCTCCAGCAAACCCCGCGGGCTGTGACATTAACTCCGCCGTTGCTGGTAACCTGGCCACCCACGATGGCGGTGTTTTGGGAAATGTTAGTGATGGTGCCAGTGGTAACGGATGGTATCGTTGAATTTGAAGTGGTAAATGTCAGCTGATTTCCATAAAAAGCCCCGGAACTGTTAACTGCATAAGACCGGACATAATAAAGTGTATTTCCTGCAAGCCCTGAAAGATTGCTCACAAAGGAACCTGTTCCGGCACCATCTGATGTAGAATTGGTTGCAATTGTCGGATTTGAGCTTGTGCCCCAGCATACGCCGCGTGCCGTTACAGCAGCGCCCCCGTCATTCGTGATATTTCCACCGCTGGCAGCAGATGTTGGGGTGACAGTGGATATGCTGACGGTTGTAAGGGTTATTACTCCGAGGGTTGTAAAAATGAATTCATTTCCGTATGATGTTCCCACGCTGTTCACAGCAAAGGCACGGGCATAGTAGGTTGTGTTCAGTGTCAATCCTGTTATGTAACTTATGAACAAGCCATTGCCGCTGCCATCGGTTGTATGACTGTTTGAAATGGTGGGATTGGGGCTCGTACTCCAGCACATTCCGCGAAAAAAAACATCGGTTCCGCCATTGCCGATTACCTCCCCACCGCTGGTGGCAGTGGTTTGGGCAATGCCTGTGACCACAGTAGTCGTAATATTTGCCAGAGTTGGTGCAGAACTAAAGGTTTGCTGGTTGCCATAAGCAGTTCCGGCACTGTTTGTGGCATAAGCCCTCAAATAATACAATGTGTTCCCTGTAAGGCCTGTAAGGTTGCTGGTGAACGGTCCGGTTCCGGTTCCGTTAACGGTAAAACTATTGGTGGTTGTGGGATTCGGAGAAGTACTCCAGCAAACACCTCTTGCTGTAACAGGGTCAGCTCCGTCAGAAATTACCACACCCCCACTCATTGCAGTTGTTTGGGTAATGCTGGTGACAGTAGTTGTCGTCAATACTGGTAGATTTGGCAACGTCGTGAATGTCAGTTGATTTCCATACGATGTTCCCAGGATATTGGTTGCATAAGCTCTTATGTAATAGACTGTTTTTGGATTAAGTCCGCTAAGGTTGCTCACAAACAAATTAGTGCCGATCCCATCAATGGTATGGCTTGAAGCAATTGTCGGACTTACTGCAGTGCTCCAGCAAACGCCCCTGGCAATGACCGGTGAACCACCATCGGACGTTATATTTCCTCCACTTATTGCCAGGCCGGAAGCAATACCTGTTACGTCTGTCGTTGTGAGAATGGGAAGCTGGATGCCACCCCAGGATGGAACTCCGTTATTCAAAGTCAGCACCTGCCCGTTATTGCCAACAGGTACTCTTACCCATTGAGTTCCGTTCCAATACTGCATATCCCCGATATTTGCACCCTGAGGGGCTAAAACAGGTATCCATTTTGTCCCGTTCCAACAATAATAACCTGCTGCAACATTATTGGGGGCAGTGCCGGCTGTTGCAGTGTTATAAACAAGCAATCCAACCGCAACCGGCGTTGAAACCGGCGCTGCAACATTGATAGCTGTAAGTGCAACCCGTGGTGGGAGCAGCCCTTTTACAGTAGATTTCACATCGAGCATGGCCGAAGGGTCGGGGCTTGCGCCATCTGTGTTTATACCAATCTGCGCTTTGAGTTGGATGGAAGTAAGTAATAGAATTGTTGCAATAAGGACAGCAAGTAACCGATTTTTCATAATAATGGAGTTTTGATTTAATTTCAACTTTATTTAATTATTTGAGAACTCTGAGCATCTTGGTTTTAGTAGTAAAGTACTTTTATATTGGAAGTGCCTGACTCATATTGTTAAAAAAGAGAGTGTTATTCAATAATTATTTTTTATTCCTCATGAGTATCGTGTTCGTTTTTGCAGAAGAAAAAATTACTTCATGGTTGAGGGCTTTCATTGCGTCAGCATCTGCCTCGAATAAGTAAACGAAATCGTCGCTTTCCGAAAATCCATTCCTGTCAACAGGCAATAGCCAGTCAAGATGCCGGGTTTCTCTGTAAAAATTGATGGTTGGTTCAAACAACCAGTTGATGCCTAATTTGATATCCTTTCTCGGGGAGTTAGTATTTTTTTGATAATTGATAAGCGCTGTAACTGCATTTTTAGTTTCCATGTCATATCCCCATTCAGCGCATGAGTATAGGTTTCTATTCAGATAAAAATTTGAAGCGGACAATATTGCCAGAGAAACCGCAAGAGGGATGAACAGAAACCGAAACCAAATCCTGAATTTAAGGATATAATCAATTAAAAATCCAAGATTGAGCACAAAGAGGGGAAGTAAAAACAGTGAAAAGCGCCCAACCATGTAATCTGATCTCAAAATATAATGCTGCAATATTGATTCCATGGAAACAGAAAGAATGATCAAATTAACGATTACCAATTCCCTGGATTGAGCAAAAAATGTTGTGCCGGCCTTAAATACATGAATCAGGATGATGACCAGTGACAGGATAACCACGCTAATCATACAAATTTGAAGGATTGTGATCTCCATTGAATTGAGGTTGACATTCATAAACATATTGTAAATGAGTGACGTTACGGTATCGGTCACGAACCCAATTTTACCCCCAAAATCGAACGAATTGAACTTCACTGCTTTTCTGACCGGTTCATACAGAATGATCAGTAAAACAAGGAAAAGGATGAGGTTAACTTTGTTTACCCGGAAGAAATTGAATTTTTCTGTTGAATTGCCCCGGCATTCCATGATTGCAACAATATTGAAAATGATCAGGGCCGGCAAATAGAAAGTGAGCATGGTAAAGTTGCTCAAGATGGCCAGTAAGGCCCCGATATTAAAAAGGACCAGATGCTTGTTTCTGTTCCCCTTGAACGAAGCAATCAGATGGTAAAGGCTCATCATCATAAAACCGACCGACATGCCGTATCCCCGGGCTAATCCGAAAAAATCGATCAAAGTGGTATTGGTAACCATCAGAACGAAAATGGAGATGCACACAACCGGATGGGTTTTTCTCAATAGTAAAAATGTGTAGGTAAAATATACCAGGAGCATGAGTAAATTGGGAAGCCTCAGGGAAAACTCCGAATTCCCAAACATCTGATCCGCATATTTCATGCACAGGGTGTTTAAAACATGGTTGTTAGAGAATGCCCCCTGGTTTGAGATGATATCCATGAATTTTTGCGAGATAAAATGGAGGTAAGAATAGCTTTCATCATGCGTAAACGATGAAACATACGCCTTTGTGGCGATATACGAAATTATGGTCAAACTCACCACCAGAAGAATTACTACGGTAATTTTATTTCGCCATTTCACCATTTCATCTCCGCCTCCATACTAAACGAATACCCATACTCTTTCGCCGGCAAATTGTATTGTTCATGCGTTCTTGCCCCCCAGCTGTCGTCGCCGCCAACCCCCATTTGCCCGAAGTCAATGTTCAGGTCAACGAATGGCTTTTTTTCCAGATCGTGCAGGTGTTTGCCTCCCTGTTTGAAACCTTTCATGTCATCATAAGTAAATGCCAGCGCACTGAAGCTGATCAGCGGTTCCCCGGAAAACCGGATTGAGATGTGCTCCCGGCTCTCCAGCATCATCCATCTTACATCGGTTTTATAGCCGTTTTCCTGAGGGCGAACGTATGGAGTAAATAGTCCGTCAACGGTACTCTGATAGATGCCGACAAATGACGCCGTTTTGCGATCACAGTAGTTTTCATAAGGCCCGCGGCCATACCACGACACTTTTTCAAAATCCGGCTTGAACTGCATATTCATTCCGAACCGGGGCAATTCAGGTAGTTTGTCCTTCAGCGGTTTCAGGGTTGCCGAAACAGTGATCCTTCCGTTTGCCATTACCCGGTAACTGACTGTTTCCATGGCTACAGAATCAGGGAACATCAACTTCATGGTTATTATCACTTCTTCCGGTGAAATTTCCGTTACTTCGGTACTTAAAACCCTGCGGTTTTCTGAAGCGTCAAACCAGGCCTTGCAGCGTTTTGGCATGCCATTGCCGATGTCGTTGTCGGTTGGGGCTCTCCGGAAATTGGGTTGCGGGCCACGGACGATCATTTCCATTTCACGAAATTTCCATGAAGAGAGTGTTCCTGTCTTTTTATCAAAACCAACTGAAAACCCATCACCTGTGATGGAAACCATGGGTTCGCCAGCGATGACCTTCAACTTTGACTTCACTCCGTTGCCGGACATTGCAACTTTCGCTCCCTGCACAGGCAGTGTGAATTGTTCTGATGCCAGCACGTGGCCGGCCTTGAGCAGACCCCAGGGGGCAGTGGTTCTTAAATAAACATTCACGAAATATTCTGTTTCATTTTGTGGTTTTAAATCAGGGAAAGCGATGTCTAATTTACGTTTTTCCCCCGGGGGAAGCAGGAATGAAGGCAAAATCCCGGAGGCAACCACTTTTCCGTTGCCTGATAATTCCCAGGATACCTCGGTGTTCCGGAGATCAAAGAAATCATATTTATTCAGGATTTCAAAGGTGCGTTTTTCAGCGTCTGTCATTTTGAACTTCACATACTGGTAAACTTTTTTTACTTCCCAGTACCCGGGATGCGGTTTCCGGTCGGGAAAAACAATGCCGTTGCATAAAAAGTTGCCATCGCTGGGAACATCCTTCGGTCCAAAATCACCTCCGAAAAGATAACTGTCACGGGATGCATCGCCCACTTTTAAAATTCCCTGGTCAACCCAATCCCAGATGCACCCTCCCTGCAATTGAGGATATTTTTCGATCACATCCCAGTAGTCCTGGAAATTACCGGTGCTGTTGCCCATCGCGTGGGCATACTCACACATGATGAGCGGGCGCGATTGCCGTGAATATCCGTACCATTTCAAATCCCACGGCGCCCAGTACATGGGGCAGAAAATATCGGTATTGGCGCCCTGTTCGGCCCGTTCATACCATACCGGCCTGCTATGGTCACGTTTTTTGACCCAATCGTAGGTTGCTTCAAAATTACAACCATTCCCGGCCTCATTTCCCAGCGACCAGATGATGACCGAGGGATGGTTTTTGTCACGTTCCACCATGCGTTCAGTCCGGTCAAGGTGAGCTTTCAACCATTCTGGCTTGTTCCCCAGGGTACGATCGGGGTCGTAGCCCATCCCATGAGATTCGACATTGGCTTCGTCGATCACATAGAGTCCGTACTCGTCACAGAGTTCGTACCAGTAGGGATCATCGGGATAATGACATGTCCTTACAGTATTGATGTTTGCCTCTTTCATCAGGAGAATGTCTTTCAGCATCAACTCCTTTGAGATCACATGTCCGGCAACAGGGTCATGTTCATGCCGGTTCACCCCTTTCACGAGAACAGGCTTTCCATTGATGAGGAATTGTCCGTTTTTTACCTCAGAGGATCGAAACCCCATGCGGCAACCTGTTGTTTCAATGATTTTTCCAGACTCATCCTTCAGGATGAGGACAAGATAATAGAGGTTCGGCGTTTCGGCACTCCATTTCCGTGGATTTGGGACAGACCGTTCAAAAAACAGTGTATCCTCCGTCTTCGTCCCTGGTCTGAAATCAAGTGTTTCGGTGAGTTCAGGAATTTTGCTTTCCTTTGACTGGTAAAGTGAAATACCGAGTGTAAACACGGGCTGCTTGAAAGGCCGGTCAAGGTCGGCGGGAGGGTTTATTTCATTGCTTCGAAGGATGGCGGTGACCTTTAAAATTCCATGCTGGTAATTGGAAAACAGGTCGCCTTCAACGAAGAAATCCCGTATCCTGGTTTTGGGTGTTGAAAAAAGATAGACATCGCGGTTGATTCCGCTCATGCGCCACATATCCTGGCATTCGAGGTAAGAACCATCGGACCACCGGAAAACCTCAATTCCCAGTGTGTTTTTCCCCGGACGAAGATATTTTGTGATGTTGAATTCGATGGGTGTTTTGGCATCTTTCCCCATGCCGATCCGTTGCCCGTTGAGATACACGTAGCAGAAAGATTTCACGGCGCCAAAGTGAAGAAAGACTTCCCGGTTATTCCAGGTTTCAGGAATTACAAAATCGCGCCGGTAGCTGCCCACAGGGTTGTAATCGTGAGGAACCTTCGGAGGATCAGGCTTCATCAGGTGTTTGAACTCGTATGGCTGGTTTACATAAACCGGATAACCATATCCTTGAATTTCGATGGTGGAAGGCACCTGGATATCCTTCCACCCGCTGACATTGTAGCCATCTTCAAAAAACGTCACCGGCCTTTTTTCCGGGTTTTCCGACCAGTTGAATTTCCAGGTTCCGTTCAGCAGCATGTAGTAAGGTGAAGTTGGCCAATCATCTCTGAGTGCGTCGGCTTCATTGTCATAAGGAAGAAATGTTGCATGAGGCAGCTCATTGCTGATGCCGGTAAGTTGGGGGTTTTCCCAGTCGGGGGGCTGGGGGTTTTGGGCAAAGGCAGAAGAGGAGAGAAGAGATAGTGAAATGGCGAAAAAGTGAAATAGCGAAATGGTGAAATGGCGAAATGGTGAAATGGCGAAATTTTTCATGGCTGATTATTTGTTCGAAAATAGGGAATTTTCCTTTATGATGATCAAAGTTTTCCTCCTAACTTCGTACTTTGTTTACCTGTTCAACTTTGTGCGATGAAAAAACTTGTTGTGCTCACCGGTGCAGGCATGAGCCAGGAGAGCGGAATTAAAACCTTCAGGGATGCCGATGGCCTCTGGAATAATTACCGTATAGAGGAAGTTGCCTCTCCTGAGGCCTGGGAGCGTGATCCGCAGCTGGTGCTCGATTTTTACAACATGCGGCGTAAGCAACTGTATGAGGTTGAGCCTAATGAGGCGCATTATGCGCTTGCAAAACTGGAAGAGAATTATGATGTTCAGATCATTACCCAGAATGTAGATGACCTCCATGAGCGGGCTGGCTCATCGAAGGTGCTCCATCTTCACGGGGAGTTGAAAAAGGTGCGATCAACAGCCGATGCCGATCTCGTTAACACCCTCCCTGGCTGGGAACTCAAATTGGGTGATCTTTGTGAAAAAGGATCACAACTTCGCCCGCATATCGTGTGGTTTGGCGAGCCCGTACCCAATATCATGACTGCCACAACCATGGTAAAACATGCTGATATTTTCCTGGTTATTGGCACCTCCATGCAAGTTTATCCTGCCGCCGGGCTGATGCAATATGTTCCTTCTAGGGTTCCAAAATATTTAATTGATCCGGAGGCAGAACCTCAATATTACGTGGAGAACCTTACAATTATTAAAAAAAAGGCAATTGCAGGAGTGAGGAAGTTTGTTGAGTTACTCTCGTAAATCGTAAATCCCCAATCGTAAATCTCTTATCCTCCGCCAATCCGTCACCGTATGTTCAAACTCCGACTGCTCCGGCTTTCCCATATAAACACTGGGTTGTTTGAAGGTCATACGGCTGGGTTCCTGTTTTTCCAGGTGAATGTGGACCTCTTGTGCCCCGGTTGACTCAATCAAAGCTGCCACATTGTGTTCTTTTACCCCGCTGCCGGGCATAATGATGATGCGTCCGGAAGATTTGGTGATTAAATCCCTGATCAACGGAGCGCCTTGCGGGGCAGTAGGTTGTTGTCCAGAGGTAAGAATTCTGTCGATGCCCAAACTGATAAGGTCTTCCATGGCTTTATAAGGATCGGCAGTCATATCAAAGGCACGATGACAGGTGATGCCCATCGGGCGTGCAAGTTCCACAAGCCTCTTCATCCTCACCCGATCGATTGTTCCATCGGGCAGGAGGATGCCGAAAACCACCCCATCGGCGCCAAGTCCCTTTGCCGCCACGATATCTTCCTGCATGATCTCAAATTCATCCTCGGAATAGAGAAAATCACCCCCGCGTGGCCTGATCATCACAAACAACCCGATATGAAGGTTTTTCCGGGCGAAGCGGATGGCGCCGGCACTCGGCGTTGTGCCGCCGTCATGCAGGTTTTCACAAAGTTCGACCCGGTCGGCGCCCCCTTTTTGGGCTTCAATGGCCGATATGGCTGAGTTTACGCAGGCTTCGAGGATCATGGTGGGGGAGTTCAGAGGTTGGTGAATGGTGGGCGCGTGGGCGAGTGGACAGGTGGGCAAGTGGGCAAGTGGGCGTGCATGTGGTCAAACTTCAGTTGTTAAAGAACCTGTATACCTGGGTGTTGAAATCGTCCTTGAAACGGATGCACGTATCATGGCCCGAACCGGGTAAAATCCAAAGGGATGCTCCCGGGATGCTTCTGTAAATTTCAAGGGTATGTTCAGTTTTAATGATATCGTGGTCGCCGCAAATGACCAGCACCGGACAATGGATCCGCTGCAGCGATTTGAAGGATATATTTGGCTCATCAATCATCAGTTGTGTGAGTTTGATCTCGTTTCTCGTTTTTGCATCCTGTTTTTGGTCACGGAGGCTGAGGAGATTTTCCTTCATGTATCTGATATCCGCAGCGCTTACGGCAGTGGTATCCGGCCGGATATTGGCCCCGGTCACAGCTAACTTTTTAACCTTTTCGGGATGTCTGATGGCCATCAGTAACCCGATGATTCCGCCATCACTCCACCCCACGATATACGCAGAGTCAAGGTGCAATGAATCCATCAGGGCATTGTAATCATCGGCCATCATCTCATAGGACAATGAATCCTGTGCGTCAAAAGATTTTCCCTGTGAACGGCTGTCGGCTGCTATCACCTGGTATGATTTTGAAAAGAAGGGAATTTGGTTTGCCATCGAAACAATGGAACCACCATTGCCATGAATCAGCAACAGCGGTTGGCCATGTCCATAAACCTCATAATGCATTTCAAAACCTCTGACGTGGATATACTTTTCGATCTCATCGTTTCTGCCATAATTAACCGCAGGTCCCTCTCCTGAACGGGGCTGTGACAGTAATGAAAGCGGCATGCCCATGCAAAAAACCAGGAAAACCGGAAGAATAAAACATTTCATAAGCAGAAGATAGTCCGCAAATTTACAAAAACCTGACAGTGTCTGTAAGACCTGTCAGTGTTTTCAATAACCTTTATTTCCATTCAAAAAGTCTGCGAACAGTTTGAACAAATACCAATTGATTTCCTGTTTGTCAAAATCCGCTTTCTGAAATCACCGGATGATTTACCCTTCCAGATTTCCCGGAAACTTTGTTTTGTCATGTCGCCAGTCATATTGGCTGCATCTTTGTCGAAACAGCATGGAACCACCTTTCCGTCCCAGGTTATCACACAGGAACTCCAGGCGCGGAAACAGGCGTTGGGCATCCGGTTTTTGGGGGTGAACAGGTGGGCGGGTGGGCGAGTGGTCGAGTGGTCGGGTGGGCGAGTGGGCGAGTGGTCGAGTGGTCGGGCGGGCATGCGGATGTATCGTGAATATTTCGGGTTTTCCGGCATCAGCGGATTACCATTTTTATAATCGTTGAACTGGGCAGTTTTAAATTCCAGTTTATCAACCTCCAGTTCTTTTGCCAACTTTTTGATTTCTGTCAGCTGATGTTCATTGGACTTAAGAACCAGGCACTGAAGTATAATCTCAGGGTTGTTTTTTTTTAGCCGTTTTTTCTCGTTGACCAGTAAACGGATCCCCCCGATGACTTTCGCGAAATTTCCTCCCCGGCGATAAGCTTCATAACTTTGCTGATCGGTGCCATCCAGGGAGATGATTAACCGGTTCAGTCCCGATCCGATGGTTTGCATTACGGAGTGTTCATCCAGAAAATGACCGTTGGTGGAGGTAGCAACAAATATTTTTTTCGACCTTGCAAAAGTGATGAAATCGAAAAAATGTTTGCTCATGTACGGCTCTCCCTGAAAATAGAGTGTAAGCCAGGAAAGATGGGGCAAAAGCTGATTGATGATCGATTCGAATAATTCGGGTTTCATGAATCCGCGTGAACGGGAGAGTTCTTTCATCCCTGCGGGGCATTCGGGGCAACAGAGATTACAGCTGTTATTGGGTTCAATGCTTACAGCCAATGGGTTTCCCCAATGAATGACCCGTTTCGTTGTTCGCGAAATAAGATAACTGACAACAATTTTCACAAGATTGATAAACCGGATCAAAAGGAGGTTCATGACAAGGGATCATCACCAACATCCTTATGCTTGTCATGTTTCTTTTTCTTTCGTTTTGCCATGAAGGATTTACCGAAATCAAATGCCCTGGTCAACACGGAAGAACTGGTTGAAATATCATTGATTATCGTATTGGCCAGGTTTTTAAACGAAAGCGCCGAAACGATATCCCGGTAGCTGGTATGGATATTCTGTTCTGTTTTCATGATTTCAAACCGGAGACGCTGTTTTTCCATCCTGAGATCCTGCAACGAATGGATCTTTGCAGAATTTACCATGTATCGTTTACTCGTTTTCATCTTTGTCCTCCATCAGAATTTTTGTTAAATGTGACACCAATGGATTGATAAAAAACTGGTGCCGCTTTACATAAATCAGCAAACCACCGAGGATGTAAAATGCTGTGACGATGAGTGCCCCCAGCCATGCCGGGCCGATTTGTTCGAACCAAAAAACAAAAGCCATGGAAAGAAACAAAAGCAGGAACATTGCCAGAATAAAAAAAATGACCGCGATCAGAAAAAATGCTGCAAGCTGGGCGATCTTCTCGGTCAGGATCAGTTTGGCAAGATCGATCCGAAGATTGATGTAATCCTTCACATTTTCCGTAATGGACGAAAAATTGTCAGAAATTTTTCCTGTTTCCACTATTTTTCCTCCTTCACATCTATAAAGGGTTCATCCGCTGAAAATTCTTCTTTCTGTTCAGAGGTAAGCGCTGTTTTGAAAGCATTGAACTTTTCAGCCAGGTCATCCTGCATAAGGTCGGCAATTCCCATGATGCGTTTTTTTAACCGTTTCCGGGTTTTGGAACCCTTTGTCGGGGCAATGAGCAATCCAACCCCGATACCGGCAGCCAGACCTGCCAGCGCAGCAAGAAATAGTTTTGAACCTGAATTAGCCATGTTGGGAGTTATTTATTCGTTTAACGATACTGTAAAGTTAACCATTTTCCGACATGTGACGAACAATTCTGAAATTACTCAGGAATTCATGGGCAATAATTTTCACAAAACCATAGGCTGGCACCGCAACGATCATTCCGGCAATTCCGCCCAGACTGGCAGCAGCGATCACTACAAGAAAAATCTCCACGGGATGGGCTTTCACGCTTTTCCCCTGGATCAGCGGGGCAAAAACATTGTTATCAATGGTTTGCACAACAAACATCGCAGCCACAATCCGAAGGGCCATTGGCATGATCATGGAATAATCACCGGCGCTGATCACCCCTGTTACCCCAAGGATGACCCCCATCAGCATGGAGATGATTCCTCCGAGGTAAGGGACAATGATGATGATACCGGTAAAGAAACCGATCACGAGTGGATTTGGAACACCGACGATGTATAAGGCCAGCGAATAGGTAACGATGTTTGCAATGATCTGGATGATGAGGCCGATGAAATAGCGTGATAAAAGATCCTTGCTTTTGAACATCACATTTTTAATCTGCTCATCATATTTTTCCGGGGTTACCAGCAGGATAAACCGGGGTAGCATCTTATAGTCCTGCATGAAAAAGAAAGAGAGGAAAAGAATTGAAAAAAGGTTGAAAAAGAATGTTCCCGTAAAGGATATTACAGAGGTAAGTACATTTGAAAACATTCCGAAATCAATTATTTTCAAGATGGCCTGCTTGGCAATTGTTTCGATGGTTGCCCCTCGGGGCATGATGCCGTAATGGATAAGTGTATGCTGTAAACTGGCAACATCGCTTTGGTAATAAGCCATGAATTGTTTCCCGTCGATGTTGCTGATGAGGTTCGCCTCATTCACGATAAGCGGAATAAAAAGGCTGAACATGCCAACAAACAAAAGCAACATGATCAGGAGTGTGACAGAAACGCTTAACACATGAGGAAACGTAAACCGCCCGATTTTAATTTTATCAAACAGGGCAACCAATGGGGATCCTATGATGGATATCACGCCGGCCACAATGATGAAAATGACGATGTTTGAGAAATACCAAACCAGAAATCCGGCTGCACCGATGAGCAGGATCAGAAAAAAAAGTTTATTTTTCTTATAGAGTTCACGCATGGTGGTAGTTTTTTTAACATACAAATATAAGATGAATTGCTTTGTAAGCTTGTCAAAGCTGTACAATATAATTTATACCTTTGGTCTATATCGTTCAGTGCATACTAAATGCTTGCTAAAAACAAACCTTGCCATGAAACTGCTCCTTCTCATCCCAGTTTTTCTACTTGTTTCTTTGTTCGGATATAGTCAGGATACCCTTGAGGTTACACCACGGGTTTACCAGAAGAACAGCATCTATTTTGAACTTTTCGGAAACGCCCTGATTTATGGCTCGCTTAATTATGAAAGGATTGTGCTCCACCGAAAGTTTTTCTATCTTTCGGTCCGGGCAGGAATTGGCGGAGGTTATATACCAAAGGCCACCGTATTCTCATTTCCATTGATGGTCAACACGATTTTTCAGGTACACAAAGGTGGCTCAGTAGAACTTGGAACAGGAGCAACCATGATGTTTATGGGCATCGAAGATGGAGAAGCCAATGAACTCGGCATATGGGAAAATGGCAATGCCCCCATTCCCACCGGAACAATTGGTTATCGTTATCAGGCCAAAAAAGGGTTTTTATTGCGGGTGAATTTCACGCCATTTACCAATTTCGAAGAATTCTTCTATTTTGTCGGGATCAGTTTTGGCTATAGTTTCAACGGGAAGAAACATTGAGGGAGATACAATCAAAGATATTCAATTGTCATTCGCTCCTGGTTCGGCGACAGAAAATATTTTGTAAATATCGCCGGATAATTTTTAACCAACTCTGAGTTTCCCCAGGGGGCTCCATTTGTTTGCTTTGTGGATGGCCCCCACTTTCACTGGCAATAGTTTGTGCAAAGTCATTCCCGTTTTTCCAGCTTTCTGCCACAAGCGTGTTGTCAAGGTTCCGGTCATCACTGAACTCCGATTGGGGATCATAAACCAGAAACCCGAATCGTTCAACCAGCGATGAAATTTCACTGTCTGCCTCGGTCATATAAGATTCCGAACGGTTGTAACTCATCCTGAAAGTAACCGGATAGGATGAGTCATTCAATTCAAACCTGAACGTGGTCCCTGTTTCAGGATGCTCATAATAGAACTCATCGCCAAGGTCGAGGTAATGTTGCCTGGTTGCAAAAAAATCCCGGATCTGATCAAAACCAATGTTTTTACCGGGATTTCTGAAATGAAGTTCGAAACTCATGTTAAAGTTGATTTTTAGCCTGGTCCTTCAGCAGTTTTAAATAGTCCTGGCTGCCCACTCAGGATACAAAGGATCAAATATACGATTTACGTGTAATAATATTTCCGTAAAACACGCAAGTCCGCCCCACCCGGTAAACTATTTTTATGATTTTTTGCAAAAAAGAGCTGCGAAGTGACGCTTTTTTTGATTTTTTGCAAATTGCCCCCCACCTCCTTCGATGTTTTAGGATTTTTTGCAAAAAGTGCTTTTTGTGTCGCGAAAACCAATTTTGATTCCCCTGTTTTCGGATTTACTTTTGTTTTGATTTTTTAATCACACCCAATCCCGGGGAAGTTGGTCGCCCTTTTACCCTGAGATTCAAGACAGATTCACTGAATATTATGATCCTTAAAACCAATAATCATGAGAAAACTACACAATCCTGACCATTCAATGTTGTTTTTGCCTGCATTATTATGGTGCTTCCTGGTCCTTTATCTGGTGGCAGCGTCGAATGCCCTCATTGCGGACAATGTCCTGTTCAGCGGGACAACCATGAAAATTACCGCTGGAACATCACTGGTATCTGTTGACAACCTGCTTATTAAAAACGGTGCCACCCTTAACAACACCGGTACGGTGATTTTGAAAAAAAATCTGAGCAATGAAAATCTTTCACCCAACGCCATTGGCAGCGGTTTGGTTGTACTGTCAGGAACACAGATACAAACCATCAACGGACAAAACATCATTCAAAACCTCACAGTGAACAACACTGCCGGTGTAAACAACGGTGGGGAAACAAGGACCAACGGGGTCTTGATGCTTTCCAACGGAACTATATCCCTGGGAGGCAACAACCTGTTATTAGGACCTGCTGCAACCATCGCCGGAACACCCTCAGCGGCCATTATGATTATCGCAACAGGATCGGGACAACTGCGCAAGGAATTTGCAGTGGGCTATTCCGGCAGTTTCGTGTTTCCGGTGGGGGATGATACCAATGTTCCGGAATATTCGCCGGTGACACTTAATTTTACCTCTGCATCGTTTGGTGCCGGAAACTATGTTGGGGTTAACCTGGTCAATGCGAAATATCCTGATCCCGGGATTATTGGCAATTACCTGAACCGTTTCTGGACAATCACCCAGTCGGCGGTAACCAATTTCAATTGCAATGCAACATTTCAGTACACGGGAGCCGATGTGGCCGGTGACGAAAATGTGCTATCGTGCGCCAGGTTAAATCCAGCTCCATGGACAACCTACAACCTTTCGAATCCCTTTACGCATCAGCTTCTGGCCAACGGCCTCGTGATCTTTGGCACATTTACCGGAGTTAAAAGCACTACACCGCCAGCGAATCAGCAACTTGAAAATATTACGCTGGCAAATGGGGTTTCTACCTGTTACGATGCCACACAAGAATTGACACTTGCAGGCAATGGAACCACATTTCTGGTTGAGAATGGCGGGGATGTTACTCTTGTAGCCGGTTATAAAATCCACCTGCTCCCCGGAACGAAGGTTATCAGCGGCGGAACGCTGCATGGGTATATCACTACCACGAATACCTATTGTAATTCAAACTTCAACCCCCTGGTGGCCAATAATGATAATTCGGGGGAAGCACTTGAAGTTGAAAGCCTGGTTAAAAACAAGTTTATTAAGATTTATCCAAATCCCACCACAGATATCGTTATTGTGGAGTTGGCCGATTTTGATCCAGCCACTTCAATCAATATCACCGTTTACACAATCTGTGGGGAAAAACTTTTGCAAAAAACCATCCGCGGGGATTCCAGATTCCGGTTCTCACTGACAGGCAAATCTGAGGGGCTCTACATGGTCCAAGTGCAATCGGGAGAGCGGTCGGAGATTGCCAAAGTAATTAAAACGAATTAAAAATTGAGAATAGAGAATTGAAAGCAGTATTTCATAAACCAAATTAAAATCCTGAAATATGAAAAAAAATCTATTAGTTATGCTTTTTCTGCTGATCAACAGCAGTTTGATGCTGGCCCAGGTGGCTATCAACAACGACAACAGCGACCCGGATGGTTCGGCCATGCTGCATGTTAAATCGACCACCAGAGGGTTTTTACCCCCGCAAATGTCTACCATACAACGGAATGCGATTTCAAATCCGGCGGAAGGCCTGACAATATATAACCTTGATTTGAAATGTCTGGAGTTCTATACCGGTTTGGAGAATGGATGGTATAGTCCGTGTTTGAGTTTCGGGACAATCAGTTGTTCCAACCCGGTTGTTACCGGTCAGTATTTGGTTGCCGTACCACTTACGGCTTCCAATACGGTAACTTTATCCGTAACCAATATGACAACCGGAGGGTATAATATTGCGACTACAACAGAGAATGGTTTCAGGTTTTCAAAAATGGGAACCTTTACTACTATTGGTTCTCAGGTAATCGTTTTAACTGGCAGCGGCACCCCGTTAGCCACCGGAACAACCACATTTACTGTAACGTATGGCAATGCAACCTGCACCTTCCCGGTTACAGTGATTAACCCCGGGGAAAATCCCTGCCCTGGCATGCCAACAGTCAGTTATGGAGGAAAAACCTACAACACGGTACAGATTGGCACCCAATGCTGGTTGAAGGAAAACCTCAACATCGGCACCATGATCAATAATTCTCAGGAACAAACCAACAATGGGATTATTGAAAAATACTGTTACGAAAACCTTAGTTCGAATTGCGATACTTATGGAGGATTATACCGCTGGAATGAGATCATGCAATATTCCAGCACGCCTGGTGCACAAGGGATTTGTCCTCAAGGCTGGCACCTGCCAAAAAGCACCGAATGGGTAATACTTCGCGATTTTCTTGGAGGTGATTTTATTGCAAGCGGGAAAATGAAAGAGGCCGGGTTTGTGCACTGGCTGAGTCCCAACACCGGTGCAACCAACGAAAGCGGTTTTACCGGCCTTCCGGCAGGAAATTGCACCTTCCCCGAGAGTTCTTATGGTTTGGGTATTCTTGCTGGTTTCTGGTCTTCCTCTGAGTACTCCGCCACCTACTCGGACGCAGGCATCCTGACATCCGAAAATCTGGGTGTTCTTGTCCAAAACCATCCGAAAATAATTGGTTTTAGTGGCCGTTGTATCAAAGATACCTGTGGCTCTGTTCAACCCCCTGCCATCGGCACACATGAATCATCACAAACCAATATTATCTGGAACTGGAATCCAGTTCCTGGTGCGACAGGATATAAATGGAGTACGGTAAACCAATATGCCACGGCCACCGATATGGGGACACAAACGACCAAAATGGAGGGCGGGCTTACCTGTAGTACAGCGTATACAAGGTTTGTATGGGCCTATTCCGCCTGTGGGGAATCAACAGCTACCACCCTGAATAAAAGTACCATGGCATGCACCGCCCCCGGGGCGCCATGCCCGGGAACACCCACTGTGACTTATAGTGGAAAAACCTACAACACAGTTCAAATTGGCGAGCAATGCTGGCTGAAGGAAAATCTCAATGTCGGAATACGTATCAATGGTTCACAAAACCAAATGAACAATGGGGTTTTTGAGAAATACTGTTACGATGATCTTGAATCCAATTGCGATACCTATGGCGGAATGTATCAGTGGAGTGAGATGATGCAAAATGTTACTGTTGAAGGGGCTCAGGGAATCTGTCCCACAGGCTGGCATCTTCCAATGGATGTTGAATGGTCAATACTGGAAAATTATCTTGGAGGCATGGAAGTTGCAAGCGGGAAAATGAAAGAGAGTGGGTTCATTCATTGGTTGTCACCCAATACCGGTGCAACCAACGAATCTGGCTTTACTGCCCTTGCCGGGGGCTATAGTTCTGTGCCTTATTTTGGTTTTGTTGGCGAAGTTGGTTCTTTTTGGACTTCAACTGAGGTTACTCCGGCAGATGCAAAAACCCGGTATTTGGCCAACAATACTGCTACTTTGAGTTCTCCGTTGCCAACTGAAAAGACCTGGAGCATGAGCGTCCGTTGCCTGAAAACTATGTGCACCTCTGCTCCGGACGCACCCGCATCAGGAATGCATACTTCCTATCCAAATGCAATCGATTGGTTCTGGTACACTGTTGCCGGTGCCATCGGATATAAATGGAATACTGTCAATAATTATGAAACGGCAACAGATCTGGGCATTTATAATAATATGCCCGAGTCAGGATTAATTCCCGGCACTACCTATACAAGGTATACTTGGGCCTACAACGAATGCGGACATTCGCCCGAAACAATTCTCACAGGTTCAACCACTTCTTTCTCCATAGGCCAAAACTATGGTGGAGGTATCGTTTTCTATCTTGATGAAACCGGGCAACATGGGTTGATTGCGGCCGAAAGCGACCAAAGCACGGGTGCGGCCTGGGGATGCAATTATATCCCAATATCTACCTCTACAGCTATTGGTACCGGGCAGGCCAATACAAATGCCATTCTCAATGTGTGTACGGGAGGCGAGGCTGCCCGTGCTTGTGATAACCTTGTATTGAATGGCTATCATGATTGGTTTTTACCATCAAAGGATGAACTTAACCAGATGTATTTACAAAAAACTGTTATCGGCGGTTTTCTTGATGGTAATTACTGGAGTTCTTCCGAGTTCAATACAAGCAATGCATTTTTCCAGGTATTCACCGATGGTAGCCAACTCAACGCCAATAAGAGCAACTCAAACAGGGTGCGGGCGATACGTGTTTTTTAATAACCAAAGCCTGAGGTTGTATTAACCAGTGTTTTTTACGATAAATCCCCTCCTGTGAAATTTCATGGGAGGGGATTTGCTTTGCTTCAGCCATTCAGAACCTTATCAGCAATGAGCGACAGCATCACGATCATCATAAACAGGTTGGCAGCCATGAAAATGAGGCGGTAACGCATGGGGTTTGCAATGAAAAGCTGCCAGACCATTATAAACAGCAACGAAATGTTTAACCCGAAAATTGTAAACCCCAGGGCAGGGTGGTGAATGATGTTAAAATGAACCAGCAACATGGAAGCTCCTGAGGAGGCTATCATCCATCCCATCACCACCAGTTTGATCTGTAATTCACTGAAGAAATCAGTTAAGACAGGGAATCCTGCATGGCGGTATTCATGGCCATATTTTAGCGTGAGCAGCCAGAAATGCGGCATCTGCCATAGAAATAGAAAAAAAGCCAGGAAGAGTGCTTCCGGGGCGGTGAGCAATCCGCCGCCTGCCGTCCATCCCATGAAAATGGGAATAGCCCCGGTAAGCGCTCCGGGGACTACCGCAAAGGCTGTTTTTCGTTTCAAATATGTATAAACGCCGTTATACCAGATGAGATTGAGCAAGCCGAGGATAAAACAGACGGGCGGTGCATAATAGAGCAAAAGCAACATGCCCCCAATGATGAAGATCATGGAAATTCTCAATGCTTCTGCCGTACTGATCCGACGCGAGGGAAGCGGACGTTTCCGTGTGCGTTCCATTTTTTCATCATAAGGCCATTCCTGGTATTGGTTGAATGCAGATGCACCCGAGGCGAGCATGAAAATTCCGGCGATGGGAATAAGCGAAGTAAGGGTGAGTTGGGCTGAACTGAGCATCATGGCTGTAAATGCCGTGAAGGTAACAGCCAGTGAAACAGGAAACCTGGTTAAGGTAAGAATTACTCGGAAACCGGAAGTGTGCAAAAGTGAAATGAATTTACTTGGTACTCTTTAAATAGTCAATGATCTTTGTCATTTCATCGTCAGTCACAAGGCCTTTGTAAGTTTTCATGATCCCTTTCTGATAACCGACAACAACATCTTTATCAGGCTCCATCATGGATGATTTGATATATGCATCATCAACGGTGACCGATCGCTCTGTGCCATTCGTCATGACTTTTTCGGTTTTCCCGTAAAGGCCTTTGAAAGAGGTGCTTACAATTTTTGTTCCATCAATGGAATGACACCCGGTACAGGCATTTTTCTTAAGGATCACCAGGCCTTCAGGGTCATTTGTCTTTTCGGGCAATGATTTCAGCCAGACAGCATACTCTGCCTCAGAAACCACCTTTGTTTTGGTTTCCATATATGAATGCCGGAGCCCGCAATAAACGGTACACAGTACATCGTATTCGCCCAACTGCTGGGCGATGAACCACATGTAGTTTTGTTTGCCGGGAACAACATCCTCCTTAATCCGGAATGCCGGAATGAATAAGCTGTGGATCACATCAACAGATTGAAGATTCAGTTTTACCGCTTTGTTAATGGGAACAACCAAAACCGGCGATTGCTTTCCGCCTTCGTATTCAAAGGTCCAGACCCACATTTTACCAATTACTGTAATTGGGATGGCTCCTTTAGGAACAATCCGCTGCGGGCTGAAGGCCACATATCCATAATAAAACATGAGCAGCACAAGAATCAAGGGGATGGTAATCCATGTGATTTCCAGGATATTGTTGTCCTTGAACTGCACGGCATGCGGATGTCTTTTCCGGCTGTAGCGGAATACGAAATAAAGCATCACTGTTGTAATTCCAACCAGGAAAAACAGACTTATTCCGAAAATGACCTTAAAGGCCAGATCAACACCTTCAACAAAATTTGAAGCACCCATATCTTAAAATTACGAATTACGAATTACGAATTACGATTTATTGCTTTGCCATCCGTTTTCCTGCCACTTGCCCACTTGCCCACTTGCCCACTTGCCCACCCGTTTACCTAAACAAATAATCCGACAAAGTAAACAAAATAACCAGCACATAAATGGCGAGCACCATAATTACGAATACACGAAATAGGGATGATTCGAACTTCAGGTGCATAAAATATGTCAGAACTATGTATGCTTTCACAGAAGCAATCAATAACGCGATGGCTACAGTAAGCGCTGATAAATCAATCCATGTTACGGTTATTGTGACGAAAGTCAGTGCAAGCAGGGTAATCAGTACCCACGCATGCGTGCGGTATGGAGTGATATGAACTGTTTCGGTATGCATATTTTTAAAATTACGATTTACGATTTATGATTTACGATATCTCTGCTAATCGAACCTGCCCACTCGCCCACCTGCCCACTTGCCCACTTGCCCACCTAAGTAATCAAATACAACAACGGAAATAAAAATATCCAGATTAAGTCAACAAGATGCCAGTAAAGGCCTCCGTTTTCCAGCAGGACATAACGTCCCGGATTGATCGTTCCTCTATGAACTTTAACCATCACGATAGTGAGGATAATACCGCCCACCACCAGGTGGAACATGTGCAATCCGGTCATGAAATAATAGAGGCTGAAGAACATCACCTGACCATGGCTCAGTGTAAGCATAAGATCAGATCCCGGATAGAGCCCGATGTGAATTTTATGCCCCCATTCAAAATATTTGTTTACCATGAACACTGCAGCGCAAAGAAGCGTGATAAATAAAAGAATCACGGCCAGTTTATTATTGCCTTTCTGGACTGCAGTAATTGACATGGCCACAGTGGCACTGCTCAACAGCAGCACAACCGTATTAATACTTCCGATAAAAGCGTTTAAATGGTGTGCGGCCTGATGGAATTCAACGGAATAACTGCTGCGCATGATCGCATAAACGAGAAATAACCCGCCAAACAGAAGTATCTCAGTAAAAATAAAAACCCACATGCCCAATTTTGCCCCAATGTCGTCGCGATGTTCCATGTTTCAATTTACGATTTATGATTTACGATTTACGATTTCCCTGCCCACTTGCCCACTCGCCCACTTGTCCACTCGCCCACTTGTCCACTCGCCCACTTGTCCACTATTTATAATCATACGGCTCCTCATTCACACCCATCTCCGGCATCACATCAAAGTTTTCAAGCGGAGGGGGAGAAGGGACACGCCATTCAAAGGTTGAACCTCCCCATGGGTTATCCGGTGCTTTTGCACCTTTTTTACTGAAGAGGGTAATCAGCATGATGATGAACCCGATGGACAATAATAGCCCTCCAAAAAACGATAACTGATGTCCGAAGGCAAACTGAGGCAGGTAATCAAAGTATCTGCGTGGCATACCCATGATGCCGATGATAAATTGAGGAAAATAGAGCAGGTTGAATCCGGCAAACAGAAAAACACACGACCAGTTGGCCATTTTGAAGTTGTACATCCGGCCATACATCTTTGGATACCAGTAGTAAACTGCTGCAAAGAATGCAAATCCCACACCGCCAAATACAATATAATGGAAATGGGCTACCACATAAGCTGTATCATGAACATGAATGTTTGTAGCGAGGGCGCCAAGCGACAGCCCGGTCATTCCACCGATCATGAACAGGAAGATAAACCCCAGCGCGAAAAGGAATGGTGGTTTCACCGAAATAGAACCTTTGTACATGGTGGCTACCCAATTGAAAACCTTGATGGCGCTTGGTACGGCAACCAGAAAAGTGAGTAGTGAAAAGACCCAGCGTGCGGTTGAACTCATTCCGGAGGTATACATGTGGTGAGCCCATACGAAATATCCAACCAGTGCGATGGCGAGACTGGAAATGGCGATGGCTTTATAGCCAAATACTTTTTTTTGTGCGAAGGTTGGCACAATTTCAGTGATGACACCCATGGCTGGTAAAATCATAATGTACACGGCAGGGTGAGAATAGATCCAAAAGAGGTGCTGGTACAATACAGGATCACCTCCCAGGGATGGATCGAAAAAGCCGATGCGCAACCAGCGTTCAGCAATGATCATGAGCAGGGTAATACCCACAATGGGTGTCGCCAGCACCTGGATCCAGGCGGTGGCATACAGCGACCAGGGAAATAGTGGCATTTTGAAAAAAGTCATTCCAGGGGCACGCATACGGTGCATGGTTACAATGAAATTCAACCCCGTGAGGATGGAAGAAAATCCGAGCACAAATGCACCGAAAACAGCCGCTACCACATTGGTATGTGTTTGAATGCTGTATGGTGCATAAAACGTCCATCCTGTGTCAGGAGGGCCGTTGCCCATAAATTGGGAAGCCAGGGCAATGGCAGCTCCCAGCACATAAAGATAAAATGAAAACAAATTTAGCCTGGGAAATGCAACATCTTTTGCACCAATCATGATGGGCATCGAGAAATTCCCGAATACTGCAGCCAGCCCGGGAATGACAACGGTGAAGATCATAATGATGCCATGGATGGTGAAAATTCCATTGTACATCTGTGGTCCGTAAAACTGCTGGCCGGGAAAGAATAATTCCAGGCGCATAATAATACCCAGTAATACCCCAACGCCGAAGAAAACCATCATGGCATACATATACATCAATCCGATCCGTTTGTGGTCGGTTGAGGTAAGCCAGGCCATCAGGCCTTTATACTTTCCGGTATCTTCGAGATAACTTGGCTCAGGGTGATGAGTCTTTTCTTCTGTCATATTATGAATTTTGTGTTTTCGATTTCTTCCGGGATGACCGGACAACTAAAATGATAAATAATAAAGCAGCAAAGAAAATAATGATGGTCGCAGTGATTTTTGTTACCTGAAGCGTGTATTTCCGCCCTTCAGGGTCATAGCTGAAGCAATATTCCAGTACACGGTTTATCGTGGGCCTCGACTGGCCTTTCTGTGCTTCAATGAGGGCCATTTTGACATCGAAAGGCAGGTATGAAGTGCCATAAAGATAGCGTGTAACTTTACCTTCAGGACTGAGCACCATAATAACCGACGGATGCATGAAGTCGTTGCCGGCCCGTGTAAAATTATACCCAACCGTATGTGTCAGCGAATAAATGTTGGCGCTGTCGCCTGTCAGGTATTCCCAAAAGGCGGCCCTGGGTTTGCTGTGCGACCTTAAAAAATTCTTCTTCTTCTCAACAGAGGCTTCCGGTGTGTCGTTATCATTGAAACTCACCGTGATCACCTGGTAATCTTTTCCCAGTTCCAGTCCCATTTTTTCGATCACATCAGAAACACCGGAGAGCAGTTGCGGACAGATTCCCGGGCAATCATAGTATACCAGGGATAAAATTGTTGGTTTGGTAATCAGTGATTTAAGTTGAACAACCTGGCCCAGTTCATTCTTAAATGTCAAATTAGCGGGAATAATGGTGTCTAAATGTTCCACAATGCCAACCTCCTCCTCCAAACCTTCCACCTGGGCAAAAACAGGCAAGGAAAACATTCCCGGCAAAAGCAAAAACAAAACCCCCAATCCCAACCCCCATTTTTTCATAATCATCAAATTTTCAAATTATCACATTATCACATTATCACATCATCACATCATCACATCATCACATCATCACATCATCACATCATCACATCATCACTTCATCACTTCATCACTTCATCCAACCTCATCCTCCTTATACATCCCGGCAATCAACAGCGAACCTCCCAACAGGGACGTGTCTTTTAATAATTCAATCAGCGCCATATTGGCTGAAGACGGAACGAAAAGCCCGGGGATATGAATGGTACTGATAAAAACCAATAGCAGTAGAGCCAGTAACAGACAAGCGATCCGGATGAACTTTTTAGAAATGATGGCGATACAGGCTGCAATCAGCGCCATCCCTGTAATGATCACCGTAAAACCACCACCGGGGATAAAAGAACTCACCATCCCGACATAATAATTGTACATGATGAAGTGATTCAAACCCATCATGCCAAACGGCAATGCAAAAAGAAACCTACCGATTGTTGAAAGATGTTTCATCCAAATTCATTTACAAATCATTGTCTTCATTGCTTGCAGTGTTTTCATTCAATTTTCAATGTTACCCATTGCTTAACTTCCTGATTTTTAATATGGAGTAAACTATGTATAGTATAAATCCCCAAACGATAATAACTGAAAGTGTGTATGTTAACAGAATCCAAACCGGTGCTTTCCCCCTTGTTGACCACCAGGCCCGGGTCTCGGTGAGGCCGGGTTTGAGGGTGGGTACACCGATGGCAAAATTTGCCTGTGCCGGGGTGGTCTTCATGGCATTTTTCGGATCATTGACCGTTGCAGAAACGTCAACATATCCCTCCTGGTTACCTGGCAGATCAGCTGGAAATTCAAAAAATGCCTTCCCACTGGTATTGGTTGTTTTTATATCACCTACCTGCATTTTCCCAAAATAGCGCTTGACAAACAGCATGATCTCCACACTGGCTGCAGGTCCTGTTTTGCCATCTTTTAATTGTTCGGTTGCTGTAACAACGATTTTCTTCATTGGATCGCTGTATTCCATTGCAAGTGTGACTGTTCTTCCGGCAAAGGCGGCTTTTGCCACAGGGTTGGGCTGAATATATTTGGGGTTGAAGCTGCGAATGTATGCGATTAACCACCAACGGTCATCTTCCGCAATGATGTTGCGAAACTCAGGCATGGGTACTTTACCTGCAGTGATCCGGTAAAATAATTCCCCGTCGGTTTGTATTTGAGCTTTCTCTTTTGCAAGATCGCCCGGAGGCGGGGTAAGTTTTACCCAATTATCCTTTCCCGGCAGTCCATGACAGGACTGGCAGTTTTTCAGGTAGATTTGTTCTCCCTGTTTCTGCATTTCCGGAGTGAATTTGAAGGGTGCCGTTATAGCTTTCTGATCATCGGGAACAACCCAGGTTTGGGCCGACAGCCTTGTTCCGAAGGAAAAAATGAATATGATGAATAGTAGTTTTGTGAAACGCATAGTTCCTTGATTATGATGGTTAATCAAATTTTATATGTTCGATGCCTTTTTCCCTTGCAGTCTCATGAAGCGGAATTACCGGGAAGAACTTTGAAATCAGGGTGATGATGATGAGAACCAGGATAAACGGGGCTATTGAAATAAGGGTCTCTATCAGCGTTGGAGAATAATGGACAAAGTTTTGCGGTACATGCTGGATGGGTAGAAACGGATGTTCCTGAGTTGGTACGACAATAAGGTACCTTTTAACCCAGGCTGCCATCAGCACAGCTATTGAAATAAGCATGATCGGCAAGGGTTTTCGGAAACGGCGGAACAGCATAAAGAGAATCGGTAAAATCAGCCCGCCAATCTGGACGATCCAGAACAGGATGGCATCTTTACCCACAAATAGTTCATGGAGGTGCACAGCATCGGCGCGCTTCAGTTTATATCCGGGGACAAGAAATTCATTGATGTTGAAATACAGGTAAACCAGTGAAACGGTGGCAAGTACTTTACCCATGTTGTTAAAGTGCATGTCGGTAAGGTAATCCTGCAGCTTGTAATTTTTCCGAAAGAAAAACATCGCGATGATCACCGCGGCGGAACCGGCAACAAAAGCGCCGGAAACAAAATAAGGGCCAAAAATGGTGCTGTCCCATCCGGCACGGGAGGTAACGGCAAACAACCAGGATGTGACGGTATGGATCGACAACGCAGCAGGAATCAGCAGGATCAGCAGGATGCGTATGGCACGGTTGATGATTTTATTTTGTTCGGGATGATCAGTGAAATTAAGGGATAAAACCTTGTAAACTGGTTTGAGCCAGGATGGCAATGTGGAAACTTTGCGGTGGATGATGGCCATATCGGCAATCAGCGGGAGAAACAACAACAGCAGGCTCAGTACAAAATAGGTTGTGATGACCGTAACGTCCCAGAGGATGGGTGATTGCGGGCGGCCATAAAGAAAGACGTAAGCAAGCCGTTCAGGGCGCCCCATGTCGGATACGATGACTAATCCGGCTACGGCAGCAAAAGCAACGGCAATTGTTTCGGCGATCCGGGTTATCGGGGTAAGCCATTTCATTCCGATCAAACCAAGCACTGCGCTGATGAGCATCCCGATCAGGCTGGCTGCCACAAAGAATACAAAGTTTGCAAGGTACATTCCCCAGGTTACGTAGTCGCGGATGCCTGCCACGCCAAGTCCTTTGCTCAACTGAAGGGAATAGGCATAAAGGCAGATCAACAGAGATATGGTAAGAAAGCCCATCCAGATCAGGAAGCCTTTGTTGATCCTGATATGATGTGTCAGATCGCTGGTGATTTTATCGAAGGTCAATTTGTTGTCATCCATGGTCATCAAACTTTTTCAGGTGTTGCATCGGTGGCTTCTTCAAAAGGGAACAGGCGGTTTTTGGGAGGAAGGTAATACACCCTTGGCTTGGTCCCCAGTTCGGGCATCAGCTGGTAGCCGCCATTGTCGCGGAGGAGTTTGCTCAGCCGCACGGTTTCTTTGGTTGTCCCGTTGGTCACGGCATCTTCGTTTTCATCGCCGAAATAATAAACGCCATTGGGACAGGCTTCAACGCAATAGGGTAATTTACCTTCCCGCAACCTGTCGGCGCTGAAAAGGCATTTTGAAATGGTACCCACCTTTTGGGGAACATTCAGTTCAACATTATAATCCTGACCCTGGTAATTGGCAGCATCTTTGGGCTCTATCCAGTTGAATATGCGTGCTGAATACGGGCAGGCGGCCATACAAAAGCGGCAGCCAATGCAACGTTCGTTGTCGATCAATACAACACCATCCGGACGCTTATAGGTTGCATCCACCGGGCAAACTGCCACACAGGGGGGATTGTCGCAATGCTGGCAGTTTTTGGGCATGTTGTAAGGTGCCGTTGCAGGTGTGTCCTGCATCTGCAGGGTATTCATGTGATACTGTTCAGGACGCAACTGGTGTGCATCCTGGCAAACATTGATACACTTACGGGCATTGCGGCATTTTGAAAGGTCGGTTACCATCACCCAGCGGCGGCCAGGGATTCCTTCACGGCCCTCCACTTCATGCAGTGCAACACCGGTTTTTTCCAGCGCCTTGATCTCAAGTGAATCAACCTGCACCAGTTTGCCATCTTGTGTGAGCAATACTTTTTGGTCGCCCGAAACATCCTTTTTAGCCTCAAAAATATGGCCCGAATAAAGCGCTGCAGCACCTGTGGCTACACCAACACCGGCTAAACCAAGATTCTTCAGGAAGTCGCGGCGCGAGGAATTTTTTTGCGTTTCAGATTCATTCGGGGCATGAGGAGTATTCTTATCTTCCATAATTCGCTACTTGTCGGAATTTATATGCACAAATGTAAATAAATATTCAAACCTTTGATTGGGTAAATGTAATTTTGAGCCGATCTAAATTAATTACGATTTACGATTTACGATTTACGATTTACGAATTCCTCCGTCCATCCGCTCACCAGTTTACTTGTTTACCAGTTTACTTGTTTACCCGTTCACCCGTTCACTTGTTTACCCGTTCACCCATTTACCTGCCCACTCGCCCACTTGCCCACTTGCCCACCTGCCCACTTGCCCACTTGCCCACCTGCCCACTCGTCCACCCTAAAAAGGAAATATCATCGAAACCTTATACGCAAAATTATCCCCAACCTTGTCGAAAGAGTATGGCCCCCAGCGATAAAAAGCGCCGATTCCAATGGTGTAAACCTGAAGGTTGATGAGGTTGTTGATGAGCAACCCTGATTCGTAGTACCCAAGGTCCATCACTTTTGGGTAAATGGTGTTGTATGCGTATTTCTCCTGGTGATCGAGCCAGCCGAAGCCAATGTTCTGTGACAACGCAAATTCGGGATGAAACCAGCTTTTGCCTTTAAAAAGCAGGTACCCAAAGTCGTGGTAGAAATACAGGGAGGCATATTTACTTGAGAGAAATTCATTGCTCCGCATGGTACCGAAACTGTTTGGGGCAAATAACGTGAATAGCCGGTAACTGGCAGGTGCGTAATAGAGGTTGCATACAGGGATTGGCTGGTCAACATACCCGCCGTTGAACTGAACAGTGAGTTTTCCCAGGTATTTAATATTGAAGGTTTTTCTTATTTTCAGGTCGAAACGATTATAATCAAATTCTCCGCCCAGGAAATTTTTAATCCCCCGTGTATACTCAAACCAAACAACCGGATATTTTGTGCCCAGGGAAATTTTATTGTTGATGGTCTGGATAAACTTCTCTCCATAAGCCCATTTGAAACCTGCTGTAAGGGTCGTAAACCGAAACTGATCCTGAAGCATGACCGCAGAACCTTCAGTTGTAGCGAGGTCATACGTAGTTGTTTTTTTGAAATTATTGGACAAGCCGACGTTGAAAAGTACGTATTTCAATGCCCTGAATCCCATGGAAAAATTAAAACTCTGGGTGCGATCGAGTTTTTTGATCATCAATTGCCGGAAGTTGCCGGAGAGAATAGATTCATAATCTGCGGGATAACTCAATCCCCCTGATTCCACCAGATCATAAAATCCTGAGGCGGTCATTGTTATATCATGACGCCGGCTTAATAAGAAACTTACATCCCCACCATATTTTGATGTGGATACCCCGAAGGCGTATTGATAAAACCCGCCGATTTTAAACCAGTCCGACAGCCGGTCGTTTGTATGAATACCTGCACCAAGTACCAGACCTTCGTAGGTGTTGTAATTGATAAAGCGGTTGATATCAATATCGATGGGGCCCCAGGGGATTCGTCCGGTTAGCAGCGTTTGAAGGGTTTTGGCCATTTTATCAAAATTATTGGCCTTCCCAACGCTGTCGAGTACCTTATAGGTTTGACGGTCTTTTCGGCTCAGACTGTCAACCCGGTACTGGTTCCAGAAGGGTTCGCTGCGGGTGGTGGCGTCTTTATCGACCTCCACATCAAGATGATTGAATTCACGCCGCACAAGGTCGGGGTTTAGTACGATGTCGCGGATATAACTCCGGCCACTGCCCACCGGCTTGAATTTTCCGATGCGCATATTGTTGAAAGCCACATCGGTATTCAATTGCACAGGGAACCATTGCACACCGTCAATCAGTTCATACAATTGGTGGATCCTGATCATCATGCCTCCGGTGTTCGGATAGGGTTCGGCAGTAACATTCTGAATAGCCCAGTTGTGGGTGTTAATGGCAATAATACCCTTTAATCCATCGAAATTGGTTCCTTTCCTGGGCCTGAATGATACTATATATATTGTATCCTTGCCCATATAGGTAGTATCCTCGATTTTAAAGAAATATTTGCTGAAGCTCCCGCTCCCGATCGGGTTCACATAATCTTTCATCATGATCGAGATGATGGGTTTGTAAAATGAAAATGACTGAATCTGGGTGGCAAGGAACACCAATATGGGATCTTTAAATCCAGACATCTTGGTAGCAATCACTTTGTTGTAGCTTTTGTCAGGCGCCATGAATTTACGCTTGGTTACATTTTCCATCAGAAACAAATACTGGTTGCTGATCAGCTTTTCAATCAACCGGGTGGCAGAATCCTTCATGGAGGAATCCATTTTCACCGAATCGGGATTCATGGTAAATCCGATACCAATTCCATTGATGTTCTGCATCATTGAAGTATCAACAAGAGCAGCGAAGTCACCTTTGAGGGTGGTGTCGTTGTCGGCTGTAAATACAGTTTTATCATAAGCCGTGTATGAAAAGGTGCTTACTTTTTCCGGGTCGTTGATGTCGCGGTGATCAATCACATTGCGGATGATCCTATGGGCAGGGTTGATTCCCGGAAGTATCTCAACTTCCTGCAAATCAATGTCCTTCTGATTCATCTGGATGATGAGTCCCTTGGTGTGACTTCCCGGCGTAACTGTTATAGGTTCATAACCCACGTATGTAAGCCTGAGGGTTTGTACCGGCTGTGCCGACCGTAGGTTGAATTTACCGTCAATGTCGGTGGTCCCCCCCCTGCTGTTGCTGTTGTTGATCACAATATTCACAAATGCAAGTGATTCCCGGGTTTTTGAATCGATCACTCTGCCTGTTACGAAAAAAGAATCCTGTGAATAGCAAGGTAAATAGGTCATCAACAGAATCAAGAGGAGAGGAAAAAGACGGTGGGTCATTAAGGGAAGATTTTTTTCAAAGGTAAGAATTTAAAATATTCGTAACTTTCCAAAAAATTACCCCATCCTTCCAACCTGTTTCCCGAAAAGGGAACAAGGTGTTTGTTCCTCTCTTTTTGGAAAGGGATTTTGAAGGGGGCCATGTTCGTGAAAGGACAGAGCATGTAGTCAGTAAAGTGTAATTCACTGTTAACAACTATGATCAATTATGACAGGACTGAAAAATGAAAAGTCGTTCCCGTTAATCGCTAAAACCATTTCAGGTCTTGAAGAGGTATTGTCGCATGAGTTGGAATCCCTGGGTGCAGGAGATGTCATGAAACTCAACCGTGCTGTTTCATTTTCGGGCAATACTGAAATGATGTACAAGGTAAATTATGCCTGCCGGACTGCACTGAGAATCCTCAAGCCGCTGTTTCATTTTGAAATCCTGGAGCAAAAGGACCTGTACGAAAAAATATATGAATTTCCATGGGAGGATTATATTGATACAGATCATTCCATTGCCATTGATGCGGTGATTTCGTACACGGTTTTCACCAATTCACAGTTTGTGGCACAGCGGTCGAAAGATGCCGTTGTTGACAGGTTTCGCGACAAATTGGGCAAACGGCCTTCGGTAGATCTGGAGAATCCTGATCTCAAGATAAATGTACACCTTTTCAAGGATTCCTGTACGGTAGCCCTCGATTCATCGGGGCAATCGCTGCACCGGCGCGGATACCGGAAAAGTACCGGCCCGGCACCGATCAATGAAGTGCTTGCTGCAGGATTGGTGAAACTGTCGGAATGGGATACCACGACACCGTTGTTTGACCCGATGTGCGGAGCAGGAACGATTCTGATCGAGGCAGCCATGGTGGCGAAAAATATGCCTGCGGGTTATTTTCGTGAAGATTGGGGGTTTATGAAATGGAAAGATTTTGATGAAACGCTGTTCGGTAAAGTAAAAGCTGATTGCATCGCGCTTATCTCCGAAACGCATTTGAAAATGCATGGAGCCGACAGATCAGACCGGGCCATTGATTCTGCACGCGAGAATTTGAAGTTTACCAGCCTTTACGAGGATATTACGCTGGAAGTTAAAACTTTTGAAGATTCACACCCGCCATTCGAAAAAGGGTTTATTATTTCTAATCCTCCTTATGATGAACGGCTGAAAATCGAAGATTCCCTGGTGTTTTATAAAATGATCGGTGATACGCTGAAAAGAAAATATGCCGGTTATACAGCCTGGCTGATTTCATCGGACCTTGAATCGATCAAGTTTATCGGATTAAGGCCTTCTCGCAGAATACCCGTTTTCAACGGTCCGCTGGAGTGCAGGTTTGTGAAGTTCGATCTTTTTGCAGGAAAGAAAGGGTTTCAGGCATAACAAGAGGTGCAAACCTTCAAAATTTGTATTTTTGTCGGGTGAAATGGTAAAATGGTAAAATGGTGAAATGGTGAAATGGTAAAATGGTGAAATGGCTACAAGCGATCCACCTGCCCACTTGTCCACCTGCCCACTTGCCCACTTGCCCACCTGCCCACCAATTAAAACTAACAAACTATGGCTCAAATTACAAGAATCGGAGTGATGACCTCCGGAGGCGACTCCCCGGGGATGAATGCCGCCGTACGGGCGGTGGTACGAACGGCAATTTTCAGCGGGGTGGATGTATTTGGCATTTACCGTGGCTATGAAGGAATGATCGACAACCAGATCGAACAGTTGTACAGCAACTCAGTTTCGAACATAATCCAGCGGGGGGGGACCATTCTGAAAACAGCACGAAGCAAGCGGTTTTTGGAGTATAACGGACGGCTTCAGGCATACAACAATCTCAGGGAACACAACATCGATGCACTCGTGACAATTGGCGGGAACGGCACATTTACCGGTGCATCCATTTTTGATAGGGAGTTTGATTTTCCAATCATCGGGTTACCCGGTACCATCGACAACGACCTTTATGGAACCGATGCCACGATCGGATATGACACGGCCGTTAATACCGTTGTGGAAGCGGCCGATAAGATCCGTGATACGGCTAATTCACACGAAAGGCTCTTTTTTATCGAGGTGATGGGCCGTGATGCAGGATTCATTGCGCTGCGAAGCGGTATTGCCTGCGGGGCCGAGTTTATCCTTGTTCCGGAAACCACTACTTACATCGACAATTTTGCACGCCTGCTCAAGCATGACTGGCGCAGAAGCAAAACATCGGGCATTGTTATCGTGGCTGAGGGTGATGACATGGGTGGTGCATACGAAGTTGCAAAAAAAGTAAAGGAAAAACTTCCTGAGATGGACGCCCGGGTGACCATCCTGGGCCATATACAGCGTGGAGGTGCACCAAGTGCCTACGACCGGGTGCTGGCAAGTACGCTTGGATATGTCGCAGTGCAGGGACTCCTGGCCGGACATCGTGGCGAGATGGCCGGGATTGTTAACAAGGAGGTGGTGTATACGCCGTTTGAAAAAGCCATCAAACACCATAAGGATATTAACAAGGAGATGCTCGAAATGTCGCGGATCCTTGCCCTGTAAAGCGTTAAAGTTTCTGCTGATTGGAACGAATCACCCTGTTTGCTGATGTTTTATTGCCGCTTCCGGTAGGAGGGACATTTACCTATCGTGTTCCATTCGATCTCAATGACCAGGTACATGCAGGTGTTCGCGTAGTGGTGCAGTTCGGTGCCCGGAAAATCTATACTGCGCTTGTTGTCCGTATCCATGAAGATCCTCCCACACGATATATTCCAAAATATATTCTTTCAATTCTGGATGAAACCCCGATTGTTACACCGGTTCAGTGTGCTTTTTGGGATTGGCTGGCCGGATATTACCTTTGCTATCCCGGCGAAGTGATGAATGCGGCATTGCCTTCTGCATTCAAACTGGCAAGCGAATCAAAAATCGCCCTGAACCCGGTTCTCCCCGACGACCTTACCGGCTTAACAGAAAAGGAACTTCTGCTCATTGAAGCCCTGCACCATCGTAAAAGTATTGCCATTTCTGAGGTTGCCAAAATTCTTGACCAGCAGAAGACCATCCCGGTTATTAAAACACTCATGGAAAAGGGGATTATTCTCCCGGAAGAAGAGCTGAATGACCCATACAAACCCCGACGGGAAGTTTTTGTGCGCCTGATGCCTGAATTTGCAGATGATGAGGATGCCTTGAAGGTTTTGTTTGATCAGCTTGAAAAGCGGGCTAAAAAACAACTTGAGATTCTGATGACATTCATCAGACTGTCAAAGTTTGGGTTTGGACAGTTGCAGGAGGTGAAACGCCAGGAACTTTTAAAACAATCAAATGGCAGTGCTGCCCAGCTTGACACCCTCATCCGGGGAAAAGGAGTGTTCGAATGTTATGATAAACTTGTAAGCCGGTTTGATACGGCAGGGCAGGAGTCGGATACAGAACTGATCGGACTTACCAGTGCACAGCAGGATGCACTGACAAAAATCAGGGAATTATTTGTAACCAAAGATGTCGTTTTACTGCACGGTGTAACCTCAAGTGGAAAGACCGAACTCTATATCAAAATCATACGGGACGTGATCGATCAGGGAAAACAGGTACTCTTCATGCTGCCTGAAATTGCCCTGACGACCCAAATTGTAACCAGGTTGCGAAAATATTTTGGCGACCGGGTCGGGGTGTACCATTCCCGGTTCAATGTACATGAGCGGGTTGAAATCTGGAACGCGGTTATTGAAAAAAGCGTGGCAGGATCCACGGTCGGGAGAAAGTATGACATCATTCTGGGAGCCCGTTCAGCGTTGTTTTTGCCATTTTCAAACCTGGGATTGGTGGTTGTCGATGAAGAACATGATCCTTCTTTTAAACAGATGGAACCTGCACCACGTTATCATGGACGTGATTCTGCCATATATCTTGCCCACATGCACGGTGCCAAAACGCTCCTGGGGTCTGCAACTCCTTCCGTTGAGAGTTATTTCAATGCCCTGCAGTGTAAATACGGACTTGTCGAACTGTTTGAGCGTTTCGGGAGCATGGAAATGCCTCAGATCCAGATAGTGGATGTTAAAGAATCATTGCGACAGGGATTGATGAAAAGTCATTTTTCCGCTACTTTGCTCGGCCAGATTGCAACAGCACTCAGTCTTGGGGAGCAGGCCATTCTGTTTCAAAACCGTCGTGGGTTTTCACTCCGCCTGGAATGCGAGGTTTGCAACTGGATGCCATCCTGTAAAAATTGCGATGTGACACTGGTTTACCACAAAAAGAGCAACCAGTTGCGTTGTCATTATTGCGGATATGTTTCGCGAATTCCTGACAAGTGCCCTGAATGTAACGGGGTAAATATTAAAATGAAGGGCTTTGGTACTGAAAAAGTGGAAGAGGAACTCGGGCTGATCTTTCCAAAAGCAAGGATTACCCGCATGGATCTTGACACGACACGGAGCAAACATTCGCTGCAGCAAATTATCGGCGATTTCGAGGCACGTAAAATTGACATCCTCGTTGGTACCCAGATGGTGACCAAAGGACTTGATTTTGATAATGTAAGCCTGGTTTGCATTCTGAATGCCGATAATATGCTGAGCTATCCCGATTTCAGGGCAGCCGAACGTAGTTTTCAGCTTATGGCTCAGGTTAGCGGACGCTCCGGGCGTAAATACAAACAGGGCAGGGTGATCATTCAAACCTTCCGCCCCGACAATCCTGTGATCAGGGATGTTGTGAAAAATGATTACCTGGCCATGTTCAAACAACAATTGGTGGAACGGCAGAAATACAAATATCCTCCTTATACCCGGCTGGTTCTTTTGAAGTTGAAACACAAAGACCCTGATTTACTGAACAGGGCGGCCGATGAACTTGCCCGGGCATTGCGCCTCGTTTTCGGAAAACGTATTCTTGGCCCTGAGTTTCCGATGGTATCACGAATCATGAACTATTATATCAAACACATCATGTTTAAAATGGAACGCGAGGTTTCATCGGGCGGGATGAAGGAAAAAATGGTGGCGGTCATCGAGAAATTTAAACAGGAAGCTGTTTTCAGACCGGTGAAAGTGCTCATGGATGTTGATCCACAGTAGTGTCAATGACCAGGAACAGGTCTTCAGTCTCCTTTTTCATCAGGTAGCGTTCTCTCGCAAACTTCTCAAGCTGGGTACTATCGGTCATTAACTGGTTGGTGAGCGTTGAATCTTTTCTGATTTCTTCCAGATAGAACTGCTTTTCAAGGTTAAGTCCATCCAGCTTTTCCTGCAAATGATTGCGGGTCAATAGGTTGTTGCTGTCGAAAAATACCATCCATACTACAAATGCAACCGTTGTGAGGAAGTATTTGTTGATGAGGACGCGGAAAATGAATTTTAAGACAGACATGAAAAGGTAAGATTTACGATTTATGATTTATGATTTACGATTTACGAAAAGGGCATCGATTTCAGTTTCCTGCATATCCTACATTGTTTTCATTGTTTTCATTGCCCTCATTCTACTCCACCTGTCCCTTTAAATAATTATAGATCTCCACTTGCGATCGAATGGCAGGCCCGCTGGTCTTCTTATATTTGTTTTGTTCTTCCGGGCCAATGATCCTGGCTTTGACATTGTCCGATAATTGAAGTTCAAGCATTTTCCAAAGCTGCTGCTGAATCCCGGGGTCGAGAATCGGGGTGGCCACCTCAATACGGTTATCAAAATTCCTTACCATCCAGTCGGCGGAGGTAATATAATATTGGTTGTCGCCGCCATTGCAGAAAACAACGATCCGGGCATGTTCAAGGAAACGGTCAACAATACTGATGGCTTCAATGTTTTCGCTCAAACCCGGTATCCCCGGAACAAGCGTACATATCCCCCTGATGATGAGTTTTATTTTAACACCGGCCTGACTGGCTTTGTAAAGTTTCTTTACCATGGCTCCGTCAACAAGGCTGTTCAGTTTGATGATGACCCAGGCATCCCTTCCTGCTGCAGCATGTTGCATCTCATTGTGTAACATCTTAATATAGAAATTACGCATATTGACGGGGGCAACAACCAGCAATTTAAACTTGTAGGGGCGGTAGCTTTCCTCGATCAGGTGAAAGGCATTCACCACATCATTGCAAATCGTTTGATTGGCCGTAAGAAGGCTCACATCAGAATAAATCTGCGCTGTAGTTTCATTGAAATTTCCGGTTCCGATGAAGGAGAAGAAAAAGTCGCTGTTGTTCTCTTTCCTGCGGATCAGAATCAGCTTGCTGTGAACTTTAAAACCCGGGATGCTGTGAATAACCCTTACACCCTCTTCACGCAGCCTTTCTGTCCAGAAAATATTGGCTTCCTCATCAAAGCGCGCCTGGAGTTCCATAAAAACGGTAACATATTTGCCATTCCTTGTAGCGTTGATCAGTGCATTGATCACTCCCGAATTTTTAGCGGCCCGGTAGATGGTCATTTTGATCGACCGTACTTTTGGATCGATGGAAGCTTCACGTAACAGATCAATAATGTATTGGAATGACTGATACGGATAGTGAAGCATGATGTCTTTCTCCCTGATCGATGCAAGAATACTCCGGTTCAGCGGCAAATCCTTATGCATCAGGGGTATGAGGGGTTCGTATTCAAGTTCACGGTGCCCGAGGTTTGGAAATCCCATAAAATCCTTGAAATTATGATACCGTCCACCACCACGGATGGGATCGTCTTTGGTGATTTCCAACCGTTTGGTGATGATCTTCAACAGGTCGGCCGGGATCGATTTGTCATAAACAAACCGTACCGGGATTCCGCGCTTCCGCTGTTTCAGGCTTTCAGTCATCACTTCCAGAAAACTTTTTGAAACGTCGGTGTCAATGTCTATCTCAGCATCGCGGGTAATTTTAACAGTATAGGCTGAAAAAGTATCATATCCGAAGATGGAAAATATTTCGGAAAGGCAGTATCTGATTATATCGTCGAGCAGGATGATGTAGCGTTTCTCCCCCTCGGTTGGCAGGATCAGGAAGCGCGAAATGGTTTTCGTGGGAAGTTCTATCAGCGCGTAATCATCTTTGAGGGCTTTGTCATGTCGACCTACGATAACGGCAAGATAGATGGATTTATCACGAAGTGAAGAGATGTCGCGTAAACTGCTGATCATGATGGGAAATAATCCGCCACGAACTGTTTCCCGAAAATATTTACGAACAAATATTCCCTGGGATTCAGAGAGTTGTGTTTCGTCAACAATAAATATATTGTGCGGGGCCAGGTCTCCCAGGATTTTTTCGTAAACATGCATGAATTCACGCTCCTGCGATTGAACAAGGACACCGATCTCCTTAAGCGCTTTCTTTGGGTTTACAGGTGTATCGTAATGAAATCTTTCTACTTTCATCATCCGGTTCAGCGTAGCAACGCGTACCCTGAAAAATTCATCCCGGTTATTAGAGAAAATTCCCAGAAATTTCAACCGTTCAAGCAAAGGATTACGTACATCAGCAGCCTCCTGCAATACCCGGCCATTGAAATAAAGCCAGTTGAGGTCGCGGTTCAGGATGGGCACTTTTTTACGGTCGGCCATGCTATTTTAACATTTTAGGAAATACAACGAATTCCTGAATTGCCTCGATTGATGGAATTTCTTCCCATTTTCCTGTGTTAAATGACAGGCAAACGACACACGATGTGGCCATGTCTGCAATCCCCGGATGTAAAAACAGGTTCGCCAGGTTGGTAATGGTCGGATTGTGCCCAAAGATTATCAGCGAGTTAAATTCATTGGAGGTGCCATAGATCATATCGAGTACCCTGTCGTAGTAGCCATCATAAATTTTCCGGTCGGTTTTGATTTTATTTACCGGAAAGTTTAACCCCTCTGCAACGATTTTCGCGGTCTCGTATGCACGAACTGCCGGGCTCGATATCCACAGATCGATGGATGTTTCACGTTTTAAAAGGAAATCCACGATCAGTTTTGTTTTTTTGACCCCTTTGGGAATCAGCGGACGGTCAGCATCCGACACACCCGGCTCCTCCCAGGAGGCTTTGGCGTGGCGCATCAGGTATAGGGTCTTCATAGGCTTTTTGGTTTATCCCCACGCTGAAGCGTAGGGTTAGGCAGCGTATCAGCACTACGCTTCAGCGTAGGGTTAGGTAGCGTAGGCATACGTTAGTAGGCAAACAGCGGAAATTCCGCCATCATTTCATTCACTTTTGTACGCACCTTAATAATATTCGATTCATTATCAATATCACAAATCACATCATCAACCAGCTTTACGATTTTGGCCATGTGTTTTTCTTTTAATCCACGGGTCGTAATGGCCGGTGTGCCAACGCGTAAACCAGAGGTTTGGAAGGGCGAACGGCTGTCGAAGGGAACCATGTTTTTGTTAACGGTGATGTCGGCCCGTACAAGAATATTTTCAACTTGTTTTCCGGTAATGTTGGGGAATTTTGTTCTCAGATCAATGAGCATCAAATGGTTGTCTGTTCCACCGGAGATAACATGGTAACCCTTGTCGGTGAATGCCTTGGACATGGCGGCAGCATTTTTCTTAACCTGGAGCACATAGTCCATGTATTCGTCTGAAAGGGCTTCATAAAAAGAAACAGCTTTTGCAGCGATGACATGTTCCAGCGGCCCACCCTGGATCCCGGGGAAGACAGCAGAATCGAGCAATTGCGACATCATTTTTATTTCACCCTTCGGAGTGGTAAGTTTCCATGGATTCTCGAAATCCTTGCCCATGAGGATCATTCCTCCGCGTGGACCACGCAGGGTTTTATGGGTGGTGGTGGTAACAATATGACAATGGGGTAACGGATCGTTCAGGAGTCCGCGTGCGATCAGTCCGGCCGGATGGGCGATGTCTGCTAGAAGTAAAGCGCCGATCTTGTCGGCGATGCTCCGCATACGTTTGTAATCCCAATCGCGCGAGTAGGCTGATGCGCCTGCAATGATCAGTTTGGGCATTGTAGACAGCGCCTTCTCCTCCATTTTGTCATAATCAATCATACCAGACTCCTGCTCAACCTGGTAGGCAACGGCTTTGTAAAGAATTCCGGATGAATTCACCAGCGACCCATGCGAAAGGTGACCTCCATGCGAAAGATCAAGTCCCATAAAGGTATCACCCGGTTTCAAACAGGTCATCAATACAGCCATGTTGGCCTGGGCACCGGAATGGGGTTGTACGTTGGCCCATTCAGCGTTGAATAACTCTTTGGCACGGTCAATGGCCAACTGCTCTGAAATGTCTACGTTTTGACATCCGCCATAATAGCGTTTGCCGGGATATCCCTCGGCATATTTGTTGGTAAGACAGGAACCCATGGCTTTCAATACCTGATCGCTGACAAAATTTTCTGAAGCAATCAGCTCCAGCCCGTTGGTTTGCCTATGCAATTCATCCTTAATGACCTTGAAAATCGCACTATCTTTTTTCATAACAGATTAAAATTTTGGAGATTAAATATCGTTGATTTGAATGAAGGTCGTTTGGAAGAACAAAAGTAAAATTATTTCAGATAAAAACTGGATATTTGCTTGGAAATCTTAAAAGTTAAAAATGAAGCCCGTACCCGGGTGTTTCATTAGCTTCCCGGTCGAACAGACAAAAAAAATTACGATGAGAATTTTTCAAAATAAATGTTTACCCGGAAACATATTCCTCCGTTTTCATTTTTCATTTTTCATTTTTCATTTTCCTATTATCCTTTTCGCCCTGATTGGTTTTACGGCATTGAATGCTTTCTCTCAATTGTCTGCGGGAAAAGACGATACCATCAACCCGGGCGTCCCTGTCACCCTCACTGCCAGATTCGGACAGCTGGCCAATGGTGTTACGACACTCGATAACAGAGTGGAAGGTCCTTTCGATATCGGATTTGATTTTACATTTTACGGAAATAAATATACCCGGTTTTCAATCGGCGAAAATGGCTGGATCAGCTTTACCCATGTACCCAGCTGGGGTGCCACCAGGAATATCCGCCTTCCAAGCGCTGCAAACGACAGTCCCAAGAATTGTATTTTAGGCGCGATGGAGGACTTGAATCCCAAGCTGGCAGGAAGTCCATATATATTTTATCAAACAGTCGGACAGGCTCCAAACAGAAAACTCGTCGTCATGTGGTGCCAGTGCCCCATGTTTGGCTGCGATGATCTTTCGGTTTCATTTCAAATAATTTTGAAGGAGGGGGACACTATTGAAACCCATATTTACAACAAACCGGTATGTGCCAATTGGGATAATAAATGTACCATCGGAATACAGGATGAATCGGGTTACAATTGCGATACTTTGCCAAATATGAACCGGAATTCGACTTCGTGGAGTGCCAGCCAGGAAGGCTGGAGATTTGTGCCGACTTCATTCGACACCTATGAGGTTACTCAAATTCCTTACCGCATGGAACCGATCACTCCGGGAGATAAAATTTCTTACCGTTGGTATATCGGATCCGAATTTTTATCTGATCAGCAAACGCTCCTGGTGGCACCCTTGCAAACAACTAATTACACCGCCTATTGTACCTTGTGCAGCGGAGAAGAGTTTACCGATGTAGTGACTGTGTACGTGATCCCTTATATCCCAAATGCGTTTACACCCAATGGCGACGGTTTGAATGACTATTTTAACATCGTCGGGCTTCCACCTGAAAACGTTACACAATATAATATAGAGATATTCAACCAGTGGGGACAGGTTGTTTTTTCATCAAAGGACATTCTTGAAGGCTGGGATGGGAAGATGAAGGGAGAGGTATGCCCTGTTGGCGACTACGTATGGGTGATTTTTTACGAAGACAATAACAAGAACAGAACCGGTAACAAGGGGATCGTAACGCTTCTTCGTTGAAAAAGTTTCATAAACCTGAACTATGAACTACATCATCTGGAATTCAATATGAAAAACAGAGCCATTACTTTTTTATTCCTTTGGATGGTTTCATCGTTTTGTTCGGCACAAAATGCCGGCTTTTATGCACCTGACACCATTTGTCTGGGCAATCCGCTTCTGATCACTGATGTGCTACCGCTTAATGCCGTTTCGTACAATTGGAATTTTTGCACCGGGAATGCATCTTATGAGCCGGATGGGATCAATATGGGAAACCCAATCCAAAAGTTGAATGCTCCCCATTTTATCACCCTTGTTCAGGACAGCCTCGATTTTTACACTTTTACAACAAGTACGGGAAATTCCTCCGTGATCAGATGTTTTTACGGGACTTCCCTGACGCAATTCCCGTTAAATACGACTGACTTAGGGAGTTTTGGGGTGCTCACAAATCATGTGGCCGGTATTCAGGTTAAAAAGGATAATGGAATTTGGTATGGTTTTGTTGCTGATGGTAATTTATTGGTAAGATTGGTTTTCGGTACTTCCCTTGCAAATATACCCACGGCCCAGATAATAAATTTACCGAATGTTTCTTTAGCTTCAGGATTGATCATAGTCCATAGTAATTCCCAATGGGTTGGATTTCTGACAGATTTTGTTGGTGACAGCCTTTTTCGGCTCGATTTTATCCCGAACCTTGGCAGCATTCCCCTGGTAACCAACCTCAAAAATATTGGTCAGTTGAATTCCCCGGCCAGCATTACACTTGCTGAGGAAAATTCCAACTGGTACGCTTTTATATGCAACAAAGGCAACAGCACTTTGAGCCGTATTGAATTTGGTGCTTCCCTTACAAATCCGTCACCAATCGGGATGGCCCTCCCAAATATCAGCGGTTTAAACCAAAACGCCGGCATCACGCTGATCAGTGATTGTGGCGGTGTGAATGGTTTTGTAACCAATTGTGTTGTTCAGGCTGACCAATGTGTTATTCACCTTGTATTTAAATCAGGACTCGGTGGACCTGTAACTGGTTATCAGATTGAAAACAACGGAATATTAAATGAACCTTATGGGATTTCGGAAGTTCTACGGGATGGTGGCACACTCTACGCATTCGTTGCGAACTATGGCAGTTCCTCCATAACCCGCATGTTTTTTCCATCATGCACCGGGGTGTCACACCCATTCTGGACAGGGTTCGATCCACCACCTGTTATCTATGCTGATACCGGCAACTACAATATTTTACTTACAGTAAATTCAGGGTTACCAACCGAGTCGTCCAGTTGCAAAAAAATTGTGGTGATGCCCAAACCTGAATTGTCGCTGGGGCCCGACCGGGTTGTATGCCAGGGAAGCAATACAAAACTGGATGCAGGCATTGGCAATGGCACTTTTTTATGGTCAACAGGGGCGACCACTCAATCCATCACGGTTGATACATCGGGCACCTATTGGGTGCATGTTATCAATACCTGGAATTGCGAGGCGGTTGATACAATTAAGGTGACAGTGAACAGAACAGACTCGTCCATGGTTGACACGACAATATGTAAGGGACTTACCTATTTTGCCCAGAATGGTCAGCAATCAGCCGCCGGAATTTACCATGATACATTGCAAATGGCAACCGGGTGCGACAGCATTGTGACAACTCATCTTAAAGTGAAAGATTGTCCGTTACTCATTTGGTTTCCAAATGCTTTTACCCCCAACGGGGATGGATTAAACGATTTTTTCAGACCGGTTGGTGCAAATATTACCAGGTATAAGCTACAGATTTTTAATCGTTGGGGAATCATGATCTTCGAATCAAAAGATATCTCTTCAGGCTGGAATGGTTATTTCAAAGGAAGCATGGCAGCCCCCGATGTGTATACTTTCGATGCAACTTATGAAACCAGTCAGTTTCCTGGTGTTGTCCATCATGAAAAAGGAACCTTTACTTTGACAAGATAAATTACTATCAATTAAATTCATTCTTCCATGAAAAAACGTTTACTTTTTCTTTCGATCTCCATTTTGTTTATTGGTTTGCAAAACATTATTGCTCAAACCACCCTGAGCCTCCCTGATGCATCCTCCAGGCTCCCTTTTTTATCATCCCGTTCCTCATCATCCGCAACCGAAATCCCCGATCCGGCAACACATGAAAAGGATCCCGGATCACGCATGGACTGGTGGCGCGATGCCCGCTTCGGCATGTTCATCCACTGGGGGCTGTATGCCGTACCGGCCGGTGAATGGAATGGCAAAACGGGCTATGGTGAATGGATTCGTACTTCGGCTGAAATCCCGTTGGAAGTGTACAATCAATTCCTGCCAAAATTCAACCCCGTTCAGTTTGATGCTGATGCCTGGGTGAAAACTGCAAGGGATGCCGGGATGAAGTACATCGTCATCACTTCCAAACATCATGATGGATTTTGCATGTTCGATACCAGACAAACGGATTTCAACATCATGCTTACACCCTTTAAACGGGATCCGATGAAAGAACTTGCAGCCGCGTGTAAAAAATACGGGTTGAAATTCTGCTTTTATCACAGTATCATGGATTGGCATCATCCCGATTACCTGCCGCGCCGGGAATGGGAAAAAGACCGTTCTGTCGAGGGGGCCGATTTTAATCGGTATGTAGCCTATATGAAGGCCCAATTGAAAGAATTGCTTACCAATTACGGCGAAATCGGTGTTTTATGGTTCGACGGGGAATGGGAAAATACCTGGAACGAGAGGTATGGCAAGGAGATTTACAATTATGTCCGGGGTCTTCAGCCGGATCTGCTGGTGAATAACAGGGTGGGTGCGGGCCGGCTCGACATGGAAGGCATGACCAAAGAAGGTGCATTCGGCGGGGATTTCGGAACTCCCGAGCAGCAAATTCCATCAACCGGACTTCCGGGACTGGATTGGGAAACCTGTATGACCATGAACGATCATTGGGGCTACAACAAGCAGGATAAAAAGTTTAAGTCAACCAAAGAGATTATCAGGATGCTGGCCGACATTGCCTCGAAAGGGGGCAATTACCTTTTGAATGTTGGCCCGACAGCTGAAGGATTGTTTCCTCAGGAAAGCCTCGACCGCCTGGAAGCCATCGGAAAATGGATGAAGGTGAACGGTGAATCAATTTATGGAACCCACGCAAGTCCGTTCAGCCAGTTGCCATGGGGCCGTTGTACCCAAAAAACGGGAGCCGCCGGCACCATCCTGTACCTCCACGTATTCGATTGGCCTGCCAGTGGACAATTGATCCTTCCAGGGGTATTGAATGAACAGTTGAAAAGTTTTTTACTGGCCGATCCTCAACGAACGCCCTTAGAGGTCAGGCGACAAAACGATGCACTCGTGATGACACTTCCATCAAAGGCGCCCGATTCAATCAACAGCGTGATTGTTCTTTACTTACAGGGCAAACTTGATCAAACCAACCCACCGGCATTTCAAACTGAGTTCAGTACTTTTGTTGATACGCTGAATGTCGTTCTGACAAGTGACCGCGAAAATGTTGAAATCAGGTATAACACCGGCAAATCTGATCCGGGCATCACCTCCACTTTATATAGAGGACCAATTCTGTTGAAATCGACCACTGTCCTGAGTGCAAGGTGTTTTCGCGATGGCAGACCGGTGAGTGCCACCATAACCAAAGAATTTAACAAAGTCACACCGTTGAAAGCACTTAACACAAATCCTGAACGGAAAATGGCTCCGGGATTGTTTTACCGGTATTACGAAGGAGTTTGGGACAGCCTGCCTGATTTCAAAACCCTGAAGCCTGTGAAGGAGGGAACGGTTCCTGATTTTGTATTCACCCCGCGAAACCGGGATGATAATTTTTGCTTTGAATACACAGGGTATATCAGGGTCCCCGAATCGGGTGTTTATTTTTTTTACACCAGTTCCGACGATGGAAGTCGTTTGTGGATCGATGACCTGCAGGTGGTAAACAACGATGGTCTTCACGGAATGCAGGAAAAGCAAGGGGATATCCCGCTCGAAAAAGGGTACCACCGGATCACCGTTGGCTATTTCGAACGGACAGGCAGCGACAACCTGGTTGTGATGGTTAAAAGCCAGATACAGGCAAAACAGGTGCTCCCGAAGGAATGGCTGTGCTATTAATGATTACGAATTACGAATTACGATTGACGAATATGCTGCCACGAACTTTTTCCTTAACCCTTATCAATTAATTCTTCCCATGGATAATCTACCAAACCTTTTGATCGTCGATGACAACGCAGGGAATCTGGTTTTCCTTGAACATATCATCAGAAATCTCAAAGTCAATCTGATCCAGGCACTTTCAGGAAAGGAGGCACTCGAGAAAACCCTTGGTAGTGAGCTTGCTCTGGCAATCATCGATGTTCAAATGCCTGAAATGACCGGCTATGAGCTGGCTCAAAAGATGAACCAGGAACGTCCGGGAGAAAATGTTCCCGTAATCTTTATTACGGCAAGTCATATCAACGAAATGGATGCGCTCAAAGGATATGATCATGGAGCAGTTGATTACATCTTTAAACCGTTTAATTTCCGGGTACTGCAAAGTAAAATCAATATTTTTATTGAATTATACCTTCAGAAACAGAAAATAAAAAGTGACGCAATGCTTTTGAAAGAATCAGCCAGTGAATTGACCAGGGTTAATTCAATTCTGACAGAGGCTCAGCAGATTGCCCATATCGGGAGTTGGGAGTGGAATATGATCACAAATGAAGTAAAGTGGTCGAAAGAGATGTTCTGTGTTTTCGACATAGATCCCTCCTTCTATGATGGAAGCCCGGAATCGTTGTTGAAAGTGCTCCATCCCGATGATATTGGCATCTTCAACAGCAGCATGAAAAACAATTTGTCTGATGGCAACTCTCCTGCGCTGGAATACAGGGTGATTCATCGGGATGGTTCGGTCCACTACATTTTCGCAAAGGGCAAATTCGAATTCAATGATAAGGGCCAACCTATCAGGGGAACTGGTACTGTTCAGGATATAACCGAGCGAAAAATATCAGAAGAATTTCTTAAAGAAAACGAGTCACGGTTAAACAGAACCCAGGCCATTGCCCATCTGGGTAGCTGGGAATTGGACCTTCAAACCAACCAGTTAAAATGGTCGGATGAAGCCTTTCGAATCTTTGGGTTGAATCCGAAAAGTGACACCATTACCCACGATGCTTTTCTCAAAGCGATCCATCCCGAGGATTCTGACTTGGTAAACACCGCTTATGCAAATTCGGTTGCCGAGGGAAAAGATACCTATGAAATTGAGCACCGGATTATTAGGTGGTCTACTGGTGAGATAAGGCATGTGTATGAAAAATGCGAACATATAAAGGATGATACCGGCCAGATTATCCGTTCAGTTGGAATGGTACTCGACATCACCGATCGCAAACTGGCAGAGGATGAATTGCGAAAAAGCGAAAATCACTTTCGCTCCCTTTTTGATAACATGCTCAATGGATATGCTTATTGCCAGATGCTGTATGAAGATGGCTGTCCTCATGATTTTGTATATCTGCTGGTGAACAATAGTTTCGAAAGCCTGACCGGGTTAAAGAATGTTGTTGGTAAAAAAGTGTCAGAGATTGTCCCCGGGATATCTGAATCGGATCCGGAATTGATAAAAACCTATGGCCGGGTTGCCCAAACCGGCATCCCCGAAGTGTTCGAAATTTACATTGAACAATTGAATATGTGGCTCTCCATTGCTGCATACAGCCCGAAAACAAACTATTTCGTTGCAGTATTTGAAGTGATTACCGAACGCAGGCTGGCTGAGGAGGCTTTGCGCAAAAGTGAGGAATTGTTCAAGACAGTTGTTAACAACAGCCTCGACCTTACCACCATTTCAGATTCGCAAGGTATCATCACCTTTGTTAGTCCCCAGTGCGAGAACGTTATCGGATATAAAGGTGATAGTTTTATCGGGAAACATATACCAGACATCATACATCCCGAAGATGCAGAGCGTTGCCGGCAGGTTTGGGAAAAGGTCTTTGCCGATGATTATGAAGTAAGAGAATATGAATACCGAATCATCGATAGCCAGGGAGGAACCAGGTGGGTCTCTCATTCTGCAAAACTGATCAAGATAGACGGTAAAGTGATAGGAATGCAGAATACCATATCCAATATCACCGAGCGAAAAAAAGCGGAGGAAGCCATTAAAGTAAGCGAAGAAAAATACAGAACCATGTTGAATGCTTCTCCCGATGGTATTTTGATCGTCAACATGAAAGGTGTCATTACTGAGGTTTCTGAAATCGCGCTCGAACTTTTCGGAGCCGATATCAGGGATGACCTTGTGAACAAATATTTTTTTCGGTTTACCCCCCCTGATGAAAAAAATACCATAAAAGAAATAATTGAGAGGACCCTGAATGACGGGCTTGCACAAAACATTGAGATAAAAATCAGGAAAAAGAACAGTTCCCTGTTTGCCGGTGAAACCAGCTCTACCTTGATACAAGGCCCGGATGGGACACCCGTTGCTTTTATGGTGATCATTCGTGATATTTCACAGCGAAAAAAGATGGAAACCAAACAGTTGCATGCCGATCGTATGGCAAATCTCGGACAAATGGCGGCAGGCATCGCTCATGAAATCAACCAGCCACTGAATATTATTTCATTGGTAATGGATAAAATCTTATTTGATGCCGCCAGAGTCGATAAGATCGATCTTGAATTCCTCAAGAGAAAATCAGACAAAATTTTCGAAAATATCACCCGAATGAGAAATATCATCGACCATATCAGGGCTTTTTCCAGGAGTCATGATGATTTTGTCCTCACGGCCTTCGATGTGAATGCAAGCATCGACAATGCCCTTTCAATGATCAGGGAACAATTTAAACATCTTGGCATCAATCTCGACGTTCATTTTGGCAGGCAAATCCCTCAAATCCTTGGCAATACTTATAAATTTGAACAGGTTATCCTCAACCTTTTAGCCAATGCAAAAGATGCCCTGATCGACAAGAAAAGCAATGAAGATGACTTTTCTGAAATGATCATTGAAGTCAGGTCATACCTGGAGGGCCACTTTTTGATCGTTGAAGTTACAGATAATGGCGTTGGAATCAGCAACGACGACATTCAGCATATCATCCTTCCTTTTTACACAACCAAGGAGGAAGGTAAAGGTACCGGACTCGGATTAACAATTTGTTATCAGATAATTAAGGAGATGGGAGGTACCATTGAAATTATCAGCGATGATCTGCATGGAACAAAAATTAAACTACTTTTGGAAACTCAAAAGAAATTTTAAAGATGGGCGTGACTGAAAAAATTAAAATACTCATCCTTGATGACGAGAAGCAGTTTACTGAGGAATTGAATGGGTTCTTTCACGATTCAGAGTATGAATCATTTGAAGACAACACTGCTACCGAAGGCAAGAAAGTATTAGCCAACCACGTGATTGACCTCCTCATTCTTGATGTCCGGTTGCCTGGTGTAAACGGTCTTGATATTTTAAAGGAGGTGAAAGTTCAGTACCCCGGAATGGAAGTCATCATTATCTCCGCACATGGCGATATGGATACCGTGATCAAGGCCATGAGGCTCGGGGCATTTGATTATCTGCGCAAACCGTTCAGGTATATCGATATTCAGATTGCCATCGAACGTACTCAGAAATACCTTCAGATGCAGCGAAAGCTGAAGCACATGGAAGAACGGAATTCCCTGATATCAAAAAACCTTGAAGAAAAGATCGATCGCCAGTTTATTGGCATCAGTCCGCAAATCCTCGCAGTTTTTGAACAAGCCATTACAGCTGCAAAATATCCGGATTCAAACGTGCTGATAACCGGCGAGAGCGGGACAGGAAAAGAGAATATTGCCAGGATCATACATTATTCAAGCCCGAGAAAAGAACATGTTTTTTGTGCTGTAAACAGCAGTGCTATCACGGAATCTCTGTTGGAAAGCGAATTTTTCGGTCACAAAAAGGGATCATTTACCGGTGCAGTTACCGATAAAATGGGGTTCTTTGAAGTCTGTCACCAGGGAACCTTGTTTCTTGATGAAATTGCCGATATGCCATTGAGCCTGCAGGCAAAGATTTTGCGTGCCACCGAAGAGAAGGTGGTAACCAGGGTAGGGGATACCAATCAGATTCGCACCGATTTTCGCGTCATTTCCGCCACCAACCATGATATTGATAAGCGGGTGGACCGGAAAAAATTCCGCCTCGACCTCCTTCACCGGCTAAACACCCTCCATATACATATTCCTGCACTAAGGGAAAGACCAGCTGATATTAAGCCTTTGCTGAACCATTTTGTTGACTCCTATGCCATGAGATTCAACAAACCTAATCTCCGTGTTTCAAAGGAGGCAGTGGACGCCCTTATGAATTATAGTTTTCCAGGCAATGTCAGGGAATTGAGAAATATGGTTGAACGGGCAGCGATCCTTTGTACCGGCAACTTGCTTGGGATAAATGACTTCCCTGTAAAGCCTCCAAAAACAACAAATTCCGAGGAGTCTGAAAGTTCATTCAATTTGAAAACCAATGAACTGAACCTCATACAGAAGGCGCTCAAAAAAGCAAAATACAACCATCAGGCAGCGGCAGATGCGCTGGGCATACATCGTGATGCGCTAAGCAGGAAGATAGCCAAATATAATATCAACCCGGCTCCGGAAGATAACTGATAGCATTTTTACCTGAAAACCTTACGCGTTTTCGCGTAACATACGCGATTTTATTGCGGAAATCCGCAAAGTACAATTACGTATTTCCGTAAAAATCCAATTAATAAAAAAAACATTAATTTTTTTGTGTTTCAGTCCCAGGTGATTAGCTGAGTTTAATCACACCTTTACGACTTGCTGACAATTTGTGGCTCACCCTTTGTAATACCAGTTAGCACAAGAGGTAAGCCGTCCCTCTAATGTCGAGCACGGTA
>CAIQUS010000060.1 GCA_903875045.1 uncultured Bacteroidales bacterium
CCTGTATTGCTTTTTGATCTCCTCTGGTGAGGCATCCTTGGAAACACCGAGAATTTTGTAGTAATCTTTATAGTCCATGGTAAGCTGGTAAGCTGGTAAACTGGTAAACTGGTAAACTGGTAAACTGGTAAACTGGTAAACTGGTAAACTGGTAAAATTGCGAAATGGTGAAATGGTGAAAGGCCATAGTAACCCATTTCACCTGTCACGCGTCACCTGTCACCTGTCACGCGTCACCTGTCACCTGTCACGCGTCACCTGTCACCTGTCACGCGTCACCTGTCACTAATACCCATACGCTCTGCCTTCAAACTTTACTACATTGACTTTCCATACATTGACTTCACGAATAGACGGAGGATTAAATTTAAACTCACCTTTTGCATATTGGGCCATAATAATATGAAATGCTTCAATTTTCTCTTCCGGTTTCATGATGAATTCAGCCTGACCATAACAAAGTACGCTTCGGTATTTCATGCTCCAGGAGCAGGCAACCTGCTCGTTTTGATACCTGAGATGGTGATCGGTTGTGAAGTTAATGCAAACTTCGGGATGTTGTTTCAGGATATCGATCTTTTTCCCATGCTGCGCCCCGTGAAGATAAATCACATCTTCCCTGAAACCGAAATTCATGGGGAGTACATAAGGCTTTCCTTCAAGATCCACCATGGCGAGGTGGCAATACTGGGCTCGTTGAATGACATCAACAAGCTCCTTTTTATCAGAAATTTCGCGTGCTCTCATCGTGTTTAACCAAACTTTCCAACAGAGAAGAAATGACGGAGAGAATAATGCTGAATACCATTGCCCACCAGAAACCATCAACCTTAAAACCATTTACCCATGAACTTGCGATCATGATGATGATGGCATTGATGACCAGCAAAAACAGGCCGAAGGTTATCACTGTAAACGGAATGGTGAGGATTACCATGAACGGTTTCAGAAAAACATTTAAAAAACTCAACACCAAAGCAACCAGCAATGCCGTCCAAAACGAGTTAACATGGATCCCCGGCAGCAGATAGCCGGCAATCAGAATGGCGACCGAAGTTAGCAGAAGCTTGGGTATAAAAGGCATGATAAGTGGTTTTACGGGATGTTTTTCACACACAAAGGTAATTAAATTAAGTTTTCGTGTAACTTTGTTTAAACTCAGCAACCAGATACAGATTAATTTTTATGTCTGAAAAAGTGAATAACCGTACCATATTTACACTCTCAGAAGTAACCCTGAGCATTCAGAAAACCCTTGCGGAAAGATATCAGAGTTCATTCTGGATCAAGGCCGAGATGAATAAGTTGAACCATTATCCCCAATCTGGCCATTGCTATCCCGATCTTGTGGAAAAAACCGATGGCAAAGTTGTTGCCGAAATAAGATCGACGATCTGGAAGGATGATTTTCAACGGATCAATGATAATTTTTTAAGTTTGTTGCACGAACCGTTGAAAAGCGGGATCAAAATCCTGTTTTGTGCGAAAATTTCCTATAACCCTGTTTATGGACTGAGTTTGAGGATACTCGATATCGACCCGTCATGGTCGTTGGGTGAACTTGAAAGGGAGAAATTGCAAACCATTGAAAGGATCAGAAAGGAAGGTGTTTTTGACACCAACAGATCCCTGATGTTGACATTGTTGCCCCAGAGAGTTGCGGTTATATCTGTGCAAACCAGTAAAGGATATGCTGATTTTCGTAAAATTATTGATGAAAATGATTGGGGATACGCATTTTTTCACATGCTGTTTCCGGCATTGCTTCAGGGTGAAAATGCAGTTAATTCCATTCTGGCTCAATTGGCATGTATCAAACGTGTTATTCATCACTTTGACGTGGTTGCGATCATCCGGGGTGGGGGAGGGGATGTTGGGTTAACCTGCTATAATAATTATGAACTGGCAAAAGCAATTGCCTTATTCCCACTTCCTGTTGTTACCGGCATCGGACATTCAACCAATGAAACTGTTGCTGAAATGGTGGCTTATAAAAACGCCATCACGCCCACTGAATTGGCAGATTATCTGATACAAAAGTTTCATAATTTCGCTGTGCCGGTTAAAAATGCAGAGAATACACTGGCAGAAAAGTTTTCCAGGTTGATCCGGGAGGAAAAAACAAGAATACTGAATACCGTACGTTACTTCAAATCGGTGACTTTGTCAAGGCTGTCGCAAAACAAAAACGAAGTGCAGCAGGAAATAAAAGCTATTCAGCAGCAATCAGTTTATTTTATCAAACGGAAGCAGGAACAACTTGTTATTCAGAAGACAACGGTTTCCGGTAATGCCTTAAATTTCATTCATGTTCATTTGATTAACTTGGTAAGTTTAGTGAAGAATATTGAACTGTTAAACCCGGTGAATGTGCTGAAAAGGGGTTACACCATTACCATGGTGAAGGGTAAAGCGTTGAAAACTGTCGGGGATGTTGAGGAGGGAACATTGTTGAGAACCATCCTTGCTGACGGGAGCATTTTAAGTACAACCATATCTGTAAATAAATCTGAAAGTAATGAGTAAAGAGCCAAACTATGCTGAAGCATACAATGAACTACAGCAAATCGTATCTGAAATTGAAGGGGGTGAAATTTCTGTAGATCTATTATCTGAAAAGGTTAAAAGAGCTGCCCTCCTGATTAAAATATGCAGAAAAAAACTCACCTCCACGGAAGAAGACGTTAACCGGATTTTACAGGAACTGGAATCCGATAGCAATGCCTGATCGCAATAAAAGCCGGATCACCTTGCGCTAATCATTGATTTTCACTCCGTTTATTGTATTTGATCTCCGGCAACAGAAAATACATCAATTTTTTTCTTTCAATTGACGCATTAAAGTATTTGTATGCTATATTTGTATTGAATATTTCGAGGTCAATTCAATGAATAAATGAAATATGTTTTAACCTGAAATTGATATGAAAACTTTTAACCGGATATTATTTCTTTTGGCATTTTTGTATTTATTGAATATTCATGAAGCAATGAGCCAGGTGTCAGTAAACACGAACGGAAGTGCCCCTGATCCTTCGGCGATGCTTGAAGTTTCATCTGATAACAAAGGACTGTTGCTTCCTAGGATAGATTTTAACAACCGGCCCGCCAGCCCTGCCATCGGCTTGTTGATTTATGTAATTTCAAACGGGCCCCTGGGAAACGGTCTTTACCTCTTTGACGGGAGTGGATGGCTGAAGCTCAATGCCACCAATGCTTTTTCAATAGGTCAGCATTATGGAGGAGGGGTTATATTCAATATTGATCCTTCCGGGCAGCATGGATATATTTCAGCCGAGACAGATCAACCCGGCATCTTCGAGTATGGGTGTAATACCGATTCAATTTACGGAGCCAATGGAACGGAAATGGGAACAGGATTGCAGAATACCGCCGACATCATCGCGGCCTGCCCGACTCCTGAAATTGCTGCAAGGGTATGCGACACATCAACACAGAATGGATATACCGATTGGTTTCTTCCATCACGTGATGAAATTGACTCCATGTATGTACACAAAGTCGTCATAGGGGGATTTGGAAATTTGTATTGGAGTTCGACCCAGCAATCAACTCCGGCGGCCTGGGTGGGTGTATTTGATGCTGTTCCGCCTGATGGTCATGTGGGTTGGACAAATAAATCGAGCACTGTCTATGTGAGATGTGTCAGGAAATTTTAACCGTTTTTTAATCCTGGTTCAGCATTCCCATATTTGTCAGGAAAACAACTTCCTGTAGACCTCCTCAATTTTGGCAACGGGGATTATTTGAATGGAGAATCGTTTGAAATCAAGTCCCTTGGTATTGTACCGGGAGATGAAAATTCGTGAAAATCCCAACTTATCAGATTCGGAAATACGCTGTTCCACTCGGTTAATAGGGCGAATTTCCCCACTCAGGCCAACTTCAGCAGCAAAACAGGTTTTTGAATCGACAGGAGAATCCTGGTTTGAAGATAGAACAGCTGCGACTACTGCCAGGTCGATGGCGGGGTCTTCTACCCTGATGCCCCCGGCAATGTTAAGGAATACATCTTTATGCCCCAGTCTGAAACCACTCCGTTTCTCAAGCACGGCCAGCAACATATTCAGGCGACGTGCATCAAAGCCGGTGGTGGAGCGTTGGGGAGTTCCATATACTGCGGTGCTCACCAATGCCTGGGTTTCGATGAGCATGGGGCGTTGTCCTTCCATCATCGCTGCTATCGCGATACCACTCACCGCCTCATCGCGCTGGCTGAGCAGGATCTCGGAAGGGTTGGACACTTCCCGCAAACCAGCATCATTCATCTCATAAATTCCCAGCTCGGAGGTAGAGCCAAAACGATTTTTCAGGGAACGAAGAATGCGATAGCCATAATTCCTGTCACCTTCGAATTGAAGAACGGTATCAACCATGTGTTCCAGAATTTTCGGTCCGGCCAGGCTGCCATCTTTGGTGATGTGGCCGATCAAAAAAACCGGGGTGTTGGTTTGCTTCGAATATTTTTGCATCTCAGCGGCACACTCTTTAATCTGGGATATACTGCCAGCTGATGATTCAATATGGTCGGTTTGAAGTGTCTGAATGGAATCGGCAATGATAATGCCGGGCTTGAGTGATTCAAGATGCTGGAAAATAGCCTGGGTATTGGTCTCTGTCAGAATAAAACAGTTGTCATTTTTAATTCCGAGTCTTTCAGCTCGCATCCTGATTTGCTGGTCGCTCTCTTCACCGGTAATATAAAGAATCTTCCGGTCGGAACATTTCAGGGCTACCTGTAACATCAAAGTTGATTTGCCAATGCCCGGCTCGCCCCCGATGAGGGTGAGTGAACCCGGAACAAGCCCACCGCCAAGCACACGGTTAAGTTCCTGATCGTGTGTGTTGAGTCGTGCCTGATCACTGAAAGTAACCTCAGAAATCCGTACAGGGATAACTGCCCTGGGATTTCGTATCACTGATCCTGACAATCCCTTCTCTTCCCGTTGGACAACCTCTTCTACAAATGTGTTCCATTCTCCGCAGGCATTGCATTTGCCCATCCATTTGGGAGCCTGGGTGCCACAGTTCTGACAAAAAAAAGCTGTTTTGAGTTTGGACATAAATTTGGTGAACAGGTGAACGGGTGAACGGGTGAACGGGTGAACGGGTGAACAGGTGAACGGGTGAACAGGTGAACGGGTGAACGGGTTTTATAGGTCGTAACCCGTTACTTGACTATTTTCGTTCCCAAATCGTAAATCGTAAATCGTAAATCGTAAATCGTAAATTCTAAAGGTGTACCTTCTGTGCCAATTCAATGGTATGGGTAGTTGAATAACCCCGGGTAAGTTCAATGGTTACAACATTTCCTCCCCGTGCTTTCACCACATCGCTGCCTATGATCTCTTTTCCTTCATAATCTTTGCCTTTAACCAGGATATCAGGCTGAACCAATTTGATCAGTTCATGAGGTGTGTCTTCCCCAAAAATAACAACACCATCTACGAATGAAAAAGCTGCAAGCGTGATGGCACGGGCTTCTTCATTGTTTACCGGGCGGTGGGCACCTTTTATCCTGCGAACCGAGTCATCAGAATTGAGCCCAACAAGCAAAATGCCGCCCAAATCGCGGGCTTTGGCCAGGTATTCAACATGACCAAGGTGAAGTACATCAAAACAGCCATTTGAAAAAACAATGGTTTTGCTTTTAAAGCGCCAGATGGCAATTTGTCGCCTGATATGATCCCAGGTATAAATTTTTGACTTTATTATGCTAAGCCTGTCCATTTTTTTGTTTGTTGAATGAGAGTAAAATCAGTGAAATACCACCTATAAATAAAATCATGCTGGTTTGGGCAACCCATGAAATCCATCCCAAAGCCAATCCTGTCGTACGAACGATACCATAAAGCAACATGGTTTCCTGGATAATTGCCGGATACAATCCGATACCTCCAGGGGTGACCATAATTCCAACGCTTCCCAGTACCAATGCTGAAAGAGCTGCTCCCGGGCTGAGGGTAGACGTATCCGCAAAACAGAAAAAGCAGACATAGATCATGAAAAAATAAAGTGCCCAGATGGCGATTGAATAAAAAATGAAAAGCCCGGGTTTGTTGATCTGACTGAGTGATTTTAGTCCTTCCCAGAAACCAAGGATCAGATTTGTAACTTTATGGAAAATTTTTGAATTCGCGATTTTTCTGCGAAGTAAGTAAACCATGGATATAATGATGATCCCCAGGGTTACCAATGAAAAAATAAAAACCTTACTGAATATGGGATTGTTGAATTTTTCGGCCAGTTTCGGGTAAATATATGAGTTAAGATAATGTCCGATTGTTCCGGCCTGGGTCACAATCATCAGAAAGAATAACATGATGAATAAGATCATATCAATGGTCCTTTCAGTGATCACCGTGCCAAATGATTTATTGAAAGGAATCTTTTCATAACGTGCAAGAATTCCGCACCTCGTTACTTCTCCCAGTCTGGGGAATGCCATATTCGCGAAATATCCCACCATTACTGCAAAAAAAGTGTTTTTCAGCGAGGGATGGTATCCCATTGGCTCAAGGAACAACCTCCATCGCAAGGCGCGGAGCAGGTGACTTGTTATACCCATTAAAATGGTAAGGATTACCCATCTGTATTTGGCAATGCGAAAGGAGTGTATGATTTGAACTCTTTCGTCAGGCGTTAATCCCCTGAGAGATAACCAAATGATGAAAATGCCCAGACCTAAGAAAATTGTAAATTTAATAAAGGTTGTAACTTTATTGGTTCCGGGGGGTTCTTCAAGAGTGAATTCGGCCATCAATGTGTTTTTTTACCTTTGACGAATGTGTTTTTCCGTCGAAAAAGGTCATACGGCAGTTGATTTATTGCTTCTATGGTTTCACAACCTGAAACAGCATTATCATGCAAAATTACGAAAAAAGTTCAATATTGTCGATCAGCCTCACCTCACCAAGAAAAACAGCAATAAATGCTACCAGCTGGTTTTTGTATTTCCAGTTCTCAGCCGGCAACAGGCTCTGCTTATCACCGATTTCAAAGTATTCAACACGCAATGCCGGATTTTCCTGTATTTTTTTTATTCCCCATTCTTTTAATTCACTCACCGGGATTGTACCTGCTTTTTCTTTAACATCACATAATATCTGATAAATTTTCGGTGCAATGTTCCGTTCAGCGTTTGTAAGTCGCGTATTTCGTGAACTCATCGCGAGTCCATCCGGTTCCCTGATCGTTTCGCAGGAGATAATTTCCACTGGCAGTTCCAGTTTTTCAACAAGGTACTTAATGACAGCAAGTTGTTGGAAATCTTTCTTGCCGAAATAGGCCCGGGTTGGTTTTACGATGTCAAACAGTTTTTTAACAACGATAGCGACCCCGTTGAAATGCCCCGGACGGAATTTACCCTCCATCACCTTATCGAGCATACCGAATTCAATGTCAAGCAGGTAAATTTCGCCATCCGGATACATTTCGGCCTTCTCAGGTGCAAAAACCACGTCACAGGCATGTTCCTCCAGCATTCTCCGGTCCTGTTCAAAAGTTCGGGGATACTTTGCCAGGTCCTCCTGATTGTTGAACTGAATCGGATTAACAAAAATGCTGCAAACTGTTATGTCGTTCTCCAATTTTGATCGCCGGATCAGTCCCAAATGGCCTTCATGCAAAGCACCCATGGTGGGGACAAATCCAATCGTCAAGCCTTTTTGAATCTCGGTTTTCAGATAATCCTTAACTTCCTGAATCCTCGTAAATTGTCGCATTGTTTGTTTGGTTTAAATTAGTTTCAGGTCTCCAGGCTGAATCCATTCCCGAACAACTGGATAGTTATTTCCCTTTTCTTTTTTGGAAGGGTGAGGAGTTTTATGGGACCATTGTCAAAGATAAAGTGAATTTGAAGAGAGACATAACATCCGGGGGAAAATAATCATATAAATGTTAAAATCAGTTTATTTTGTCTATATTTGATGTATATTAGCATTATGAAATCATTTAACGGAGCATGTATCGAATTTTACAAATAGAAGATCTTCCTTCCGATGCTTATCTGGTGAAACGGGAAGTGAAAAAAGTACTTAATCCCTGCGAATTTCAGATAGTTGAAGATAAAGAAACATTTTTAACCGCATTGCAGGAATTCAAACCTGATATCATTATTTCAGATTTTAGTATGCCTGGTTTTGATTGGCGTTCTGCACTCATTTTACGGATGGAGCGCGTTCCTGATGTGCCATTTATAGTGGTGACCGGTTCAACTAGCGAAGTGATCAGAAACCAATGTATTGCAGCAGGTGCCACCGATTTTATCAGTAAAAATGCGATCCAGGAATTGGGGCCTGCGATATTAAAGGCAATGAAGCAATAGATCAGAGGCTTCCTTCATCGTATGCTTTTTCTCCATGCAACGCCACATCCAGGCCTTGTTTTTCATGTTGTTCCGACACACGCACCTTTGTTACCAGGTTGATCAATGCCAGCATGATGTAGGTGAAAATGAAGGCGTAGGCTGAAGCGGCAATTACAGTGATCAGTTGTTTAAGGAAAAATGAACTTTGTCCAAACCACAATCCTTCGGTTATAACGGCCGGGTTGATCATTTTTGTGGCGAAAACGCCAAGCAGAATGGTTCCAAGCACACCGCCGATTCCATGAACTCCCCATACATCGAGCGCGTCATCCCAATTCAACTTGTTTTTTAATTGTACAGCCAGGTAACATGTCACACCGGCCGCTACTCCGATGATGGGCGCCGACCACATGGGGACAAATCCCGCGCATGGAGTGATGGTTGCCAAACCGGCAATGGAACCTGTCAACAGCCCAAGAAGTTTCGGACGCCCTTCGCGGATCCATTCAATGGCCACCCAGGCTGCCGTTGCAAAGGATGCTGCAACATCCGTATTAATAAATGCCAGCGCTGTGATTTTATCTACCTGTAACTCACTGCCGGCATTGAAACCGTACCATCCAAACCATAATAAACCACTCCCGATGGCAACAAGGGGGATACTGTTGGGCGTCGAATTTTTATCTGATCGGGCACCTACATAAAATACCGAAGCCAGGGCTGCAAAACCTGCGGTGGCATGTACTACAATCCCACCTGCAAAATCAAGAACACCCCATTGCGCGAGCAACCCGTTTCCCCAGATCATGTGCACAAACGGATAGTACACCATGATCTGCCAAACAGTCAGAAAGATCATGTATGACCTGAAGGTTACACGATTTACAAACGCACCTGTAATGAGGGCCGGGGTGATGATTGCAAACATCATCTGGTAAACAATGAAAACAATTTCGGGGATTTTTCCGTTGCCTGAATAAATGGAATCGATCGTAATACCGTTCAGAAAGATTTTATCCAGGTTCCCGAAAATCCCGCCTTCTCCGCCACTGAAACAAAGCGAATATCCGAATGTGACCCATAAAACAGTTGTCCAACCTAAAGAGGCGAAACTTTGTATCATGATCCCCAATATGTTCCTTTTCGTGGCCAGGCCACCATAAAAAAACGCCAGTGCCGGCGTCATTAACATAACCAGGCTTGCCGATAACAGCATAAACCCGGTTGATCCAACATCGATTGTGCCTGTCATACAATTTTAGATTTACGATTTACGATTTACGATTTATGATCTCTTTTATTCGCATGCTACAGTGATAGACCAAATACCAAAAACACACTCTGCGCCTGAGGATTGGTTATTACAGAGCCAAACAGGGGCAGAGAATAATCTTTTGTAATGGTGAGGGATTTGGTAATGGTCAATCCGGCATTGATCACCCCGGCTGATGGCCCGTACCAGGATGAACCAAAGGGAATTCCGCCGACAAATGGTTTGAGTCCGAAACCTTTGACATTAAACTGGTAAGCTGCTTCAAAATAGGTGGAGTAGTTGTTCTTGTTTCCGGTTCCGTAAACACCAGTAGAATCTTTCCCTTTATCAGCACCATAAACCAGCGTACCCGCGTAGAGTTGCAGAGGGAATTTTTCAGGACCTGCCCATGACAGGCAAATCTCGACCGTATGACCGGTTGTTTTATTTTTAAAATTGAAGTATTTGTTTCCGTTATTTGGTTCCAGGGAATTAGGCAAAAAGTAATCGTAGGCCATAATGGTGAAGCCTTTTAACGTATAAGAAAGGTAAAAATCAACCTCTGCATAATGGCCCATGTTTGCAATCGTTGAATCGTTGATTTGTCGGGAATACGCTCCAAGACCGTAAGAACCCCAGAAACCGGCTTTGAACCCCGCAACTGAAAAGGCAATAGCCGGCTGAATGGCAGGTGAATTCCCATAATCGGTACCCCGCCAGATGTAGCGGCTTACCAGGTCGGCACCAGCGCTAAATGTGGCAGCGCTGCTGGTGGTATCTTCCATTTTGTTTTCATCCTGTAACTGGGCAAATGAAAGCGATGCAAGCGATATAAAAAAAGCTGCAAGTACAATTGATTTGAAAAAGGCTGTTTCCATTTTCATTGCGATGTGTTTTTTGTTAATAATTTCACATGCAATATTACCACAGCCGGATTGTTCACACAATCCTGTAAACTACTGAATTTTAATAAGCTAAAACCGGGGGAAATACTACGTGGTTTCCGTAGGTTCAAAAGGGCAAACTCTTATGCAGCAGGGCGATTTTATATCGGAGATATCGTCAAAAATAATCCTCCGGCTTTCCATCATGGTTAAATTTCCACAATTTTGTTCCTGATGGCATATTTAATCAGTTCAACGGTCGACTTCAGCTCCAGCTTTTTCATAATATGGTTTTTATGGGTTTCCACCGTACGGATACTGATATCCAGCTGATCGCTGATCTCCTTGTTGATAAAACCTTCGGCAAATAGTTTTAGGATTTCTATCTCTCTGGTAGTAAGTGAAATGGAATTCCCAGGGGAAGTCATGTCATCTTCCTTTGCTTTTCGTACATAACTTTTCAGCATGATACGTGAGATGGAATCCGAAAAAAACTCTTCCCCTTCGTAAATGGCATGAATGGCATTCAGGAGTTCCTCCCTGGAGGTGTTTTTTGGCAGGTAACCGCGGGCGCCTGCTTTTACCGAATTAAAAATGAAATCCTCATTGGTGTACATGGAGAGAATGAGTACCCTGGTGGCAGGATACTCTGCTGAAATCCGTTTGGTGATCTCAATGCCATTGGTATCAGGTAATGAGATGTCGAGGATAAGGATATCGGGTGGTTCAATGGCAATTTTTTCAAAACACTCTCTGCCTGAGGAGGCTTCTCCCAGAATATGGAGTTCTTCGGCACTGATCAGCAACGATTTAATTCCATCCCTGACAAGTTGGTGGTCATCAACGAGAAAAATTCTGATTTTTGGCATAAGTTGTAATAATTGGTACTTTTAAAATGATTGTTGTTCCCTGCAAAGGGGTAGAGCGTATATCTATTTGTCCTTGTAATAAAATTGCCCGTTCACGCATGTTGTGAATTCCGTTTCCACTGTTGTTTACAATGGTTTCGGGTGAGAAACCTTTGCCGTCATCGCAGATCATCAGGGTCAGCAGGTCAGTGTCAAGGTAAAGGGTAACTTTCACCTCACGGGCTTCGGCATGTTTTACAATGTTATTCAAGGCCTCCTGTGTTAGTCTGTAAATATAGGTTTTAATCTTCTTATCCAGTTCGTCAAAATTTCCTTTGGCTTCAAAATGAATACGCAAGCCACTGTGTTCTTCCGTTTCAGAAAAGAGGTTTCTGAAAGCGATTGGTATACTGAAAACTTCAAGAACAGAAGGCATGAGATTGTTCGAAATACGACGGACTTCATCGATAATCTGATCAAAATAGTTCTTCAATTCCTGGATGGAGTTCCTGATGTCTTTCCCATCCTGATACAATAAATTTTCCAGTCGTAGTTTGATTGCTATGAGCGACTGCCCGATACCATCGTGCAGCTCGCGCGACAAACGCTGGCGTTCCATCTCTTCACCGTCAAATACCGATTGAATCCTTCCGAATCTTTCGCTTTGGAGTTCAGTGGTTTTCTCTTTGATCTGTCGGGCCATGATGTTAAAGGAATTGGTAAGTGACCCGATCTCATCCCGGGTGTTGACAGGGAGGTCGATGTCGTAAGTGCCTTTTCCCAGGTTAACGGTTGCATCCCGAAGCAGGATCAGTGGTTTGGTGATTCGTCGGGAAATGAACCAAACCAGTGCAAAAAATATGACCATGATGATTACGCTCAATAACAGAATACGCGTACGTGTCTCGTAGATCGGGATCATCGCCTCTTTAAGGTCTATTTCGGCCAGAATCGCCCAGTTCAGTCCGGGAACATCAATCAAACTATAGGATGAAAGCACCGGCACCCCGCGGTAATCATTGGTTGCAATGGCACCCGAAATACCGCTGATTGCATCTGTAGCCGATTGTGTTTTAACTAAGGTCCGTAAGATGGAATTTGGCTGGAACCTGGAGGTTGACCGCATCAGATAATCCGGGCCCACCAGGTAAGTCTCACCACTTGACCCAAGGCCATTCAAAGGATCATTGTTCAGCATGATGGTGTTAATTGCCTGAATTGAAACCGCAAGAATCAGGATAGTTCCACCAGATTTGTTGTCTTTCGCGGGGCTGTTAGTTTTGATGGCGATCAACTGAAACGGTTCCCCATTGTGTTTATCTGTTAAGAAGTCGGTAATAACCACGTTCCTGTCGTTCACTTGTGCCCTGAGTGCCGATAAAATATTTTCTGGGATTACAGGAGGGCAAACAACAAGGGTGTCATTTACGCCACCCTTCATTAAAATCCCTTCTCGCCCCAGGATGTAGAATGCTGTGAAATAATTTCCCGGCAACCGGAGCGCTGCGATGAGTTTCTCCCACTCCCGGTGGCTCCTGCCTTCATCCGTTAAAGGTGAGGTGGGTGGAATGGAGCCTGCCATCATGGCCAGCAAGGTGATATCCCTTGTCCTGTCGGCATAGAATTGCCTGATTTGATTTTTTTTTACGATCCGGAGAGAAGTAAGCTGATCAAAGGTGCGGCTCATCAGCGCTTCCCTGGTGTTGTAAAAGGAGACGGTCGTGATGATCGTGATGGAGCCAATACCCAATAATACAAAGTATAGAATTAGTTTCTCGGTAAGCGTGCTGACCTTCATGGTTTTTTACTACTTTTGAATCCTTTCAATCTGAAAGGGAACAGGATCACCGGACAAACATAATAAAAATAAACATCTATGGGGTCACGATTTGTAAGGGAAACACGTAAATGTTTCTTTATTATCTGTCTGATTTGTATTTTTATCAATCCTGAGAAGTTGGCTGGGCAGCAAAAAACTGTTACCTATTATGCTGATCCTTCAGCCATCCCGCCTGATTTGCCGATCACCATCAAGCACCTCAACGCCCATATCAGCTTCAAACCAGAGAAAAACCTTGTGGTTGGTACTGCAGAATTTTACTTTATTCCAAACCGGCAGCCAATCGATTCCATTGTTTTCCATGCACCGGATTTCAAGGTTACTTCCGTTAAGATAAATGACAAAGAGGTTAAGTTTCATCAAACCGGCAGCAATCTGGTTGTCCATCCTGATTCAGTGCCATGGAAATCACCTCTTAAACACATGGTATCAAGCCTGTCTTCCATACTTATCACTTATACCGCCACCCCGCTTGCCGGCCTGATATATTTTATCGGCTGGCAGCCAGGGGAGGAGGGCAAGCGCAAACAGATTTGGGCACACCGCCCCCATGGCTGGATTCCATACATAGACGGACGCATCACCGTCGATATGTTTATTACGTTTGATAGTAAGTCCAAGGTTTTTTCCAATGGCGAACGGATGGAGGTAAAGGAAAATCGTGACGGCACCAAAACCTGGCATTATGCCATGAAAAAGGATCACCCGTTTTTTTCCACATCATTGGTTATAGGTGATTACAATTTTAAAAGCACAAAAACCTCACGCGGGGTACCACTTGAATTCTGGTACTATTCCGATATGCCCGAACGGGTTGGCACTACCTATATGTACACCGAACGAATGTTCGATTTTCTTGAAAAGGAGCTGGGATTCAACTATCCCTATTCACAATACCGCGAAGCGCCTGTGATTGATTATATGTACGGAGCCATGGAAACCACTACCAGTACCGTATTTGGCGACTATATGCAGATCACACCAAGAGCCTGGTGGCAGCGGAATTATGTAAACGTAAATGTCCATGAACTCGCTCATCAGTGGTTTGGAAATTGTGTGGCGCATTACGTGAACAGAGATGTATGGCTTACAGAGAGTTTTGCCACCTATTATGCCAAAATGTTTGAAAAGAGTATTTTCGGGGACGATTATTATCAAAATATCCGAAATGATGAAATGCGCCTTACCTTCGAGGCAGCTAAAAATAATGATTATCCCGTTGGTGGAAGCCAGGGCGGGGTTCAGCGGATATATCAAAAAGGTTCCCTGGTTCTGGAAATGCTTAACACTGTGATGGGTGACCGTGCTTTTCGGGATGCTGTTCAGTCTTATTTGAATAAATTTGCCTTCGGGTATGCCGAAACAAGCGATTTTATGCGATGTGTTTATGAGGCATCAGGAAAACCCTATAACTGGTTTTTCGACCAATGGATACTCCGGGGTGGTGAGCCAGAATACCTTGTGAAGGATTCTGTTTCAAATGATTCACTGGAAAACAGATATACGATCTTTAGGATCTGGCAGGTGCAGAAAGTCAATGAATTGAATGGACTTTTTAAAATGCCGGTTGAATTTGAAGTCCATTACCAGGATGGTACCAGCGACCGGGTGAAAACGTGGATTGAAAAACAATATTCGGAGGTTTCTGTGCCAAATCCCCAAAAGAAGCCGATAAGGTTTTTGCTGTTTGACCCAAACCGGAAAATCCTGAAAAAAGTAACATTTGCAAAAACTTTTGAAAATCTCATTGCCCAGGCAGTGAATGCAGACAACATGGTTGACCGGTATGATGCATGGATGGCGCTGCGGCCAGAGCCGGTAGCCAGAAAATCCGACTTTCTTATCTCTGCATTCCGCAAAGAAACATTCTGGTTGATCCGGTCGGAGATCCTACAGCAACTTGCGTACGACAAATCTCCGGAGTCAGTGGAGGTATTCCGGCAGGCCTTGCACGACAAGGATGCCAATGTACGGAGAACCGCTCTCATGACGCTAAACCCGGTACCGGAATTGCTTCAGAGCACAGTGGAAGCGTTGTTGTACGATTCGAGTTATCTGAATGTGGAATATGCACTGCAGGCGCTATGTGTCTCATTTCCAAAAAATGTTGATCAGTATCTTGACCTCACCAGGGACATGGAGGGGTGGCGTGGAAAGAATATCAGGATGATGTGGATTGCTGTTGCCCTTGCCAATGGGAAAACGGAATATCTGCCTGAACTCATCAGCTATAGTAGCCCTAAGTTCGAATTCGAGACCAGAATGAATGCGTTTAATCTTTTGAAAAAGCTAAAATACAGCGACCCTGAAACAAAAAAATACGCTGAAGGTGCCAGTAAACATTGGAATTATAAACTGAGTGGCGCTGCAAAGGAATACTTGAAAGAGGTGAAAATTGAAAATTAGCAATTGAAAACGAAAAAGTTTCTTACCCGGACAGTACTGCTCGTATCGTTTGTGAGCCTTTTCACCGATATTGCCAGTGAAATGCTTTATCCGATCATGCCTGTTTACCTTAAATCGATAGGGTTTTCTGTTTTACTGATAGGGATTCTGGAAGGAGTGGCTGAGGCAACCGCCGGGTTAAGCAAGGGTTATTTCGGGCATCTCTCGGATATCAAAAAACGGCGTGTTCCATTTGTGCGTGCCGGTTATATGCTGAGTGCCTTTTCAAAACCCATGATGGCCGTTCTTACCTTCCCGTTATGGATATTTTTTGCCCGGACCCTCGACCGGTTTGGCAAAGGAATCCGAACAAGTGCCCGCGATGCCATGTTAAGTGACGAAACTACCCCGGAGCACAAAGGAAAAGTGTTTGGCTTTCACCGTTCGATGGATACAACCGGCGCTGCCATTGGGCCAATTCTGGCTTTGATCTATCTGTGGTTTTATCCCGGCCAGTACAAATGGATGTTCGTCATAGCATTCGTTCCCGGCCTCATCGCCATTGCGCTTACATTTTTATTGAAGGATAAGGTTACAGGGTCACAGGGCCACAAGGTCACAGGGCCACAAGGTCACAGGGTCACAAAGTCACAAGGTCGCCACATCATCACATCATCAAATCATCATATCGGCTTTTTTTCCTATTTGAAATACTGGTCGCGTGCTTCCTCCGGATTCAGATTTCTGGTTGCAGGGTTACTTGCGTTTACTCTTTTCAACAGCTCCGATGCTTTCCTTCTGCTGGCACTTAAAGAGCAAAACCTTTCCGATACCATGATGATCGGTGTTTATATCTTTTACAATCTTGTTTATGCATTTTTTGCATATCCGGTTGGCGTCCTTGCCGATCGTATCGGGCTCAGAACCATGATGATCATCGGTCTTTTCCTCTTTGCCTTTGTTTATACAGCCATGGGATTTGCCTCCACCCTGACCATTTTCGGCCTACTCTTTTTTCTATACGGGATTTATGCCGCCTGCACCGAAGGAATATCCAAGGCGCTCATCTCGAACATGGCAGATCAGGCCGATACCGCCACCGCCATAGGGTTCTTTAACAGCCTGGCAAGCATATTCACCCTACTTGCAAGTTCATTGGCCGGGGTGCTGTGGTACTCCATCGGGCCAAAGGCCATGTTTATGATTTCAGGGATCGGGGTTTTTGCGGTGGCGTGTTACCTGTTGTTTGTTTGGAACCACTTCACAGTGAGAAAGGTATGATGCCTTTATGAAGACTGCGGAGTAATCAATGACAGATCAGTAGTTTCTGGGAGTATTTCTTATTCCTGACCTGGGCCTGAATAAAATAAACTCCGTTTGGTCGGGAGTTCAGATTAATCTGTGTCTTGTTGATCATGGGGGTTGATGATTCATAAACGGTATTGCCCATAACATCAAATATCTTCAGACTCGTTACAGCTTGTGAACCCGGTTGATCGGCAGTTATCTGAAAATGGCCATCCGATGGATTTGGGTTCACCTTGAACAAGTTATCATCTGATTCCTTCTCTCCTGCGCCGCCTGTTACTGCTACGCATCCCTCAAAAGTTGACAGCCCTGCATTTGTAACCACAGGATGCGAAGTGGCCAAAGCTCCGCCTGACACAATGGTTGAGGTAACCGGAGTGATATAGACAGTTATAGTATCCGAAGCTACAATCATTGGCATAACACAATCTAAACCATTTCCCAATGAATCTGTTTTGATGATTCCGATTTGCGGGTGATCAGTCGGAGCCATTTTGACGCCAGGCACCGGGCCATTTCCCAAAAGAAGAAAACCATGGTCGTCCGATTCAACAACATCAACCGAAAGGATCACCAGTGATTGTGCCCACTGAATATTTCCGATCGAATCTATTTTTATCATCGGCCCGCCTCCCCAACTTGTTGTGGCAAATATGAACCCGCCATCGGAAGACGGATTTAATTTCGGTGCAGGCAAATCATTGAACATTGTTCCGAAATACTCCTGATAATTCCTGCCCCACATAAAATCGCCGGAAAAGTTTGTTTTAAGAAGCACGATCCCTTTATCTGCGGTAGATATCTGGCATAAAAAACCTGTTGGCGTTTCGACCACATCAAATCCTGCCATGTAATTTGAAGTACTGAGGGTCAATTTTTTAACCCAGGAAATGGTACCTGAACCAGTTAGTTTAAGGAGGTATCCTGATGACTTGAAAGGGGAAAAAGTATCCATTTCACCAGTGAGGATGAAACCTCCATCGGAAGTTTGCCTGATGGAAGATGCATAGGTGGTTTCATTCCCGGCGGATAAAAAATTACACCACACGATGTTTCCAGAATTGTTGAGTTTTACCACAACAATTTTTGAATATGGCGCAGTTGCTAAAGAAAGAGATCCTGCAATGACGAACCCATCGTCGCTGGTTTGCTGAATATCAAAGGGTATGGCTGAATTACCCATATCGAGTATTCGTGTCCACAAGGTATCTCCTGCAGACGTTATTTTGACAACAAAAATATTAAAACCCCCAAGGATTGAACCAGGTGTACTGCCGCACAACATGAAGCAGGAATCATTTGTGTTAGAGATACATGTAAAACGTGTATAATCCGCACTGCCGATCTTGGTGTCCCAGACAATGTTTCCCGCGGTGTTCACTTTCAGCACCAGCGCCTTATTGTCTTTCTCTCCGGCGATCAGATAATTCTGATCGAAGGTTTTTATCACAGAATAGCCCTGAGCAGAGCCATACGGATCATAAAATACTTTCGTGAATGTCGGTTGTTGCGCTTTCAGTTCAGCTGTGAAACAGTAAAGAAATACACATGCTGCGAGAATTCCATATTTTGCCTTCATAACTTGATGTTTTAAAAATCTGTTGTGATCTGAATACATTGGTTTGGAAATCAAAGCCTTTTCAAATTTAATGAATTTGTAAAATGCCAGGTTGTTTTTTTTACATATTTTTTTATTTGTATTTTCGCTAACCATTATGACATGAGATAAACCCATGCATACCCTGTCACCCTTTTTCTGCAGAAGTGGCGGGGTGAGGTAAAACCCTGCCTTATGAAACATTTTTTTATTTTGTGCTTTGCCCTGGTATTTGCGACTGTTACTCAATCACAGTCGTACATTCCCCTTACCGATAACATGGTCGTTAGCAGTAACTCCAATATCAAATTTGCGGGAGGGAACTATGTGTTTTCTGATGTCCCGGCAGATGGTGTGATCCAGCTCAACGGGGTTCAGAATGTTATTCTGGATGGTGACAGTTGTCGTGTAAACGGCGTCGGAAAAGCTGGCTACATGATCAAAATCAACAATTCACATAACATTGTGATCAAAAATTTTGATTCTGTATTCAGTTATAAATATGCGGTTTATATCATGAATTCCGACCACATCACGATCAATGGCAATGTGTTTTGTCGTAACAAGGTTGATTCGGCCGGATGGATCGATGTATGGGCCGACTATACACAAGCCCTCGGTGGAGGTGTGATGATGTATCAGAGCCGGGCTGCCGATATTTTCGACAACGTGATGACCATGCAAAATGATGGTGTCGCACTCTATCACTGCGACAGCATAAATATCCACAACAATGATTTCTCCTGGAACACATCTTACGGCATCCGGATGTTCTGGACAGATACCTGCCATATCTATCAGAATAATTGTTCAAATGTTAACCGCCCCAAAACCGACCCCAGCGACTGTGCCGCACTGCTTCTGATTATTTCAAATGGAAACAGGGTGGAAAACAATGACTTGTCATATTCAGGAGATGGAGTATTTCTTGGGCAGTACCAGCATTCCAACACGCCGAACAACAATTACTTTGCTTATAATGAATGCTCCTATTCACCTCACAATGCCATTGAGGCCACGTTTGCTGATGGCAATGTTTACAAACACAACAATTGCAACTACAGTCATTATGGTTTGTGGCTTGGATATTCCTTTAACTCAGTGATCGACAGCAATGAGATCATCGGAAATTATCAGTCAGGGATTGCCATCGACAGGGGGTTCAACAATCAGATAACAAACAACCTGATACAGGATAACCCCATTGGTATCGAGTTGTGGGAGGGTTCCCCGGCCACAGGTTATAGTTCGTTCCACTCCCAGGATTATCCTGTTCATCATAACCTGTTCGATGGCAATACACGGGCGATTTCATCCATCAATACAAAGCATGCAGTGGTCATGTTCAATGATTTCAACTACAGTCAGACTGCAAGCCTACACCTTGAAGGAGCTTCCACCACCGATACCATCACAGGAAATACATTCAGAATGCCCACCGGATACCATATATATAATAATTCCGCATATTCGAAGTATGCCCCCGGGAATTTATTTTTGCCTTCTGATACGGCCTTGATCAGCGCCAAAATATTTGACAAACGCGATAATACAGCGAAGGGGGCAGTTATCTGGCAGCCTGAATTGCCAGGCCAGGTAACAATATTGCAAACGCATCCCCCATGCGATTTGGCAGAACCGGCTTCTCTCTGGTATGCCTACCCGGAGGTTGGTTATCCTGCAAAAGTGAAGTTTCCCGATTCGGTTTATTTTGACAGTACTGAAAAAAAGATTGGTGCAGCATCGGTAAAGCTTGTTACAAGCAGGGGATATGACCTCGCACTCAATTATCGCCCTTCGGAAGATTCCCTGTCACGATGGGTCCTTAATGATCTTGACACACTCTATTTTTGGGTGCGGACCATCAGGCAACCACAATATGGTTTCCAGTTTTTTTCTGTACGCATAGGCGATGATCATGGGAATTATTACAAATATACTGCATCCCCAACACTCCTGAATGCAGCAAACCTGATGTGGAAACAATACAAGTTCCCACTTTCCGGTGGAGGTCAGTTCACCCGGTCGGCAGTTGGGGCCATGTCGTTGGAGCAGGTTAATTATGTGGAAATTCATGCCGATACCTGGGATTATGGTTTTACCCTTTGGGTTGACGGAGTTCAATTTGCGCCATGTTCCCCGATCGTTGGCATTGCAGCAAATACGCCTTCAGATCAGGATGCCCTTGTGAACTTCCCGAATCCATTCTCAGGAACCACCAGAATTGCATATCGGGTAAAAGATACCGGTCCGGTAAAACTGGAAGTTTTTGATTTTCATGGTACCCGGATCATAACCCTGGTCGAGGAGTACCTCCAGGCAGGTGATCATGAAGTAGAATGGAATACCTCTGGGAGCCCGAATCCGGAAAACGGGATTTTCCTGCTTAAATTAACCACATCACAAGGAATCATCACACAAAAAATGGTACAATTAAGATAACCAGGCCTGATCGCCGGATTTTCTAATTTCTAATTTCCAATTTCAACTTTCCAAATTTCCCGCTAGAACTTTGCCGTCAGTTTCAGATTAACCATCCTCGGTGTAAGATAATTAGGTACAGCATATTCTTTTCCATTGATGTCGGTTATCCAGAGGTAGGAAATGGTATTGCTGATTTGCAGCAGGTTGAATACATCAAGCGATATCCACATCGATTCGATGACCCTCAGCGGGTTTTTTGCCGAAAAATTAGTCTGCTGGCCAATTAATTGTTTCGACAACCCGATATCAACACGCCGATAAGGCGGAATGCGCATAGTTTGTGCACTTCGGGGTGAATCGGGGGGGCCGAATGGCAGCCCTGTCCCATAAACCAGGGTCAGATTCATTTTCCAGGTTGGAAATCCGGGAATATAATCCTGGAAGAAGATGGCCAGGTTCATCCTTTGGTCGGTTGGCCTTGGGATCCAGGATCCCTGGAAATACTCCTCTGTTTTGAGAAAGGATAAACTGGCCCATGATTCAGCCCCCTTGACAAATTCACCATGAACACGAAAATCGATCCCGACCGCATATCCGTGGGCTTCATTGGTACCATAATACCTGATCTTCATGTTGTCGATTTCGTATGGGATCAGGTTCTGAATGTTTTTATAATATGCTTCCGTGACAAATTTGAACGGACGTCCCCACGCTTTGAAGTAATAGTCGCTGCCGGCTACCACCTGTATGGATGTTTGCGCCTTAAGCCCTGGCACAATATTCCCCTGCAAATCTGCCATTTCACGAAAGGTTGGAGGCTGGGAATAAAAACCGGATGAAAGCCTGAAAACAGTTTCATGCTTCCAATGTGGTTTAAAGGATATATTCACCCTTGGATTGAGCAGGAACTGACCGTTAAAATCATAATAGATTGCCCGTATCCCTGCAGTGAGTGAAATGTCGTTCGATTGATTTTTAAAGGTCCATGTATCCTGAATGAATGCTGAGATACGGTTGGTGTTAACGGTATTATTGCTCCTGATGACATTATAAAGGATCAGGTCCCCTTTGGGAGGATACTGAGCACCCAAAGTGTCGGGAGGCCGGGGAATTGAATACCCGGCTGAATCCTGCAATTCCCATTCGTCGATGGAATAATTAAACAATTCATGCTGGTATTTTAAACCCCAGGACAAGTTGCTTTTATCCTTATCCCAATATCCCCGGTGTTCCATGTTAAATACAGTGCCATTCAGGTAATTCCTGGCATGCTGCAGGTATGCTCCAACCCCCATGATCTCAGTGATCTGGCCCTGCCCGCTGCCCTGGAATACTTCCAGTTTCCCGAGCCAGTATTCCCCGGATATATCATACGTTTCAGCCTCATAAGTCTGGAAAGCGGATGCAATAAGTTTTAAACGGATGTTTTGTTTTGGTTTGAAATGGAGTGTAACAGCGCTGAGCCAGTTCTGGTAACGGTCGGATTCGCGCCCGTCAAAGTATATTTTTATTTTATAGGCTTCATCAATGGTACCGAAACTGGTTTCACGGGTTTCAGGAACCAGGTTATAGGCGTTGTCGGTAAAGGTTCCAAAAACGGAAAGTTCCCACTTCTTGTTGATTTCATAATTCAACATTCCCTGTATATCGAAAAACCTTGGTTTGTAATTTCCCTTTGTGTCAAGGCCTTTGAGCAAGTATGTATTTGTTTTATAGCGTGTTCCGAGAAGAAATGAAAACTTTTTTGTAAAAGTGCCTTCCACATGGGCGGAAGCACCCAGCAAACTTACATCGAACGATGCAGCAAACTCGGTGGGTTTTTTGTATTTGATATCCAGTACAGATGACATTTTGTCGCCATACTTCGCATCAAAGCCGCCGGAAGAAAATGATATACCAGACACAAGATCAGGATTGAGAAAACTCTGGCCTTCCTGTTGACCAGACCGCACCAGGAATGGCCGGTAAATTTCGATATCGTTGACAAATACCAGATTTTCATCGTAATTGCCGCCACGCACAGAATATTGTGAACTCAGTTCGTTGCGTGATGACACGCCTGGCATGGTTTTAATTAAATCTTCCACGCTGGCATTGATTGTGGGAATGAAGGTAAGCACCTTTGGATCAAGACGGCTGAATGTGCTTGTGCGCAACTGCTGATCTTTAACTTCAATGGATTCCAGCTGGGTTGAAATTGCCTGGAGGGTATGATCAAGTTTTTGCCGCTCATTTTCCTTGAGTATGACAGGGATTGAATCGGTTTCATAACCGATATAGGAAAATAAGATCACAACATGCTGGTTTGCAGGCACCGGCAACTCAAACCGACCGTCTTTACCGGTCGTAACACCTGCCGTTGTTCCCTTTACCGCGATGTTGACAAACTGAAGTGGCTGATTTTCAACTCCTTTTACAATACCTGAAACGCTTGCCTGTTGAGCCAGGACCGCCTCTGCAAGGAAAATGAAAATAACCAGGGTTGTGAAAATGGATTTTCTCAAGGTAAGTTGTTATTTCAGTCGTTCTTTCTGAGATTTGAACTTCCCGTCTTTCCAGGCTTTAATAAATTTCGCCCAGGCAAAAGGGTTAAAAATATTGTAGGGTTGTATTTGTCCGTAATAATAAAGTTTGCTTGTTTGGTTGTCGATGTAATTTCTGTAGTTCATGTTGGCATCCATGGGGTATTCCTCCGCACGCATCCTTATATCAGCTGCCAGCAGGTTTTTACGTGCAATTTCCAGATCATCATCCGGAATTTTTGTTTCAACAAAAGCCCGTTTGAAATCTTCGAGGGTTGGCCATGGAAAAATAAATGCTGCTGCAAGGGTAAGTGTGTCAGCCGACATCAGTTGAATCAGTGAATATCTTTGTTTGGTAATCGTATCGGGAATGATGAAGGAAACAGGTTTGAATCCCAGGGCTGTAAAAACCACTGTGTCATGCTGATGGGCAACAAAAGAAAAGTAACCATTTATATCGCTTGTAGTTCCACGGTGGCTGCAGACATCGAAAATTTTTGCATACGGAACCGGGTTCAGGCTGTCGGCCGTAATGGTGATACCTGAAAATTGAACCAAACTGCTGTTGTCATCCTGATCCTGGGCCTGTAATGAAATGCAAAAAAAAGTGAAGGTGAGTAAGGAAAAAAAATGGAACAGGCATTTTTTCATTCGTGGGTAGTTGTATTTTAATATCTTAAAACGGAAAAACTCCCGGTTTATTTCTCAATGGGGATGGCAAAAAAAATGCTGTTACGGCGTAACAGCATTTTTACCCATGAAAAAAAAACTTACTTAGCAAGATATCCTTTTTCCCTTGCCTCCTTGATGCAGGTATAAACGCCTTTTTTATTCATGTGGCGTAATCCTTCTGCCGATACTCTTAATTTGATATCGCGGTTTTCTTCCGATACAAAAAAGGTCTTGGTTTGTATATTCGGGCTGAACCAACGTTTTGATTTCTTATTGGAATGAGAGACTTTATGCCCTTTGATTGCAATCTTTCCGGTAATTTCACAAATCCTTGCCATGGCTATTTTGATTAAAATGGTATTTCAAAATGGAGTGCAAAGATAGTTGTATTATTTTAAACCACCAAAGAAATAATAAATCAAAACATTGTTTATTGACTCACAAGATTTTTCCTCAACAAATTTAACGCCTGCAGTGCGGTTCGGCGGATATTCCGTTCTCTGTTGTCCCCAAACAGATACTGCATGGCGTATACGTCATAGGGTGTGGCAATGGCTATCCAGGTAGTTCCAACCGGTTTATCAGGGCTACCACCATCCGGACCAGCAATTCCAGAGGTTGCAATGGCATAGTCTGCCTTGAATTTTGCCCGCACCGATATTGCCATTTCAGTGACCACCTGTTTACTTACAGCGCCATACTCTTTTATGTTTTCTGCATGAACCCCCAGGATCTGCTCTTTGATCTCATTGGAGTACGCAACGACAGAACCTTTAAAATAGGTTGAACTTCCCGGAATACTGGTAATCATCTGGGCAATGGCACCCCCGGTACAACTCTCAGCGATAGCCAGGGTTGCGTCTCTTTCCCGCAAAAGCATTCCAACAACCCCTTCAAGCGTTTCATTGTCATAGCCAAAAATATACTCGGGGATTAATGTCTGTAATTTTAAAACTTCTGTTCCAACCTCATTATGAAGAATGTTTTCCTCGGGGCCCACTCCCGAAAGTCGTAACCTTACCATACCGGGCTGAGGAAGATATGCCAGTTTAATATGCGATGGCAATGCGTTTTCCCATGATTCGATGCGGTCGGCCAGAAATGATTCTCCGACACCTTGTGTCAGTACTGTTTTGTGATAAATGAATGGGGTGTTAAAAGTTTGTTTCAACCACGGAATGACATATTCGGTCATCATGGTTTTCATCTCAAAAGGCACACCGGGCATCGACACAAAAATGGTTTTTCCGCCGCCACCACGTTTCTTCTCAAACCACATTCCACGGGCTGTCCCCAGTTTATTCGGAATACCGGTACAATTTTCGGGCAATTCGGCCTGCTGGCGGTTAAGTTCTGTTACCGGGTATCCACGGCGGGTAAATAACTCTTCCACATCCTGGTAGGCGGCGCTGTTAAATACCAGCTTTGTATTGAAATATTCACAAAGCGTATGTTTGGTAATATCATCTTTCGTTGGGCCGATACCTCCGGAAATTAAAACAACTTCTACCCGTTTTTCTGCCTCAGCGAGTGCATCCAGAATATGTTGCCGTGAATCGCTGATAACGGAATACTGATATACACTGAACCCGGAAAGGTTCAATTGCTCTGCCATCCAGGCAGCATTGGTATTAATGACCTGCCCGATAAGCAGTTCATCCCCGATGTTGATGATCTCTATTTTCATTTTGCAAATTTAGTGAAATTGGTGTATCCTGACCTAATACTGTCATTGAGTGCCTTCCCCGATTGACCGGCTTTTTATTACCTTTGCAAAAAACCAACTATCATGCCCTTTCTTGCAGAACCAGACCTGATCGTTAATGACAACGGAAGTGTTTACCATATTTGTATGAGGCCTGAAGACCTCGCTGATACCGTTATTGTGGTGGGTGACCCGCAAAGGGTCCATGAAATATCTGATCATTTCACCGGAATTGACCATCGCGCCTCGAATCGGGAGTTCATCTCTCAAACAGGGTATTTCAATGGGAAACGGATCACGGCTTTGTCAACCGGGATTGGCACCGACAATTGTGACATTGTGATGCACGAACTTGACGCCCTCGCAAATTTCGATTTGAAAACCAGGGTCCAGAAACCGGTTCAGCGTTCGTTGAGCATTATCCGTATCGGAACTTCGGGTTCGATACAAGCCGATGTCCCGGTGAACAGTTTTGGGTTATCCACCCATGCTGTGGGGCTCGACAATTTGCTCCATTTTTACAAAGGAACCCCGGGTATCATTGATCATGGAATGACCGAAGCGTTCGCTGAACATGCCGCATGGCCGGTGGATCTTTCAAAACCATATTTTATAAAGGGATCTGACAGGCTGATTGATTTGTTCAGACCTTATGCCGTGGCAGGCATTACCGCTACGGCACCGGGGTTTTACGGACCGCAGGGGCGGTTTTTAAGATTGCCCCTTACCGATCCCGACATGATTAAGAAACTTCAGAGTTTCAGATATCAGGGGCATCGCATTGTGAATTTCGAAATGGAAACCTCTGCATTGTATGGCCTTGGAGCCCTCATGGGACATGAAATGGTCACCATTTGTACCCTGATTGCAAATCGTGCCACCGGCGATTATAATCCTGATCACAAAAAAGTGGTCAATTCATTGATTGCATTGGTTCTGCAACAAATTACCCTGTCGTAGAGACACACTGCAGTGCGTCTCTACCCTGCGTAAATAAATGTAGGATCCAAAACGAACAATCCATGTCCACACCAACAGATAACGCTACCCTTAATGCCCTGATCAACCTAATGGATGAGCCTGATGAATCAGCGTTCAACCTGATCAGGCAACAGATTTTATTACGGGGCACAAGGGCCCTTGCACCATTGGAAAGAGCCCTGGACAACACTTTCGATACGATTGTCCAGGATCGTATTAAGGCCATTATCCGGATTATTTTTCGGGAAGATATGTTTGCGGAATTTTCAAACTGGTTCCATTATGAATCCTCCGATTTGCTCAAAGGGTTTATGCTGGTTACAAAAACTGAATTTCCATCGTTGAACCAGGAGGAAATTGTGATCAAAATCGAACAGATGAAAATGGACATCTGGATTGAACTGCATGAGAACCTCACCGCCTTTGAAAATGTTAAAGTAATCAATCACCTGCTTTTCGACATTCATCATTTTGAGGGGAATAAAAGTGATTTGACCTCGCCTCAAAACAGCTATATCAACTCATTGCTTGAAAGTAAAAAGGGAAGTCCGTTATCTTTGGGGATGCTTATCATCATCCTGGCACAAAGACTTGGATTACCGATTTACGGGGTAAACCTGCCACAGCATTTTATCTTGGCATATCTCACTGATACAGGCATCGATCATCCCGGTGAAAATGATGTGCTTTTTTATATCAATCCGTTCAACAACGGGGCTATATTTACACGGCGTGAAATCGAATTGTTTATCGGACAAATGAAGATCAAGCCTGAAACATCCTTTTTTACCCCGTGTACCAATACCGACATCATACGCCGGCTGATCAACAACCTGATTTATTCATACAAACAATCAGGAAATTTGGATAAAATCGAAGATTTGGAAACAATGTTAATTGCCTTTAAATGAAAAATAAACTATATGTACTCCTGCTAATCCCTGTCGTCTTGTTACTTTCTGGCTGGGGTTCAAAGGGGCATCGGAAAATAAGCCAGAACATGGCCATCTGCCTGCCAGCCCAGATGTCATTTCTGAAGCCTGTTTGGACAAATTTCATCTCCACCCATGCAAGCGATGCCGATTACCGTAAGGACCAGGATCCCAACGAATCCCCCCGGCATTATATTGACATCGACAACTACCCTGAATTCATACAAACCGGGCGCATTATTCAAACGTATGATTCTATTGTTGAAAAATTCGGTAATGCCTTCGTGGTTGACCAGGGGATACTTCCATGGGCTACATTGAGAACGTTTGATTCATTGAAGAACTGCTTTCAGCGGAGGGATTGGAACAGATCAGCTTTATTTGCGGCAGACCTGGGCCATTATGTGGCTGATGGTCACATGCCCCTGCACATCACTAAGAACTACAACGGAGGAATGACAGGCCAAACCGGAATTCATTCGCGGTATGAATCAAATTTGGTTAGCCGGTATGAAGCACAAATTGTTTACCCGGCCGATTCCGCCCATTATATTGAAAATCCAGGTGCATTTATTTTTAATTATCTGTATGGTGATTACAAATATGTTGACAGTTTGCTACTTGCTGATCAATATGCGACCAATTTGGCGGGTAATACGAGCTCCGATGCTTATTATCAGGCTTTATGGGCAAAATCGGGCGATTTTACCATCCTGCTGATGCGAAATGGTTCCACTCATCTGGCCGATTTGATTTATACCGCCTGGGTGCAGGCTGGCAGTCCGGTGATGTATCCCAATGGGATTGATGAAGCTGATAATGCTGATCATTTGCGGTTTCTTCAGGTTTTCCCAAATCCGGCCTCACAAACAGTCAATTTCCCGATTGTCGTCACAGATGACCGCAAAATGGTATCGTTGACAGTGTATGATACCAGCGGAACGCTGAAAGACACGGTGTTAAACAAGGAAATGGCCGAGGGATATCATAAAATAACCTGGGATGTTAAGGGACTTGATCCGGGTGTTTATTTTTGTAAGATGGAGTCTGGAAATATTTCGGCCACCCAGCGATTCGTTGTGGTACGATGATTGGTTCCGACCCTTGTCATTTTACGAGCAGTTTACAGAATGTTTTCCACAGGATGGTAAAGTATTCCCCAACATTCATGTGATCAATATACCTTCTGTTGATCATTATTTTTGCGGGCATCACCTCTTCAATGTATGTTTTTTCGGGGTTAGAAGATCGACCAAGTAATTCATTCTCATTGATATACTCAATGGAGGCATAATCGGTGATGCCGGGCTTTACCATGAGTACTATCCGCTGTTCCGGGGTATAGCAATCGACATATTTTCGGATTTCCGGGCGCGGGCCAACCAGACTCATCTGTCCCTTTAAAACGTTAATCAGTTGAGGCAATTCATCAAGTTTGAATTTTCTGAGAAAATACCCGGCACGGGTGATGCGGCTGTCTCTTGCACCGATGGTAAGACCACCTTGTTTTTCCGCATTGGTGGCCATTGTCCGGAATTTTAATAACCTGAAGTCCACCCCGTTCTTACCAACCCTTGATTGAGCATAAAAAACCCCGCCACGCGAATCGGCCATGATAATTAGACAAATTATCAGTAAAACCGGTAAAAGCAGGATGAGCCCGACCAAAGAAAAAAGAAAATCAAAAAACCGGATCATTTTGACGTATAATATACCACCTTCAACACCGACTCAACCACGGCATTGACAACTGTATCCACCATTTCATCCGTGAGATCGTAGTATACCGGTAAACTGATTTCCCGTGAAAAATTATCATAAGCCACCGGAAAATCAAGGATGTCATATCCCTCATTGCAGTAATAGGTCATCATGGGGAGAGGCACAAAATGCACATTGACGGCTACTTCACGGTTAAAAATTTCCTGGATCACCTGGTCCCGCTGCTGTTCATTAATCCCGTTGATGCGAAGCAAAAAAACATGGAAGGATGATTTTTTCTCATCGTTCTCATATTCCGGGATCTGCGCCCAATCATATTTTGCAAAGGCTCCGGCATATTTATCAAAGATTTGTTTACGCCTGACCAGCATGTCGCTGTCATATCGGGCTATCTCAACTAAACCGATTGAGGCCTGGATGTCGGTCATATTATATTTGTATCCAGGTTCAATGATATCATAACGCCACCCTCCGATCTGGGTTTTTGCCAGAGCGTCTTTGGTTTGCCCATGCAACGACTTGGCATTCAACTCGCGGTAAATGGCATCATGATCAAAAGGTTCTGGCAGGTTCAGGCAAACAGCTCCACCTTCGGCAGTCGTGAGGTTTTTTACGGCATGAAACGAATAAACTGTGATATCAGTAAGATTTCCCACTTTTTTTTCATGATATTGCCCGCCGATGGAATGTGCGGCATCCGACAGCACCAGAATCCGGTTCAGCAAATGTTGTTCTTTGGTTAAAGGACAGAAATGCTCCTGAATTTCAGGCCGTCGTACCAATGCATTGATGGCGTCGTAATCGCATGGCCAACCTGCAATATCAACCGGGATAATTACCTTTGTTCGTGGAGTAATTGCTTTTTCAATGGCTTCTACTGAGATGTTGAAATCATCATCTGCATCCACGAAAACGACCTTTGCACCGCAATGGACCACAACGTTGGCGGTTGCCGCATAGGTGTAGGCTGGAACGATCACCTCATCGCCCTCCTTCACCCCATACCAGCGAAGCATCAGCTCGAGTCCTGCCGAAGCCGAACTCACGCAAAGCGTTACTTTGTGGCCTCCATAAGCAGTGAGCAGGTTCTCAAATCTCTTGGTCTTCGGTCCGGTGGTAATCCAGCCTGAATGGAGCGTGTCAACAACCTCATCCACAATCTTCTGGTCAATCCGGGGCGGACTAAATGGGATCATAGATTATTGGAATGAAGAAAATTCAGGATGTTTGTTTCGATTCGCCGGAGAATGTTTGAATCATCGGCTTTAACAAATTTTTCGCCGGTAATGCCTTCATAGAGCTCGATGTAGCGGTCGGATATTTCTTTGACCCAGGCATCGCCCATTTCAGGGACCTGCTGGCCCTCTTTTCCCATAAAACCATTGGCCATAAGCCATTCGCGCACAAATTCCTTCGAAAGCTGACGTTGTTGTTCACCACTGGCCTGGCGTTCTTCATATCCGTAAAGGTAAAAATACCTGGAAGAATCAGGAGTGTGGATTTCATCGCACAGATAGATTTTTCCATCGGCACCTTTCCCGAACTCATATTTTGTATCTACGAGAATCAGTCCTTTCTGAGCGGCCATTTCAGTGCCACGTTTGAACAATGCAAAAGTGTATTTTTTAATAAGGTCATATTCTGCTGCCGGAATCAATCCCTGGGCAAGAAGCTCTGATTCTGTAATATCTTCATCATGACCTTCGGCGGCTTTGGTAGTAGGCGTAATGATCGGCTCAGGAAACCGCTGATGCTCTTTCATCCCGTCGGGGACAGGCACACCACAAATTTCCCGTGAACCTTTTTGATAGGTTCGCCATGAACTTCCGGTAAGATATCCGCGGATGATCATCTCTACCGGATAAATCCTGCAGAAGCGCCCGATGGTAACATTGGGGTCGGGAGAGGCTATTTTCCAGTTCGGACAAATATCTGCAGTGGCATCCAGAAATTTTGAAGCAATCTGGTTGAGAACTTGTCCCTTATAGGGGATCCCCCTTGGAAGGACGACGTCGAAGGCCGAAATCCGGTCGCTGGCAACCATCACAAGAAATTGATCATTAATGTTATATACATCACGGACTTTCCCTGTATAGAGATTTTTCTGGCCTGGGAAAGTGAAACTGGTTTTTTGAAGAACGTTGGTCATGGCTCGTTTTTTTTTTTGATGAGCAAAGATAAGGCAAATTGAGTTATGGTATAATCAATAAAAATATATTTATAATATGTAAATACTAATTATCTTTGTAAGCTAAATTTGCAACGATGACGAAGAAAGTAACTTATACCAGTACATTGCCTGAGGATGTTATGGAGACAGTTAATGATTATTCGGAAAAAAATAACATCTCAAAAAACAAGGTCGTTGAAAACGCCCTTCGGCAATTTTTTTTCGGTATAAAGCAAAACGATTTCAGGGAGGGGTTTAAGCGTGCAGCCAATGATATTGAGATGAGATTAATTGCTGAGGAGGGGATGGATGACTATTCCGAAATCCTACAACAGAACGAAAAGAAAAGGAAATGAGGCAGTGCGACATATACATGGCCTCTCTTGATCCTGCAATGGGTGCGGAACAGCAGGGGACCAGACCTGTACTAATCATCAGTGGTGATGCCTTGAACGAGATGACAGATCTTTGCATTGTATGCCCACTGACTACTAAAATAAAAAATTATCCCGGATCGGTTATATTATTGAAAAATAAACAAAACGGACTTACTGACGACTCAGAGGTACTTGCTTTTCAGGTGAGGGTCATGTCAAAAAATCGTCTGATCAGGAAAGTTGGCACTATTTCCAAAGTGGAATTGGACCGCATCAAATCAGGGTTGATAAACGTATTGACCTTTTGAGGGTTAATATTTCCGCTCTAATTCTCACCACTATACGCTTCAATAATCCTGCTTACCAGTTTATGCCTGATAATGTCGGATTTGTCGAGGTAAACAAAGTCAATCCCGGGGATGTTGGCAAGGACTTTTTGAGAATGCATCAACCCGCTGGTTTGGTTTTTCGGCAGGTCAATCTGGGTGATGTCGCCTGTAACAATGAACTTTGCAGATGAACCCATCCGCGTGAGAAACATCTTTAACTGGCTGGGGGTGGTGTTCTGGGCTTCATCAAGAATTGCAAAGGCATTGTTGAGTGTCCTGCCACGCATGAAAGCCAGTGGTGCGATTTCAATAATGCGCTCTTCAATATACTGGAGAAGTTTTTGAGTGGGCAGCATGTCCCCGAGTGCATCATACAGTGGTTGCATGTAAGGATCAAGTTTCTCTTTTAAATCACCCGGCAGAAAACCCAGGTTTTCACCCGCTTCCACGGCCGGCCGGGTGAGAATGATCCTCTGAATCTCCTTGTTTTTCAAGGCGCGCACTGCCATGGCAACTGCGGTATAGGTCTTTCCGGTTCCGGCCGGGCCAATCGCGAACACCAGGTCATTTTTCAGGCTGCTTTCAACGAGTTTGCGCTGGTTGGCTGTTCGTGCCCTGATCAACAAGCCATTTTTGCCATGGACAAGTACATCATTTTGACCTTCAGGTGCCATGACAGGACCATTTGAATCCGGGTTCAGCAATAACCCGATATCTGTTTTTGTCAGTTTGCCGAATTTTTCAAAATGTAGCAGCAGCGAAGTGAACTTGTCTTCAAAATCAAGCAGATCCGATTCTTCGCCAAATATTTTGATAAAATTATCCCTTGAAACGATTTTTATTTTCGGAAAAAAATTGCGTATTACCTCCAGATTCTGGTCATTGGCGCCAAAAATATCAAGCGGATGAAAGGATTCAATGTTAATTAGCTTCTCGCTCATGAAAAATTTATACCTTTGAATACGCAAATGTACGAATATTTCCATGGCTATTATCACACTTACAACCGACTGGGGGCTGAAAGATCACTATACCGGGGCTGTCAAAGGCGCGATCCTCCGGATGTTGCCCGATGCACAAATTGTTGATATTTCGCACCACATTCCTGCATTTGATCTCAACCAGGCGGCCTTTATCATTCGAAATGTTTACCGCAACTTTCCCGATGGGACCATCCATATCCTGGCAATAAATACGGAGGCAGCTGTTGATACCCCTCATACCCTTGTTTTTCATCACGGTCATTATTTCATCGGGGCCGATAATGGGATTTTTTCGTTGTTGTTTGATGATAAACCAACCAAAATCATTGAGTTGGACATCATGCAGGATTCAGATTATTTTACATTTTCAACTCGCGATGTATTTGTAAAAGTTGCGTGTCATATTGCCAGCGGTCAGCCCATGGAAAAACTGGGGTTCCTCAAACAAAACCTCATGCAGAAAATGGCCTTCCAGCCGGTAATTCAGGGCGATCTGCTCAAAGGGAAGGTTATTTATATTGACAATTACGAGAATGTTTTTATCAACATCACAGAGGCATTGTTTAAATCTGCTGTTAAGACCCGCAAATTTGCAATCACTTTTCGCTCACTGAACTATCGAATTACTGAAATCAGTAAATCATATAAGGATGTAAGCCAGGGCGAAATGCTTGCACTTTTTTCGACCAGCGGGTATATAGAAATTGCCATCCGAGAAGGCAAGGCAAGCAGTCTGCTGGGGTTAAAGATGGATCAGCTGGTAACGGTTGAATTGCTTTAAAAAACATTTGAAAATATCTTTACCAAATAACTAACACTCTTGGAAAAATCAAAAAATATTGCACTTGTTGGCCATGATAACCGTAAGAAAGACCTGGTAGAATGGGTCGAATTCAATTATAAAACCCTGTTGGGGCATCACCTGATCTGTACGGGCACAACAGGCAAACTTGTGGAGGAGACGATTCTCAATAAACTGGAGGAGGAAGAGAAGATCACCTTCGATATCGTCAAACTCAAATCCGGGCCCCTTGGCGGCGATCAGCAATTGGGTGCCATGATTGCTGAAGGCAAGATCGACCTGCTTATCTTTTTCTGGGATCCCATGCAACCTCAGCCCCACGATGTGGATGTAAAAGCGCTTCTTAGAATTACGGTCGTTTATAATATCCCTACAGCCTGTAATCGGTCAACCGCCGATTTCATGATTTCATCCCACCTTCTGAAGGAGCCTTATGAACCACGTCTCGCTGATTATTCAGGTTATGTTTCGCGGCAGATCCCCGGAAATGTTCCTGCCTGATGCAATTTGATGGCTGAAAAATGCTAATTTTGCACGCCCTTAAATCAACGAGTAAATGCTGACGCTTTTTAAAAAAGAGATCAATGGTTTCCTGAACTCCCTCATTGGCTATATCGTTATCATGGTATTCCTGCTGATGACTGGGCTTTTCCTTTGGGTTTTTCCGCTTGAATTCAATGTGCTCGATTTCGGTTTTGCAGGGTTAGACGGCCTTTTTATCATTGCCCCTTTTGTGTTTCTATTTCTGATCCCTGCGATCACCATGCGGTCGTTTGCAGATGAGAAGAAAAGTGGAACGCTGGAATTGCTGATGACCCAGCCACTTACCGACCTTCAGGTCATTTTAGCCAAATATGCTGCCGGGGTCGTGTTGGTACTATTCTCCTTATTACCAACATTGGTATACTACTTTTCGGTTTACCGGCTGGGACTTCCTCCGGGAAATCTCGACTCAGGCAGTATCTGGGGATCCTATATCGGCCTGTTTTTCCTTGGCGCCAGTTTTGTTGCAATAGGAATATTTGCCTCCTCACTGACCGATAATCAAATTGTTTCCTTTATTCTGGCTGTATTTATCAGTTTTATTCTCTACATGGGGTTTGAGTTTGTCTATTCATTCCTGGTTTCTGGAAAAACCGGACTGATGATCCAGTCATTGGGGCTTAGTGCCCATTACTCCTCGATGAGTCGTGGTGTGGTCGATACCCGCGACCTTGTGTATTTTATCAGTGTCACAGCCATCTTTATTCTGATGACAAAATTATCTCTGGAGACCAGGAAATGGTAAAACCTGAAATGACAGATAAAAAGAAAAGCATAAAAAGAGGTAATATAACCGGGCTTCTGCTGGGGTTGGCCATTATTGTTCTGATCAATGTGATCTCTGCATTTATTTTTACCCGGATTGACCTTACCGCCGAAAAACGTTATTCACTTTCCCCGGCTACCAAAAAGTTGCTTAAAAAACTCGATGATGTTGTTTTTTTCAAGGTTTACCTTTGCGGCGATTTACCTCCCGGATTTCAACGTTTGTCGAATGAAACACGCGAGATGCTTGATGAATTCAGGGCTTACAGCGATAACATTCAATATCAATTCATAGATCCGTCTGAAAATCCAAACACCAAGGAAAGGAATGATGGATTTCGATTGCTTGCCGAACGTGGTTTGCAACCTACCGATTTGAGGGTCAATAAAAAAGGAGAGTCGTCACAAATTATTATTTTCCCCGGGGCTATGGTTTCATACCATGGAAAAGAGCTTCCGGTACAGTTGCTGATGGCACAATTACAGGAGGATCCAAACAAGGTGCTGAACAACAGCATTCAGTCCCTGGAGTATAACCTGGCAAGTGTGATCAAGAACCTGACCACGCCTATTAAACCACGTGTGGCCATTATCGAAGGTCAGGGAGAACTTAATCAGCTGGAAACAATTGATTTGCAAACATCACTTTCTGAATTCTATAACGTTGACCGGATTACCCTCAATAAAAAAATAACAAGCCTGGCAATTCGCATCAAATCTGACTCAACACACGATGTGCTGATCAACAAGTATCGGGCGATCATCATCGCAAAGCCGACTACCCCATTTGATGAACGCGATAAATTTCTGATCGACCAGTTTATTATGCGGGGCGGAAAAGTTCTCTGGCTGCTTGATCCCGTTTTTGCAAGCATGGATAGTTTGCAGCGGTACAACTCAACCATGGGCATCCCAAATGATATCAACCTGGAGGATATGCTCTTTAATTATGGCGTTCGATTGAATGTCAACCTGGTTCAGGATCTGAATGCACTGCCTATTCCTGTGAAAACCGGCCAGGTCGGAAACCAGCCGCAGTTTGACTTTTTTAAATGGTATTTTTTTCCTGTACTGATGCCATCGGTTAACCATCCTGTGGTAAACGGGCTTAATGCCATTAAAACAGAATTTTTAAGTACCCTTGATACGGTAACTGCCCCTGGGATAAAAAAGACCATTCTCCTTGAAACCTCGCCTTATGCCCGAACGGTGAATGCTCCGGCTTTTATTGACCTTGAAATATTAAAGAAACAACCAAATGAACGAATGTTCAATCAGGGTCCAATGCCTGTTGCAGTTCTGCTTGAAGGAGAATTTCCATCTTCTTTCCTGTTCCGGATACCGCCAGAACTTGCAGACAATGCTTCACTTGGCTATAAAGACAAGAGTAAGAAAACAAAAATGATCATCATTTCCGATGGCGATATTGTTAAAAATCAATTCCATTTTTCACAGGGATATCCTATGCCTTTGGGATATGATCAATATACAAAACAAACATTCGGGAATAAGGATCTGGCTTTGAATGCCGTTAATTATTTGTGTGATGATTCCGGATTGATATCAGTACGTTCCCGTGAATTGAAGCTCAGGATGCTCGATACAGCGAAGGTCTCAAAGCAACGGATTCTGTGGCAATTACTCAATATTCTGCTTCCGATCTTTTTAATCACAATTTTCGGCTTTGTAAAATACCGGCTGCGTAAAAGAGCTTATGCAGGTCCGGTCCGCAAAAGTTAATTATGAAAAAAAACAAAACTATTTTTATTGTCTTTATCGCGCTGGCACTGATTGCATTGGTATTGTGGCTTACCCAGTCTGCAACAACATTCAGGCGATCGTTGAGTGATTTTAGCGTCAGTGACACTTCAACTATCACCAGGATCTTTATGTCCGATAAAAATAACAATAGTGTTACCCTGAATAAAAAATCACCCGGTCTTTGGATGGTAAATGATAAATATCTTGCACAAAACCAAAGTGTCGGCCTGCTGCTGAAAACAATGCTGCAACTCGAAGTCCAGCAGCCTGTTGCCAAGGCTGCACATGATAATATCATCAAGGAACTTGCCGTAAATTCTGTAAAGGTTGAAATTTACCAGATGGTTTATCGGATCGATCTGTTTGGGGCCATTCGGTGGTTCCCTCATGAAAAGCTGACCAAAGTGTATTATGTGGGTGGCGCCACCCCAAGCAACCAGGGTTGTTTCATGCTGATGCAGAATTCCTCTGAACCATTCATCGTATGCCTGCCGGGGTTCAGGGGTTTTGTTTCCCCGAGATATAGCCCGATTGAAAAATACTGGCGGAATTACAATGTTTTCAAAAAAACCATTCCTGAAATTGCCGTTGTGAAAGTTGATATCCCGTCAACCCCCGATTATTCTTATGAAGTCAGGAATAACGGGAATAACAAATTTGTGTTGATCTCACTGGCCGATCAAAAGGAAGTGGAAAACTATGACACACTCAAACTATTGAATTTTCTATCCGGTTTCAGGAACCTGAACTACGAGGCGCTGTTGAATGATATGGACAAAGCCCGTAAAGATTCCATCCTGAATTCTCAGCCGTTTATCATTATAACCCTTACCGATACGGCAGGGGTGAGTAAAACAATCACTACTTTTCATAAACAGGGTCCATCAGGCCAGCTGGATCCCAAAGGGGCACCCTTGCCGTATGACCTTGACAGGTTGTATGCTTCAGTGAATGATGGCCAGGATTTTACGATCATTCAATATTTTACTTTTGATAAAGTATTACGGCCAAAACCATTTTTTTTCAAAGATGCCCCATCGAAAAAGTAATCTGGTTAAGAGGATAGGCCTTGCCTGCCATGAATAAAGAAGTCATCAAATATCTTACCGGACGATTTATCCCTGCCATTGTAAATGTGGCAGTAATCGTTCTTGCCATCAGGTTTCTCGGTCCGGTCGAGTATGGTAAGTATTCTTTGCTGATATACACAGTTTTACTGGTTATTACCCTAAGTTTTAACTGGGTGCAGGTTAGTATTCTCCGGTTTCTTGCTGGTATGCCCCGTGAAACAAATGTTGTAATGAGCAGGTTTTTCGACCTGACCATCTTTAGCGCTTTATTTTCAACCTTGATTGTTATTCTTCTGGGTATATGGTATTTTCATTTGTCGTGGTTGGAATTATTGCTGATCGCCCTTTTTGCCTTTCTTAACCATTTCTACCTGTTTCATCAGGCAATCCTGCAGGCATACCATAAAACCATTCGAACCGCAATTTTGGAAGGTTCAGACCAATTGATCATACTTATTGTGCTTCTTGTCGGCCTCTTCTTCTTTGAATGGAGATCCTCATTACTGTTGTTCAGTTCACTTGTGATCGGAGTGGCAGGTGTGCTGATTTTGCGGTCACTTATCAGGGTTAAAGGGCTTCTTACCATTGATTTGACACATATATACTGGGATTCGAGATTTTCAGCGAAAGTTGCCGAGTTTGGTTACGGAATCACCTTATGGCTCTTCCTTTCACACTTGCTCATGGCCATGGACCGTTTTATTATTATGGAGTATCTGGGCTATCGGGATGCGGGAATGTATTCGGCGTTAAAAGACCTCCTGTTTAAATGTATTTCGTTCGCAAGTTTTCCGATTTATATTTCATATCAGGCTAAAATACATGAACAATGGAATTCACGGCATCACAGAGAAGCCTGGGTGGCGATCAAGGAGGCACTTAGTTTTGAGATTCTTATTTTTATCATTTTCTTTATTGCCTTCATGGTTGTTAAACAGATGTTGCTTGAGGAAGTTCTGAAAATCCCTGAAGTTGACATCTGGCTGATTTATCTTCCTGTGCTTCTGGCTGCTTTTCTATGGCAGGCAGGCCTTCTTTTTCAAAGGTTTGCCGAACTTGTTTTCCGGTCAGCATATATGCTTGGTGCCATTGGGATTGTCGTAGCACTGAACCTGATACTTAACCTTGTTTTCGTACCTGTTTACGGGTTGATAGCCTCTTCCCTGGCACTTTTGTTTACCTCACTGTTATATGCTGGTTTTATCGTGCTCCTTTCTTTCATTGCTGGTCAGCGACTTTCAAAAGAATAACCAGGGGAGTTTGTCGAATTGTACTATTTTTGAACTCCTGTAAAATGATATTGCATGCGACACCACGTTCATGAACGTATATTTTGGATTTCCTGCATTGCCATTGCATTTTTTCAACCTGTTTTTGGACGGATCGTGCCCCTGTGCATCGGGATAATGGTGTTGAACTGGCTGGTTGATGGCCGCTTTGTACATAATTTGCTGAGAGTCCTCAGCGAACCAATGCGTAAATATACCCTGGGTTTTGCCTCATTATATCTTCTGTATCTGATTGGACTTCTCTATACGACAAACTTTGATTATGGCTGGTTTGACCTTGAGGTAAAATTGTCGCTCCTTGTGTTTCCATTGGTTTTTGCCACCTCTCCATGGCCTTTGTTTTCACCACAACGTTTAAATTTTATCCTCTGGGGTTTTGTGACAGGTTGCCTGGCAGGGGCGCTGATCTTTTTGGGACATGCATCTGTGAATGAATATTCCTACCGGATCCCCAACTCTTTTTATTACATGAAGCTGGCCTGGTTTTTTCATCCAAGCTATTTGTCCATGTATTATAATTTTGCTATTGCGGTGCTTATATTGAAGATGTTAAAAGGTTTAAATGGACATTTTGTGAAATCCTTGTTCATGGTTGGCTTGATTTTATTTCTTGCCGTGATGATTTTGCTTCTCTCCTCAAAAGCGGGGGTTTTTACACTTGGGGCGATTATTCTTCTTGCAGCTCTTTACTCATGGAAAAAGATGAAGTCAAAATTGACGGGCCTGTTGATTGTTGGAAGTGGTGTGGCTCTGTTTGGAATTAGTTATTGGCTGGCACCGGTAGCTTTTTCGCGCATTTCTGCGGCGGGACACGCTGTTTCTTCTCAACCTTCCTCTGCACGATTGCAATCAGAAAGCAACGCCGACCGAATGGCCGTATGGGTAACAGCAATAGGTATTCTGAAAGAAAACTATTTGACAGGTGTTGGCACGGGAGATGTCAAGGATGCCCTGCTTGACGGCTACAAAAAAAATAATATGATTCCTGCCTTTGAACATCAATTCAACGCTCACAATCAATACCTTCAAACCTTTGTTACCCTGGGAATCGGGGGCTTTCTGCTTTTGGTTGTTCTAATGGTTCATCCGGCCTTATGGGCATTTCGAAACGGCCAGGTTCTTTACTTCGCTTTTTTATTGATATTCGGGATGAATATTTTAGTTGAATCAATGCTGGAAGTTCAGGCGGGAGTCGTCTTTTATGCTTTTTTTAATATTTTACTCTTCACGGCAAAAAGAAACGGGGACACAGTTTCCTGAGCCCCCGTTTGAATCAAAATGAACTGGTCGGTTCTTAAACAAGGCCCTGGGCCATCATTGCATCAGCAACTTTTACAAATCCACCGATATTGGCGCCTTTAACATAGTTGATAAAACCATCGGGCTCGGTGCCGTATTTAACGCAATTTTTATGGATGTCGATCATGATGTTGTGCAAACGCATGTCAACTTCCTCACGAGTCCATGATAAACGCATTGAATTCTGTGACATTTCGAGACCAGAGGTAGCAACACCACCAGCGTTGGCAGCTTTACCAGGACCGTACAGAATTTTCTTTTCGAGATAAATTTCAATGGCTTCCGGGGTGGAAGGCATGTTGGCTCCTTCAGAAACGCAGAAACATCCATTGGCCATCAGCGTTCTGGCATCGTTGCCATCTATTTCATTCTGGGTTGCGCTTGGGAGGGCAATGTCGCATTTAACTTCCCAAGGACGCTTCCCAGCTACAAATGTGGCTTCCGGATATTTGTCGCAATATTCCTTGATACGTCCGCGTTTCACATTCTTCAGATGCATAATGAAGGCCAGTTTGCCTGCATCAATGCCCTTTGGATCATGAATATAGCCTTCTGAATCGGAGGCGGTAACGACTTTGCCGCCAAGCATTGTTGCTTTTTGGGTAGCGTATTGTGCTACGTTTCCGGAACCGGAAACGGTGACAGTTTTTCCATTGAAATCAAGACCCCGGGTTTTCAGCATCTCTTCAGCAAAATATACCTGTCCGTAACCTGTTGCTTCCGGACGGATCAAGGATCCACCCCATTCCAGACCTTTTCCGGTGAGAACGCCGGTGAATTCATTCCTCAAACGCTTGTACTGGCCAAACATGAAACCGATTTCCCGGCCACCCACGCCAATATCACCTGCGGGTACATCTGTATTAGGTCCGATATGACGCTGTAATTCGGTCATCAGGCTCTGGCAGAAACGCATTACTTCATTATCACTCTTTCCCTTAGGGTCAAAATCGCTTCCCCCCTTGCCACCACCCATCGGCAGTGTGGTCAAACTGTTTTTCAACACCTGTTCAAAGGCGAGGAATTTCAGGATGCCAAGGTTTACTGTAGGGTGGAAACGCATACCGCCTTTGTACGGGCCAATGGCACTGTTCATTTCAATACGGAAACCCCTGTTGATCTGGATTTCACCTTTGTCATCCAGCCAGGGAATGCGGAAAATAATGGTACGTTCGGCTTCTGCCATCCGTTCAAGGATTTTTGCCTGCTTGTACTTGGGATTTTCTTCAATGAAAGGAATCAATGATTCTGCAACTTCCATTACAGCCTGATGAAATTCTTTTTCACCCGGATTCTTGGCGATAATCTTGGCCATGAATTCGTCGAGCAGTTTTTTTAACATGTCGTTGTTCATAGTTAATTGATTAAATTAATAATTGAGTGTGGTATACCAATAGAATATGATACCTTGAGTATGTGAAATAATTCACAATATTAAATAAAATTTCTGACAGCAAAGTTATAAAATTGATTTTTTTTTTGATAAAGATTTATAATTCAATTTGATAAGAAATATACGTACCGTAAATACGTAATACACGTATGTGTATTAAGGGAAAAAATCATTTTCAATGAAGGTGTCCATTTATCAGAAGGGCTATCCGTCTAAAACCATTGAAAACATAATGGCTCCCATTATTTAGAATTCATATAAATTAGCATCGACCTATTGACATATAGCAAATATGATATATTTTTACAAATCAATGTAACCATTTAAACCGATCGTGTTATGGAGAATCAGAGACCTTCTTTTTACGAGGAAGCCATAGGGAAAGGTGTGTCCCGACGGGATTTCCTTAAGTTTTGCGCCACCATGGCAGCCTTTCTTGGATTGGAAGCCAGTGGCGTGAGCCAAATAGTGAAAGCACTTGAATCAAAGCCCAGGCTTCCTGTGATTTGGTTCCATTTTCAGGAATGTACATGCTGCAGTGAGTCTTTCATCCGGGCATCGCATCCGTTGGTTGCAGATATTGTTCTGAATAAAATTTCCCTCGACTATCAGGAAACATTGATGGCCGCCTCCGGAGTTCAGGCTGAAGATGCATACAAAGCGGTGATGCAGAAATACCCCGGTGAATACATTGTAATGGTTGAAGGTTCCATCCCTACTGAAAATGAGGCCTATTGTTGTATCGGAGGCCGAAGTGCGCTTCAGATTCTTCAGGAAGCTGTAAAAAATTGCAAGGCTGTGGTGGCCTGGGGTAATTGCGCTTCTGCCGGATGTGTTCAGGCTGCAAGCCCCAATCCAACCGGTGCAAAACCAGTTCATAAAGTTATCAGCGGCAAACCGGTTATCAATGTGCAGGGCTGTCCGCCTATTGCCGATGTTATGGCTGGTGTTGTTGTCCACTTGCTTACATTCGACCGCATTCCACAGTTAGACGGATTAGGCCGCCCGAAAGCCTTTTATTCGCGCAGGGTGCACGACACTTGCTACCGCAGGGCCAATTTCGATGCCGGTTTATTTGTTGAATCATTCGATGATGAAGGTGCAAAGCGTGGTTATTGCCTCTATAAAATGGGATGCAAAGGTCCTGTTACCTACAACGCATGCGGAATTATCAAATGGAACGACAGTGTTAGTTACCCTATTCAGTCGGGGCATCCCTGTATAGGATGTGCAGAAGCCGGATTTTGGGACAACGGCCCGTTCTATCAGCACCTGCCTGAAGTCGCAGGATTCGGTATCGAAACCACTGCCGACAAAATTGGAGTGGGTCTCGGAGTTGCTACGGCGGTCGGTATTGCCGGCCATGCCATTGTAACCAACATCCGCAAACATAAAGAGATTATAAATGAAGAACCTGAAGCAGGTTCCACAGTTGAAACCAAGAAATAATCATAGCCATGGCAGAAAGAATCGTAATAGATCCCATCACCCGCATTGAAGGTCACCTGCGGGTTGAAATTGAAATCCAGGATGGTAAAATCACCGATGCCTTCAGTGCAGGCACCATGGTGCGAGGCATCGAAACTATTTTAAAAGGCCGCGATCCGAGGGATGCATGGGCTTTTGTAGGCCGGGTATGCGGAGTTTGTACTTCAACCCATTCACTAACCTCTGTGAGAACGGTCGAAAACGCCTTAGGCATTGCTGTACCTCCCAATGCTGAACTCATCCGGAACCTGATGGCCAACGCATTGTACATTCAGGACCATGTTGTTCATTTTTACCAGCTGCATGCCCTCGACTGGGTGGATGTGGTGTCGGCACTCAAAGCCAATCCGGCCGAAGCATCGCGGATCGCACAAAGCATATCCCCCTGGGCTAAAAGTTCTGTTGGTTATTTCACGGACATCCAGAAGAAATTTAAAAATTTCGTCGACAGCGGCCAGTTGGGCATTTTTGCCAATGGATACTGGGGGCACAAGGCTTACAAACTACCCCCTGAAGTGAACCTCATTGCGGTTGCACATTATCTTGAAGCACTCGAATGGCAAAAAGAACTTGTGAAGGTCCATACCGTTTTTGGCGGAAAAAACCCTCATCCCAACTACCTGGTTGGTGGCGTTCCCTGCTCAATCAATATTGATGAGGCCAATGCAGTGAATGCAGAACGCCTTGCGTTTGTCGGCAAACTGTTTGAGGATGCCAAGACCTTCGTTGATCAGGTTTATATTCCGGATTTACTGGCAATTGCTTCCTTTTATAAAGACTGGGGCGCAATTGGCGGAGGTTTGACGAATTATTTGTCTTTCGGTGATTTCCCGTCCAATGGCTATAACAATCCTGAGAGTTTCAAAATGCCACGCGGTGCCATATTGGGACGTGACCTCAGCAAAATCCATGAAGTTAAGGCTGAAGACCCTGAACAGATTCAGGAGTACATCAACAATTCGTGGTATGAATATTCCAAGGGTGACAAAACCGGACTGCATCCCTGGGATGGAGAAACCAAATTTAACTATACCGGGCCCAAACCTCCGTATGAACAACTGGATGTTTCACAGAAGTACAGTTGGGTGAAAACCCCGCGCTGGAAAGGAAACCCGATGGAAGTTGGACCACTGTCACGCATGCTTGTGGGCTACGCTTCCGGCAGGGCAGATTACAAGGAGGTAATCGAAAGCACCTTGAAAACACTTGATGTACCAGTTGCCGCTTTATTCTCAACACTTGGCAGAACAGCCGCCAGGGGGCTTGAAACCAAGTTGGTGTGCGGATGGGCGCTGGAGTTTTATCAACAACTTCTTGCCAACATCAAGAATGGTGATTCCCGTACCCAAAATAACGCAAAATGGGAACCTGAATCCTGGCCTAAACAGGCAAAAGGCATTGGTATGGTGGAAGCTCCCCGCGGTGCTTTGTCGCATTTCATTGTCATCGAAGACAAAAAAATTGCGAATTATCAATTGGTTGTGCCTACTACCTGGAATGCTTCACCCCGCGATTTAAAGGGTCAACGCTCGGCCTTCGAGGAATCCCTGATCGGAACTCCGGTAGCTGATCCGAAAATTCCGCTTGAGGTGCTTCGTACCATTCACTCCTTCGATCCTTGCCTGGCTTGTGCCGTGCATTTGTATGACGAAAATGGAACTACCATTCATGACCTGAAAACCTATTAAGCCATGAGAAACCGATCTGTCCCTTTGCGTGAGGTGCATGTGTGGGAGATGCCTGTCCGTGTCTACCATTGGATCAATGCACTGTGTATAACCACGCTGTGTGTTACCGGTTACTTAATCGGTGACCCTCTTGCCTTGATGAATGGCACAGAAGCCTATTTCAACTATTGGTTCGGAACTGTCAGGTTCATTCATTTTATCAGCGCTTTCCTGTTCTTTTTCAATTTCATTTTTCGGTTATATTGGGGTTTTACAGGGAATGAATTTTCACGGTGGTACAATTATATCCCACTCAAACGCTGTCAATGGAAAGAGATGCTTGATGTAATTAAAGTTGATGTGCTTCAGGTAACCAATAAAAAGATTGATTCAATTGGCCATAATTCTCTGGCTAGTTTTATCTATTTTATTACTTTCCTTATCTTCCTGCTGCAATGTCTTACCGGTTTCGGAATGTATGCTGCCATGAGTAATGCTTTTCTGCCTAAACTATTTGCCTGGGTGGTTCCATTTCTCGGGGGAGACATGAATGTACGTCAAATCCATCATATCCTGATGTGGGCTTTCATCCTCTTCGCGATGGTGCACATGTATCTGGTATTTTATCATGATTATATCGAACGTCGCGGAGTTACATCTTCCATGATCGGTGGCTGGAAATTCATCGAAGAAGATGTGATTGAGCGTCACGATAACAAATCGGAAGATTGCCCTAAAAAGTTATAACTTCTAAATAGCAGCGCGTTTGTCTGACCTGCAAAATGATATCCTGGTTCTCGGGATCGGTAATTTATTGATGAATGATGAAGGTGTGGGAATCCATGCAGTTACCCGTTTGGAAAAGGAGGGGATAAAGGGGGCCGACACAATGGATGGTGGTACAGGCGGGTTTCATCTGCTGGCTTTTATACAGTCCTATAAGATTATCATCATCATTGATGCCTCACTTGATCAGTTTCCTCCCGGGCATGTGAGGGTTTTACAACCGCGTTACGCAAAAGATTTCCCAAAGCAGTTGAGTGCCCATGAAATAGGGCTTAAAGACTTGATCGATTCAGCTATTTTATTGGGAAATATGCCTGAACTTCACCTGGTTGCCATTTCTGTGAATGATTTTCAGGATATGGGAATGGATCTTTCACCGGAAGTGGAAGGTGCAATCCCATTGGCAATCAGGCATGTCAGGGCAATTGTTGAAAAGAACTCTTCATCCCGTCCCAACCCTGCGCAGTGACAGGTATTGATTTCCCGTCGGGGGTAATCATATATTTTCCTTCTGAGGAGGCAGTCATGTGACCGATAATGGTGATCTCGGAAATGTCTTTAATCTTTTCGTAATCATCCTGTTTTATAGTAAAAAGCAGTTCATAATCTTCACCGCCACTCAGTGCAGCCACACTTGGGATAATTTTATACTCCTTGGCAAGTTCACGGGTATGGGCATCTATTGGAATTTTCCCCTCAAATAGCTTGCAACCCACACCGGATTGTTTGCAGATATGGAGGATCTCGGAAGCCAATCCGTCGGAAATATCAATCATGGAGGTTGGCCTGACACCAATTCCGAGAAGAAGATTGCGGATATCGGTCCTTGCTTCGGGTTTTAACTGCCGGCCAACCTGATAGTCGAACCCGGATAGTTCGGGCTGCATATTCGGGTCAACCTTGAATACCGACTTCTCACGTTCGAGGATGAGCAGGCCTATGAATGCACTGCCTAAATCTCCTGTTACGCACAGGAGATCACCTGACCTGGCACCGCTCCGGTAGGTTACCTCTTCTTTTTTAGCTTCCCCGATAATGGAAACGGAAATCATCAGCCCTTTTACATTCGAGCTTGTATCGCCACCTACCAGGTCAACTTTATATTTTTCACACGCCATCAGAATACCGGCGTAAATTTCATCAAGCGCCTCGGCCGAAAATCTGCTGGAAACAGCCAGTGAAACGGTCATTTGCTTCGGAATACCGTTCATGGCTGCAATATCAGAAAAGTTCACCACCGCAGCTTTGTATCCCAAGTGTTTGAAAGGAACGTAGGTAAGGTCGAAATGGATTCCCTCCACCAGGAGGTCGGTTGAAAGTAAAATTACCTTATCCCCGGCCTCAATCACCGCCGCATCATCGCCAATACCTTTCAGTGTTTCCGGATGAAAGTGCTTTACATTTCTGGTCAACCGGTCAATCAGGCCAAATTCTCCCAGCGATGCCAGCGAAGTGAGCCCTGTTTTGGCTTCAGAAGATTTTTTGTTTCTTTTTTCGTACATGAAAATCTGTTTGGAGTTTTGAATATGGGACTTCTCAGTCGACAAAATTACAACTAAAAGGCAAAAGGAGCAGGATTTCAGCGTTCAAGAAACATTTTTGTCTAATTTTGGAAAACTGATTTATACAATGAATATTTTGCGTCTCTGTTTCATTTTGATTCTGGCGATCCAGCCTTCCCTCTCCGGTTTTTCGCAGGATACAACCAAAGTTCTTTTTATCGGCAACAGTTTTATGAGTTTTAATGATTTGCCCACGCTGTTCAGCCAACTCGCGGAGGGTTCCGGAGAGCATGTGGTTGTTGCCTCCCATGTCCCGGGAGGCGCTTCGGTGGGAGACACCATCCAGGGAACTTTTGCACACATGTATAACCCGGAGGTATATGCATTGATCAAAAGCAACGATTGGGATTATCTTTTCCTGCAGGACAGACAAAGCCGTTTTGCCATGAGCCGCGGTATTTTTCCGGGTGACAGCAAAGTCATTGAAGGCCATATTAAAATCAGGGATTCCCTTTTGTTTTACCATCCATGCTCCCATCTGATCTGGTTTGCCGGGTTCGGAACAAAAAACGGATATCCCCCATATTCGACAACGGGAGTTGGATTAATTGATAGTATATATCAGAATTACAGGTGTTTAATAGATACAGCCGGACAAGTCATTGCACCCATTGGCCCCGCATATTTAAGAATAATTGCCAATTTTCCTGCCATCGATCTCTGGGGCCCTGATGAAGAACATCCTTCGATGAAAGGATCGATGTTAATTGCAAGTGTGCTTTATACTACTGTTTTCAAATCTTCTCCGGTTGTAAGCAGTTTTAATCCCGGGATACCTGTTGAAGAGGATTCCATTTTAAATATGACAGGTTATCAAACCACCATAGACAGTTTATCTTTTACAGGCCTGGCAGGTATTACACCTCCAGTGATTCAGGATGGAGATTCGTTGTATGTTTTTGGTTATCAGGACTGCAATTGGTTTTTCAATGGTTCGCCATTTCCTTCCGATAATTGTGGGGCATTTATGACTCAGCCCGGATACTATTATGCTGTGGTAACTGATGCACACGGATGTACATTCAGAACCCGGGAACAATATTATTCAGTTTTTACCGGAACCGATGAACTGCCTGATGAAGCAGGTGCTTTTTTTGTATTCCCTGATCCGGTGTTTACAAAGCTTAAAGTCATTTCTGAAGTCCCATTGAAAAAACTGAGCTTTTATAACGCTTCGGGTGTCATGATGCAAGAACTTATGGATCCTTCAAATCAGACAGAACTGGATGTCTCCGGCTGGTCAAAGGGGTTATATCTTATTATCGGGGTCCGGGAAGATGGAACACGCTATCAAAAAAAAGTGTTCAAGAGATGACAGGACCAATATTCTGTAATAACTGCCCACTAGAGAAATGAAAACCTGACAATATACAAAATGGTAAAAAAAATCCTTGAAAATTTCAAGATAGCGTCTCTCAATAAGATGCAGCTGGCGGCCATTGAAACGGCCAAAAAATCGGCTGACATCGTGCTGCTTTCTCCCACCGGATCGGGAAAAACCCTGGCTTTCTTGTTACCTGTTTTAACCAATTTAAAGTCCGACGGAATAGGGGTCCAGGCATTGATCCTGGTTCCTTCACGGGAATTGGCCATGCAGATTGAGCAGGTTTTCAAGCAAATGAACACCGGTTTCAAGGTGAACTGCTTTTATGGCGGACATGCCACAAAAACAGAACGGAATAATTTATCCCATCCTGCTGCCGTAGTTGTTGGAACACCTGGCAGGATTGCCTTTCATCTGCGAAACGATCATTTTGAAACTGATAACATCCACACCTTAATACTGGATGAATTTGACAAAGCCCTTGAATTCGGATTTGCAGCAGAAATGTCGTTCATTATCAGTCAATTGAAAAAGGTTAAACAGCGTATTCTGACCTCTGCAACCAACATGTCCGAGCTGCCTGGATTCACCGGAATTAAAAACCCGGTTAAACTCAATTTTTTAAACAGCGAATCTCCGACCACAGCGGGATTAAAGGTGAAGTATCTGAAAGCTGCAGATGCTGACAAATTGCAACTCTTATTTGCGCTTGTATGCAAGCTGCAAAATAAACCAACCCTGATCTTTTGCAACCACAGGGAGGCTGTTGAGCGCATCGGAGTTTTGCTACTGGACAAAGGTTTGGCTCACGGCATTTTTCATGGTGGACTGGAACAGGAAGATCGTGAACGTGCGCTGATAAAATTCAGAAACGGAAGTCATCGGGTACTCATTACCACCGATCTTGCTTCCCGCGGATTGGATATCCCCGAAATAGAAGCTGTTATACATTACCAGTTACCTGGCACATCAGACATTTTCACCCACAGGAATGGCAGGACTGCCAGGATGAATGCGAAAGGAACCTCCTACTTGCTGCTGGCTGCCTATGACCACCTGCCTCCATTCCTGACGGAACAACCTGAGTTGGAAACCCTGCCGGAAAAAACCATATTGCCCGGAAAAGCACCATGGAGAACCCTGTTCATTGGTGCCGGGAAAAAGGAGAAGATTAATAAGATGGATGTAGTGGGACTGATTTTACAAAAAGGAAAACTTGCACGGGAAGAACTTGGACTGGTGGAAGTTCTCGATCATGCCGCCTATGCCGCTGTGCATTCCGGAAAAATTGAAAAGGTTGTCAGTTTACTAAAAGATGAAAAGATAAAAAACAAGAAGGTGAAAATAGAGATTTCGTGGTGATGTATGATAGTAAAATGAATTTGAAATCAGACGATATGACAATGACAACCATTTCTGGCCGGGAGGTACTGTTTTCGGTATTTGAATTGAAGGATGCAGATCAACTCACCGAATATTATGAGCATTTGAGTGAGTTATCAAGAAAACGATATGGGCCTCATCAGTTTGATAAACAATCAATTATTGACTTATACGGTAAAAGGGGCGGTCATCAGGGTTACATAGCCAGGGAACCAGGTTCGCCGACGATAATTGCCTATTCAATCATCAGATTTGGATGTCTGGAGCACGATCTCGGAAGGCTGAAATCCTACGGACTGAATATGGATGTTGAAACAGATTCGGTGTACGCACCCTCTGTTGCCGATGCGTGGCAAAGTTGCGGAGTTGGCAATAGCATGTTCCTTTTCATCCTGGAAGACTTGAAACGGATCGGAATAACCAGGGTCATTTTATGGGGTGGGGTGCAGGCAGACAATGAAAAGGCGGTAGGCTTTTATAAAAAAAATGGTTTTCAAAAGCTTGGTGAGTTCGAACACAACGGCAATAATATTGATATGATGCTTGAAATTAAGCAGGTAACTGCTTAATTTCAAGCATCATAAATAATAATGAATGTTGACGCTTGTTATTTCTTGGCTTTCTTCTCTTTTTTCTCAAGCCTTTTTTCCTTCAACGTCTTTGTGGGTTCTTTTTTGACCTCTTTTTTCTGATCTTGTCCTTTTGACATAGCTTTTGGTGTTTAAGGTTGGTTCACTTGATTGACTGTTCATTAAAAGGGCATGTTGTCGCCTGATGGCATTTCGTAATATCCCGGAGGGGGTTCGTGTTCCGGCGGAATGGATTGCACAGTACTTTTCTTAGCGATTTTCCAGGCTTTGGCTTCGGTATACCATCTGTTATTGAATTCCCTGCTCTCGAGGTCGAAAGAGACCTCGGCATCTTCGCCTTCCGCCAGTTTGAACTGGTCTATTTTGTCTCCCCACAGTGAAAAACAGATTTTTCGCGGTATCTGGGCCGACGTTTCAATGATAAATTCCTGTTTTTTCCAGATACCGTTCTTCCCTTCGCCCGACTGGAGAGGTAAAATTTTGATAACTCTTCCTGTTATTTCCATGATAAACAACTACTTAAAATGCAAAAAAGATGATGATTTTTATTGAACTAAATTAAAACAATTTGATATACGAAAACCGTTTGTTGATAATTTTGGGTTAGTTCGAAAAAATACTCCGGTATTTTGCAGTTTTATCGGTTATTCATTTTGGTTGATATGTTCAGATTATAATTATATATAACTTTATAAAAAAAATCATCATGAAAGCAATTATACATAGGCTCAGCTTTATTCATGACATTTGGAAAACATCAGGAAAGGCTCTTTTACTTCTTTTTGTGTTTTTAAATACTTTTTCAGTTTATTCACAGAGTTGGGCTCCTGTTGGTGGCGGGATGAACAACTGGGTTTATGCCACGACTATTTTTAATGGGGAACTCATTGCAGGTGGTCTTTTTACTTCGGCTGGCGGGGTGGCCGCCAACCATGTTGCCCGATGGAATGGAACTACATGGGCGCCATTGGGCTCAGGTGTAAATGGCAAAGTGAATGCACTGATTGTTTACAAAGGGAGCCTGGTTGCAGCAGGTGAATTTACCAATGCCGGCGGGCTTGATGTTAATTTCATTGCCCAATGGGACGGGACGGCCTGGGATGACCAACTGGGCGGGGTTGGAAATACTGTCACATCTCTGGCGGTTATTGGAACTGATCTGTTTGTTGGTGGTTATTTTACCGAAGCTGATAATACTCCCGTGAATTATATTGCCAAACGCAATTCAACCGGGTGGCACTCTCTGGGTGGCGGGATGGGAGGGGTGGGGTTGTCTGAAAAGGCAGTTATGGGTTTAACTGTTTATAACGGAGAACTTTATGCCGGTGGATTTTTTACGACCGCCGGTGGCATACCTGCCAATCATATTGCCAAATGGGATGGCACCTCGTGGTCGGCTTTGGGAACAGGTGTCGGAAATGTTGTTTATTCGCTGGCCGGTTATAATGGCAACCTGGTTGCCGGCGGACTTTTTATAAGTGCCGGCGGCAATCCTGCCAACTATATCGCTTCCTGGGATGGTACCTCCTGGTCGGCGATGGGCAGTGGCATGAGTGGCACATTTTATCAATATGTATTAACCTTGACCGTTTATAACAACAATCTGATCGCAGGGGGCTATTTCACACATTCAGATGGCTTACAAACCAATGGCATTGCCAAGTGGAATGGTTCAGCGTGGAGTGCGATGGGGGGAGGTTTTTTTTACCCCGCCAATGTATATGGCGCCCATACACTTTGCCTTTATGGCAGCGAATTAATTGTTGGCGGATTATTTTCATCTGCCGGTGGAACAGGCGCATCGCATATAGCGAGCTGGACTGAGCCCATTGTACCTGTTACGCTCAGCATTCAGGATGAAATTGTTCCAAACGGAACCACGATTTGCTACGATGCAACCCAAACAATTACGGTTGCCGGCAACGGAACATCCTGTTTTGTTCAGGATGGAGGCATGGCTACCATGATTGCGGGACAAAATATAGTCTACCTCCCTGGAACGAAAGTCGATTCAGGGGGTTATCTGCTCGGTTATATAACCAATGCTGCACAATATTGCCTTTCCCCGTTCTCCCCAATGTCGGGCTTTTCGGTTGGAAAGGATAACCAGTTGGTAAGTTCAGCCAAACCGGAATGTAAGGTTTATCCAAATCCCTCCGGCGGGCTTTTTAATGTTGAGTTAACCAACCTTCAGAAATCCCAAATGGTAAAAATGGAAGTCTTTAATATCCATGGCAAACCGGTGTTATCCTTGGAATTAAGAGATGAAAAGAACCATCAGCTTTCGCTGTCTGACAATCCTCCCGGAGTCTATTATGTCCGTCTGATCTCTTCAACAGGAACAGAAACCATAAAAATACTCCGGCAACAATAACCCTTTACCATTTCACCATTTCGCCATTTCGCCATTTTTCCCCCAAACAGGCATTCCAATACCTGAATTGTTGTATCTTTGCCCGACAATGGATTTATCCTCTTTTATTGGCTTAAAAATGACTAGATTTGTTCTAAATTATTGATCAATGGAATCCCCATCAAACAAAATCCTGGATGAAGTAACGCAGGGTGATTACAAATATGGATTTGTCACGGATATCGAAACGGAATTTGCCCCCATCGGACTTTCTGAGGATACCGTCCGTTATATCTCTCAAAAGAAAAACGAACCTGAATTTATGCTTCAATTCAGGTTAAAGGCTTACCGTCACTGGCTTACCATGTCGCAGCCCCATTGGGCACACCTGAACATTGAACCGATCAAATTTCAGGATATTATTTTTTACGCAGCCCCAAAGAAAAAGCAGGAGTTGTCGAGTCTCGATGAGGTTGACCCTGAATTACTGGCAACCTTCAACAAACTGGGGATTTCACTGGATGAACAAAAAAAACTGGCCGGTGTGGCCGGTGTGGCAGTGGATGCTGTTATTGACAGTGTGTCGGTTAAAACGACGTTTTCAGAGACCCTGTCAAAGCATGGAATTATCTTTTGCTCTTTCAGTGAAGCAGTTCAAAACCATCCCGACCTGGTGAAACAATACATGGGGTCGGTGGTTCCTTACACGGATAACTATTTTGCCGCGCTCAATTCTGCTGTTTTCAGCGACGGCTCTTTCTGCTTTATTCCCAAAGGTGTGCGCTGCCCTATGGAATTGTCGACCTACTTTCGTATCAATGCTGCCAATACAGGTCAATTTGAACGTACGCTTATTGTTGCAGAGGAGGGGGCTTATGTGAGTTATATGGAAGGTTGTACGGCACCCCAGCGTGATGAAAACCAGCTTCATGCCGCCATTGTCGAAATTGTGGCCATGAAAGATGCTGAAGTAAAGTATTCAACCGTGCAAAACTGGTATCCCGGCGACAAAAACGGGTTGGGCGGGATTTATAATTTTGTGACGAAACGTGGCATCTGCAAGGGGAATAATTCCAAAATCAGCTGGACACAGGTGGAGACAGGCTCATCGATCACCTGGAAATATCCAAGCTGCATCCTGCTTGGAGATCATTCGGTAGGGGAGTTCTATTCCGTAGCTGTTACCAACAACCACCAGCAGGCCGATACAGGTACAAAAATGATGCACCTTGGTAAAAATACACGCAGTACCATCATCTCCAAAGGAATTTCGGCCGGCAAGAGCAATAACTCTTACCGCGGACTGGTACGTATTTCGAAGAATGCGGTCAATTCCCGGAATTACAGCCAATGTGATTCACTCCTTCTTGGTGCCAAATGCGGGGCACATACCTGGCCGTACATACAGGTTGACAATAAATCATCTATTGTGGAACATGAGGCCACCACTTCGAAAATATCCGAAGATCAGCTCTTTTATTGCCAGCAACGCGGTATCTCGGCAGAAAGCGCCATCGGCCTCATTGTAAACGGTTATGCAAAGGAGGTGTTGAAACAACTGCCCATGGAATTCGCAGTGGAAGCTCAGAAACTGCTGTCTATTTCACTGGAAGGGAGTGTGGGGTAATGTGATGATGTGATAATGTGATGATGTGATAATTTGAAGATTTGAGTTTTTTTTTAATTTAAAAGTATGTTGCTACAGATTAAAAATTTACATGCCAGTATCAATGGCAAAGAGATTCTTCGGGGGGTTAACCTCGAGGTAAACAAGGGTGAAGTTCATGCGATCATGGGGCCGAATGGAACCGGGAAAAGCACGTTGGCTTCGGTGATTGCCGGTCGGGAGGTATTTGATGTCACCGCCGGGGAGATTCGCTATAACGGCAAAGATCTTCAAAAGCTTTCCATCGAGGACCGTGCCCGTGAAGGGATATTTCTCGGGTTTCAATACCCGGTGGAAATTCCCGGGGTAAGTATAACCAATTTTATGCGTACTGCCGTAAATGAGATTCGCAAATTTAAAGGTCTTGATCCATTACCGGGAGGCGAATTTCTCCGCTTGATGGAAGAGAAAAAAAGGTTGGTGGAGATTACCTCGAACCTTACGAATCGCTCAGTCAATGAAGGTTTTTCAGGGGGTGAAAAGAAAAAAAATGAAATTTTCCAGATGGCGATGCTTGAACCCATGCTGGCAATTCTCGATGAAACGGATTCGGGCCTCGACATCGATGCCCTTCGCATCGTGGCCAATGGCGTGAACAAACTACGTCGCCCCGATAACGCTTTTGTGGTGATCACACACTACCAGCGTCTGCTCGATTATATCATTCCAGACTTTGTGCATGTTTTGTTCGAAGGTAAAATTGTAAAATCGGGGGGGAAGGAACTGGCACTCGAACTCGAAGAGAAAGGTTACGACTGGATAAAGAAGGAACAAGGATAACAATCTTCCCGTCCCCCTCTCCCCGGGAAGAGGGGGACGGGGGGAGAGGTAAAAAAACATTCAATGCAAACCAACATAAAAGAACCCATCACACTGGAGCGGTTTACCGGTCTTTATCAAAAGAACCGGGCCTTCCTGATGGTAAACGATACGCCGATGCTGGCCGGAAAAAGGGACCGTGCCTTTGAAGCTTTCTCCACGCTGGGCTTTCCTGATACAAGCATGGAAACCTGGCGTTTGACCAACCTGGATGAGAGTTTCAGCCGTGGCTACGATTATCACCTCCGTCCCATGGAGGAGGTAGATATTCAGAAAGTTTTCCGCTGCAACATCCCACATCTGGATACAGCAGTCATCGGACAGCTCAACGGGTGGTATGTCTCGAAAGATGTTCCGCTGATGGAGCTTGGCAACGGGATCATCATGGGCAGCCTGGCTGAGGCCCGCAAGAAATATCCTCAGCTGGTTGAAAAATATTTTGGCACCATGGCCGATGATACAAGCGATGGGTTTACTGCGCTGAATACAGCTTTTGTTCAGGACGGGGTGTTTATTTATGTGCCCGACAATGTGAAAAGCCCAAAACCCGTTCAGCTGATCAATGTCATCCATCATGAGGAGAACCTTTTCCTGCAATCCCGGAACCTGATCCTGGTGGGTGCAAATGCCAAACTTTCACTGGTTCATTGCGATGATTCGTATAACCACCAGGCCAGTTTTTCAAATATCGTCACCGAAATCCATGTCGGCGAACATGGGGTCATGGACCATTATAAATTACAAAACCTCAACAACAACAGTACGCTTATCAGTTCGGTCTTTTTCCGTCTGGAAGCATCCGCCAGCCTTGATTCACATTACATCTCACTCAACGGTGGTTTGTTAAGGAACAATATCTGGGTACTTTTCAATGGCCCGCACGGAAATGCAAACATTTATGGCATTTACCTGATGGACCGCAAGCAGCATGTTGACAACCAGGTTTTTGTTGACCACGCCTGGCCAGATTGTTCGAGTAATGAAACATTCAAAGGAATTCTTGATGAACATGCACGTGCCATCTTCAACGGGCATGTGCTCGTTCGCCGTGATGCCACCAAAACCGATGCACGCCAGAGTAATAAGAACATATTATTGACAGATACGGCAAGGGTAAATTCCAAACCTTTCCTGGAGATTTACAATGATGATGTTAAGTGTTCGCATGGCTCGACAACAGGTCAGCTCGATCAGGAGTCGATGTTTTATCTGAGGCAGCGCGGTATTGGTGAGGAAACTGCACGAATGTTGCTGATGTTTGCATTTGCTGATGAAATAGTTGCGAAAATATCCATCCCGCAATTGCGTCAGCGCATCGAAGACATGGTGAAGAAACGGTTGCAGGGCGAACTCCAGATTTGCGAACAGTGTGTGCTTCACTGCAGTACCCCAGAGCACCCTGTGGAGTTTTTTATTGACATGAGCAAAGTTTAGCGAATATAGAATAACCCATTACGAAATGTTTTTTACCACTTAGGCACTAAGAACACGCAGAGACACTGAGAATAAGAAACTTAGTGATTCTTAGTGTTCTTAGTGTCTTAGTGGTTTTATTGTATGAATTAATGAAGGCCCGCATGAACTCCCCTGTATCTGTATATACGAAACGAATTGAGGATTTCACCTCCGGAATCGACCAGTTGAGGAAGCCGCTTCTGTGGATTCCATGGCTGAGGCTTTTGTTATTCGTGGGTACAGGTGTTTCAATTTATTATTCTTTCCGGTTCCCGGGACCGCTGTTTGTGGTTGTTTCTGTTTTATCATTCATTGGCTTTCTAATAGCGGGATTTGTTGACGGTGACTTTAAAAAACGGATCAAACGGTTTGAAAATCTCATCCGGATCAATGAGCTGGAAATTCTGGCGATTGGCGGAAACTATGCAGGATTTGACCCCGGAAACAGGTTTGTCGACCAGGACCATCCTTATACCCACGATCTTGATATTTTTGGCGAGGGATCTTTATTTCAATATGTCAACCGTACGTCAACCATTTTTGGAAGTGAAAGGCTGGCAGATTATTTCAGCAATGCCTTTCATTTCAGTGATAAAATCCTGGAACGTCAGCAAGCCATCGCAGAACTCACTGACAAGATTGAATTCAGGCAGCAATTCCAACTGATTTTCCATGAACAGGATACCTCCCGCAACGATCTTGCTGCCATGAATGATTGGCTGCAAGGACGTGAAAATACAAAGTGGCTCAACCTCATAAAAGTTGTATCCTTCGTTCTTCCGCTGATAACCCTGAGTATACTGCTACTCTCAGTTGCAGGAAAGCTTCCATATCAGATACCGGTGATCATGGTAACGATGCAAATGTTCATTGTATTCGCCTTCAGCCGCAAAACGCAGTTGGTTCATCAGGCAGTAACATCTCAGGTTAAGATATTGAAAAAGTATGCGCTGGCACTTTCGCTTATCGAAGAAATATCGTTCACTGCAGACCTCAATATCAAATTACAAAACAACCTGAGACATGATCCTTATACCAAGCCGGGCAGAATTATTAAACGGTTTTCAAATTTGCTGAACATGATGGATTCAAACCTGAACCTTCTGGTATCGGTGATTATGAACGGTTTATTTATGTTCAATATCCATGTGATGATGGCGGTGGAAAGGTGGCGTTTGACTTACCGTGAACTGGTTCCGGTTTGGTTTGATGTATTGGCGGAAATCGATGCCCTTTCGAGCCTTGGCACATTTGCGTTTAATAACCCTCAATATATTTATCCGGTTCCCGTATCGGAGGGTTTTCAATTCGTGGCTGAAAAGATTGGTCATCCGCTTATTCCGACCGAAACACGGGTTGTCAACGACATTGAGATTTCGGGGTGGAACCAATTCCGGATCATCACCGGCGCCAACATGTCGGGGAAGAGTACTTTCCTGCGAACGGTCGGCATTAATTTACTGCTGGCCATGACGGGGGCACCGGTTTGCGGAAAGCGACTCATTTTTTATCCGATCGAAATACACAGCAGCATTCGCACCAATGATTCGCTGACAAAACGTGAATCGTACTTTTATGCAGAACTCAAACGGCTGAAGGAGATCATTGCCGAACTTGAAAGTGGTAATCAGAAGCTGATTTTACTGGATGAAATCCTGAAAGGGACCAATTCCTCCGACAAACAAACCGGATCGATCGCCTTGATCAAACAACTGATGAAATACAAACTGGCAGGATTATTTGCCACCCATGATCTTGCGTTGGGCGATCTGATCAACCATTATCCCGACAACATCCGGAATCTTTGTTTTGAAATTCACATTTCAGGTGATAAAATGGAGATTGATTACAAACTTTCCCCTGGAGTGTGCCGCAACCTGAATGCTTCCTTCCTGATGAAAAACATGGGGATCATTCTGGATGAAGATCCTCTGAAAATGAAAGGTGCCATTTGAAAAACATTTATTTATGTGGCTAAAGCCACAGATGTAATTTGCAATCCAAAACAGTTGGCTAAAGCCAACTGCAATAGATGAAGTGCTCAGAATGATGAATATCTATTGCAGCCAACTTCAGCTGACTGTTTGCAATGACAGCTTATGAGAATAGGGGCTTTAGCCCCATTTATATGTTATTTTTTATTCACCAGTTCCGGTTTCCCAAAACCAATTTTATCCAGTGGGGCCAGTTGCGTTTTGGCATCCCCGGCAATCACATAATACATTTTTAACGGGTCGATGTATTTAGTTGCCAGTGCTTTGAGTTGGTCGATGGTCATGTTTTGCACGATGGCTTGTTCATTTTTCACATAATCCACAGGCATGTTGTACAAACTGATGTCACTCAACATCCCTATTTTCGCACCGAGCGTTTCAAATTGCCTGGCGTAACCCCTGATGAGGGAATTGCGTGTAAAATCAAGGTCATCCGCTTTGATCTCCGGTCCGTATCTTGCCATCAGGTCCTTGAAAATTGCCACAGATTCTTCTGTAGCTGATGAACGAACGTTGGCACTGGCCATGAAAAATCCGGGAACAATGCCACCGGCAAAACCGGTACGTGCACCATAAGTGTAGCCTTTTTCTTCGCGCAATACCAGGTTAACATTGCCATTGAAAGATCCGCCCAGTTTGTAATTCATCACAGTTGCAGGAAAATAGTCTTTGTCCTGACGGGCGAGACTCAGGCACCCGATGTTGATCACAGATTGCTTGGCTCCGGGAACATCGATAAAGTAAATTTTCGACTGTTGCAAAGGCGCGGGCAGGGGGTACGCGGGGAAATTTACTGTCTTTGCTTTCCATTCAGCAGCAAGTGGCTGAAGGGATGCGGTCACCTTATCTTTTGTGATACTGCCGGCAACCAGGAATGATGCAATGGATGGTGAAAAAGTTTTAGCGTAAAAGGCTTTGAGGTCGTCGATGGTAATGGCTGCAATGGATTCTTCTGTTCCAGTCCGGTCGGTGGCGAGGATATGGCCTTTACCATAGACCAATTCATTGAATTCATTTCGGGCAAGTGTTGTCGGACTGGCTTTCTGGCGTTTAATGTTGTTGAGCAAGCGGGTTTTTATCATTGTAAATTCTTCCATATCCCACCTTGGCTCCAGAAGAATTTCCTTCGCCAGTGCCAGTACTTCAGTATAGTTTCTGGTAAGCGAATTGGCTGAAAGTGTAATAGAATTGTTCGAAGCATTCAGGTTGATGGATGCTCCCAGTTTGTCGATCGCTTCTTCAAGTTCGAGAGGTGTTTTGTTTTTGGTACCCTCCATCATCAATTCGCACACAAAATTTGCCACGCCTGGTTTTTCAATCGGGTCCAGTAAATGGCCTCCCTTCATTTCCACCGAAAACTGGACAAGAGGAAGTTCATCCTGCTCGATGCCAAATATCTGCATGCCATTTGAAAGTTTGGAATTCCATACCAAAGGAAGATTAAGGGCCGGGTCAGGTCCGTCTGCCGGCATGACGGAACGGTCGATCAGGGTAGGTGTTTTGGTGATCGTCTCATCCATTTTGGCCTTAATGTCAACCTGAGCTGCATCAGCAATACTTTCTTCCTTTACAGCGGCTTTCGTTGATCCGTCAACGGCCATGTTCAGTTGTCCTTTTGGCACAAAGCTGGTTACGAGAAAAGGCTTGTCTTTGATATATTTGCCATAAACCCTCAGAATATCAGATTTGGTGACAGATTTTAACTTCTCAATGTCTGTTTTGTAATAGGCAGGATCACCTTTGTCTTCATTATAGGATGCCAACTGAAACGATTTTCCCAGGATGCTGCTGATACCGTTGTAGAAATCGGTCTCCTGGCTTGCCTTGATGCGTTCCACATCTTCATTGGTAAAACTCTCTTTTTCAAACATGTTAAAGGCTTCAAACACGCCTTTTTCAATGTCATTCAGGTTCACTCCCTCATTGGCAGTGGCGCTGATCACGAAAGTGCCGGCTATTTCCTGCGAGCCGTTATAAGCGCGTTGGCTGGAAGAGAGTTTTTTCTCTTTTTCAAGAATTTTATACAGGGGGGCTTTCTTTCCACGGGATAAGATCTGGGCAAGGTATTCCAGTGCATAAGAATCATCCTGGTATGCTTCAACCGTTGGCCAGATCATCCTGATCTGGGAGGCTTTTGCAAAATTATCTTCATGGTAAATCTTTTTTGTCTTGTCAAGGGTAACCGGGACCGGTTTGGGATCGGCGACAGTTTTGCCGGGTTTGATCTCGCCAAAATATTTTTCAATGAGCTTTTTTGCCGTTTTTATGTCAAAATCACCTGCCAAAACCAGTGTGGAATTATTTGGAACATAATAGGTGTCGTGAAACGCTTTTACGTCGGCAACTGTGGCATTTTTGAGATCATCCATCTCGCCGATAACCGTCCAGCTGTATGGATGTCCTTTTGGGTAGAGGTTCGTGGCCACCACCCAGCTGGTAAATCCATAAGGCTGGTTGTCGTACGATTGCCGTTTCTCGTTCTGAACCACATTCTGCTGGATGTTGAAAGCATTGTCGGTCACGGTGTTGATCATATAACCCATACGGTCCGATTCCATCCACAGGATCTTCTCCAGGGCGTTTTTGGGAACTATTTCATAATAGGTTGTCGCATCATTGCTGGTGCCGCCATTCAGTGTTCCGCCTGCATTCTGGATAATCTTGAAAAACTGGTCTTCCGGAACATTCTCCGACCGCTGGAACATCATGTGCTCAAAAAGATGGGCAAAGCCGGTGCGGCCTTCAACTTCGCGGTTTGATCCCACATGGAAGCGGATGGCAAGCGCCACAATGGGGTCGGAACGATCGACATGGAGAATGACATCAAGTCCGTTGGACAAGGTGTATTTTTCGAATTCAATTTTCAGTTCAGTCTTTGGCTGGCCAATAGCCAGCTGCATCAGACCTGCAATCGCAAATAACAGAAGGAACATTTTTTTCATGACAGGGGCAGTTTTTGTGAGTGTTAAATCGGCCATAAAGCTACGACTTTTTTCTGATCCTGCGCACCTGATCCCACGCACCTGGCATCGCGCACCCCATGGGCCTGGCATCGCGCACCTAACCCCACGATTAAGCGTGGGGTTAGACACAGTCCGCTATCTCTAACTTTCGTACTTTTGCAATCTAATCCCAAAGCATGAGTTTAAACATCGAGCAAATAAGAGCTGACTTCCCGATTCTCCACCAGCAGATATACCGGCGCCCGCTGATCTATTTCGACAACGCGGCATCGACACAGAAACCTAGACTGGTCATTGACGCCATCCGGCACTATTACGAACACGATAACTGCAACATCCACCGCGGGGTGCATTACCTGAGCGTGAAAGCAACCGAGGCCTATGAGGAAGCACGAAAGGAGATCCAAAGATTTATCAACGCGAAAAGCACACATGAGATCATATTCACCAAGGGCGCCACGGAATCATTGAACCTCGTGGCTTCCTCTTTTGGGAAACGGTACATCCAAAGGGGTGATGAGGTGATTACCAGCATCATGGAACACCACTCAAACTTTGTTCCATGGCAGCAGATGTGCCTTGAACGCGGGGCTACTTTGCGTGTATTGGGTATCAATGAACATGGTGAGCTTGATCTGGATGAGCTGAAAGACCTGTTGAATGAAAAAACCCGGCTGATCGCGGTAACCCATGTGTCAAATGTGCTCGGAACCATCAATCCTGTAAAGGAAATCGTTGGTTTGGCGCATCAGCATGGCATCCCGGTACTGCTCGACGGTGCGCAGGGTGTTTCACATCTGCCGGTGGATGTGCAGGATCTTGATTGCGACTTCTATTGTTTCTCCGGGCATAAGATGTATGCCCCTATGGGAACAGGCGTGATGTATGGCAAGGAAAAATATCTTGAGGAATTGCCACCATACCAGCTTGGAGGCGAAATGATTAAAGATGTTTATCTCGATCATACCACCTTTAATGAATTGCCCTTCAAATTTGAAGCTGGTACACCCAACGTGGAAGGGGTGATGGGGATGAAGGCCGCCATTGCTTACCTGCAGCAACTCGGAATGGATAATATTGCGGCTTATGAGGAGCGGTTACTGAAATATGCAACCGAGCAATTGTCGGCAATCGAAGGAATTAAATTTTACGGTACTGCTCCGCACAAGGCCAGCCTGGTTTCATTTATCATCGGGGATATTCATCCTTATGATGCAGGTATGATCATCGATAAAATGGGAATAGCGGTCCGTACAGGTCATCATTGCGCCATGCCACTGATGGATTTCCTTAAAATTCCCGGAACGGTGAGAGCTTCTTTCGCATTTTACAATACCATGGAAGAGGTTGACCAATTGATCGCAGCCATTCATAAAGCGAAGGCGATGCTCACTTAAAGGGGTTCCCCTGTGATCTTTATTTTCTGATCGTTTCCGCAGATACAGAATCTGCTTTGGCTTTGCGCTCATCAGCACCCTGATTCACTTCAATCCCGTTTTCGGTCATTTGAAAAGTGGATTCATCTGAGGAATTTATCATGTAATACCAAAATAATTTAAGTTTTTGGAACTCGGGGGTGAAATGGATGTATTTCCCCCTGGGAACCCTGATAATCACATCGATGATTTGACCACGCCAGCATTCTTCCTTGGGAAGTCGCAGAAACGGACTGATTTTCAGTGTTGACCCTGATGTGGCTGATTGGAAACGGAGCGCAGTGAGGTGTTGATGTGCCTCCAGCCTGGATTTTCCGCGGGCCATGGCAACTTGTGTAATGGAAAACAGGCTGTCATTCGATTCTTCAATCTGAATTTTTGGCAAAACATACAACTCCTTGTCTTCTGAAATGATCGTTTTCCAGTCAGCGAGTAAAATATATTGATCGTTGTCGAGATACTTCATGCCGGGATCATCCTGGAACATAGAAACGAACAGGGTATCGCAATCCGGTTTTTCAAGTGCGATATCAATTTGTTTTTTGTCATCAAATTTATATAGGTTGTAAATTTTCAGCGCCGATGATGCAAGGAAAAAGAGGGCCAAAACCCAGATGTTGAACATGGTAAGCCCAAGATGCCTGATCCGGTCAAAACGGAATACCATCCGCAGTCCGTTGTAAAAAAGCATCAATAATGGAATGCCCAATACCATCAGAAGGATTACCTGCAAAAACCCAACAGGCATATTGCATCCGATCAATAATTTTGCGAGTTCAGGAAAGGCAAGAACAGTGAACTCATTATCAGAATAAAGTCCGCCGGTCCATCCAAGTGTGTAGGCAAGCAGGGCGACAAGTAAACTAAGCCCGATGATGATCAGGATTATACCGGAAAGGATAACCAGTCCTCTCCCGAAAAAAGCCAGAACCTCAACAACTCCTTTTCCGATTACTTCAAAAAAGGATCGTGACCCTGCCCCGGCCCGTTTGACTGTTGCGGCAGATTCACTGGCCATTTGTCCGATCTGACCGCGAAGTGCAGAGATCTCTTTCCGCATGGATTCTTCGATGCTGGAGATGTTGACTTTTTTGCCACGCATCTCCAGTTTGTCGGTGGTTGACTGAGCTTCCGGGATGACAAACCAGAGAACGAGGTACAACAGGAAGCCGGAACCTCCGGCCGCAATAAATATGATGAAAATCAACCTTACCCATACCGGATCAAGGTGGAAGTATGCTGCAATACCAGAGCAAACACCGGCGATGATCTTTTCATCGGGATTCCTGAAAAACCGCTTATTTCCTTTTTCTGTGTCTGGTGATTGATTGTTGGACTGTGGGTTCTCCTCCGGGTCAATTTCAACCGGTTGTCCCATAATGGCAATGACCTCCGCCACCTCTTCCAGGGTAATAACCTGTTTCGTTTCTGAGCGTTTCTCATTCAGTATCTCAGCGATACGCGATTCGATGTCATTCAGGATATCCTGGTATCCTTCCTCCTGGCTGAAATGTTTTTTCAGGTTTTCAAGATATTGGTTCAAGGAAATATAGGCATCCTCATCAATGTGGAACACAATCCCGCCAAGGTTTATCGTCAGTGTTTTTTTCATGGATTATTATATTGTATGTAAAGTCAGTTAATTCCGATTATTTTTTCTACCGATCCGATCAAATCCTGCCAATCGGCGGTCAGCCCTGCCAGGTATTTCATACCCGTTTCGGTAATCTGGTGGTATTTTCGCGGAGGCCCCGATTTCGACTCTTCCCAGCGATACACCGTGAGCCCGTCGTTTTTCAGCCGTGTGAGCAACGGGTACAAGGTTCCTTCAACAACGATGAGTTTTGCTTCCTTTAACTTCGTGATGATGTCGGAAGCATAAGCGTCCTGTTTTGCGATGATCGCCAGGATACAGAGTTCGAGGACTCCTTTTCGCATCTGGGCATTTTGGTTTTCTGTGTTCATGCGGCAAAGGTAATATAATTTTAGTACTATGCAATGCAAGGTAGTATAATTTATGATTTTTTAACAGAAGAGTGGGCGAGTGGACGAGTGGGCGAGTGGGCAGGTGAACGGGTTGACGGGTGAACGGGTGAACGGGTAAACGGGTAGACGGGCGAACGGGTAAACGGGTAAACAGGTGGACGGGTGAACAGGTGTGGATAAAAGTTATTAACAAAGGGCTTACTTTAATCATTTTTTCTGATAAAGCATTAAATAAAAGCAATGTATGCACATAAAAAGTTATCTTTATGGCAGGGGAGTATGGATCTTGCGGTAATTGTTTATCGGGTTACAGCCGGATTCCCGAAATCCGAAATGTTTGGATTATCAAGCCAGGTCAGGAGATCCGTAGTATCAATTCCAGCAAACATCAGTGAAGGAGCAGGCCGTGGCAGACCGAGAGAATTTATCAGGTTTCTAAGAATATCAAATGGTAGTCTTTCCGAACTTGATACACATTTGGATCTGGCTTTCCGACTCAATTATATCGAAGCGGAGACCTTTAACGATCTCACGGGCAAAATGAGAAAAATCAGTGCACAAATTTCCGGTTTGATCAGATCACTGGAATAAAAACCAAAATATCATTTCACCCGTTTACCTGTTTACCTGTTTACCTGTTTACCTGTTTACTTGTTCACTCGCCCACTCGTCCACACATTTTCCTTAACTTTGCTCCTTAAATATAGCCTCCTATGACCATCCCAGAAAAAGAATCCCAAATCATCACCGAGTTCGCCATGTTCGACGACTGGATTGATAAATACAATTACCTTATTGAACTTGGGAAAACACTTAACGTGATCGAAGAACAGTATAAAACAGACCAATACCTGATTACCGGATGCCAGTCGAAGGTGTGGCTTCACGCATCCATCAGGGAAGGCAAGGTGGTTTTCACCGGCGACAGCGATGCCATCATCACAAAAGGGATTGTGAGCCTGCTGATACAGGTGCTTTCCGATCAAACCCCCGATGAAATCATCCAGGCAAAACTGGAATTTATCGACAAGATCGGTTTGCAGGAACACCTCTCACCAACCCGCAGCAACGGACTTTCGGCGATGATCAAACAGATGAAACTTTATGCCACTGTATTTAAAATGAAACGCGGAAACTAACTAAAACCGTTCACACCTTTATCTCCACCCGTTACCCGTCCACCCTATAATTCCGTACCTACGGCACGGAAAATGGTTATGATCTATGACTGGCTACCAAAAGTTGGCTCCTACGGAGCCGGAAGGTAAATTTGCCTGCCACTCGTCCACTCGTCCACTTGCCCACTCGTCCACTCGTCCACTTGCCCACTCGCCCACTCGTCCACTCGCCCACTTGCCCACTCGCCCACTCGCCCAACTGATCACCCTAAAACCTCCGGATAATTCTTCCGATTAACTTCCCTGAATGTGAAAGGTTGATATTCTTTGCTAAAACTTTCAGGTATCCGGATTCTCTTTGATGGACTCCATTTAAACTCAAAAGCCTCAAATTCGGCATTTTTTTCCCGCACCAGGTCAACTTCCTGTTGCTGGTGTGTCCGCCAGAAATAATAAGAGGCGATATTGTCCTCATATTGATCTTTCTTGATGATTTCGCTAACGAGGTAGTTCTCCCACAATTTTCCGGTATCATCACGTAATGCAAGTGGGTTGAACTGATTGATCAGGGCGTTTCTTATACCGTTGTCCCAAAAATAGACCTTTCGGGATTTCTTTATTTCATTGCGTTGATTCCTTGCAAGTGATGGCAGTGTGAAAATTACAAACGACTTTTCCAGAAGATCGAGGTAGCGGATCACGGTATTCCGGTCGCATCCTGCAGTTTCTCCCAATTCGGTGAGGGAAACTTCACCGGTGATCTGGAGTGCAAGTGCTTTCAATATTTTGGGAATGATGCTGGGTTTTCTGACCGAATCCAATGACAAAATATCCTTGTACAGGTAATCTCCTGCAAGTTCATGAAGGAGCTTTGGCTTTTCCAGTTGTGAAAGAACAATTTCCGGATACATGCCGTAAATTAGCCGCTGTTCAAGCAGCCGGTTTTCTTCCATTTCCGAAAAAGCCCCGGTCAGTTCTGAATAAGAAAACGGGTGAAGTTGAAACTCAAGTTTTCTTCCGGTAAGCGGCTCGTGAATAGTGTCCCGTAACCCCAGTGCAGAGGATCCTGTGACAATCAGTTGAATATCCTTCAGATGATCAGTAATCAGTTTTAGTGTAACGCCAATGTTTTGAATCCGCTGTGCTTCATCGATGATCAGCAATTCCTTGTTTCCAATCCTGTGCTTGAGTTCTGTCGAACCTGGACGGTTGAGAAACTGTTCCACATCCGGTTCATCACAATTCAGGAATAAAAATGATTTTCCGATGATTTTGCCAATTCCAGCGCCAGTGTTGTTTTCCCGACCTGCCGTGCACCGGTGATGTGAACTGCTTTCCCACTGAAAAGGTATTTTTCAATGACCGCCTGAAGCTTCCTCTGAATCATAATATATGAATTAATTCACAAGTTTAATATAAAATTCATGAATAGGTTCCTATATTTTAATAAATGGCGAAATGTCGAAATGGCGAAATAGCGAAATCAGATTTCCTGTAAATAATCCCGTACCTACGGCACGGAAAATCATTATAATTACTGACCGGCTATCAATATTTGGCTCCTACGGAGCCGAAAGGTAAATTCGCCATTTCGCCATTTTCCCATTTTCCCTGTTTACCCGTTCACCTGTTTCCCTTTCCACCTGCCCACTCGCCCACTTGCCCACTTGCCCACCTGGTCACCTCCTCAACAATTTAAACGCATGTCCCCACTCATTCCTGAGAAATCCCGGGATACACCACAACATACACAGTGGTTCAATAGCTCTTGCAGCCTCAACCGCACCCATATCCTCAGTTTCCCAGCCAAACTGGCCGAGGATGGCAGTTACCTGTCTTTTTGCCTCCGGATCGTTACCGCATATAAACATGGATGGTTTGATCCCGCCGAAATCGGGGTTGATCATAAAGTTGTTTCCCACGCTGTTAAAGGCTTTAACAAACCGTGCTTCGGGCACCACCAACTGCAACTGTTCCATCTGGGAACTGCCGAGATTGGTGTAATATTGCAGTACTCCGTTCACGGGGGCAGCATCGGCAATAGGATTCGTGGTATCAATCACGATCTTTCCTCGAAAATTGGTAATACCCGCAAGTTGGAGGGCTGCTTCTGCCATGTTTCCTTTTACGGCAAGGACGATGATTTCTCCGAATGCAGCAGCATCTCTGAAGCTCCCTGTAACGGCATTGTTCGTTTTGAGCCATTCAGCCAGTTTCGAAATGTCTCTTGTGCCCAGCATTACGTCATATCCGTGTTTCAGGAAGCCACTTCCCAGCATCTGGGCGACAACGCCTGAACCTAAAATTCCGATTTTTGTTTTCATTGTTTTTGAAGGTTTGGTTTATGATTGGTTAGTATACTTGGGTTTGTTGGCAAGTGGGCGAGTGGGCGAGTGGACAAGTGGACGAGTGGGCGGGTGGGGGAAATTAGTTGTTCCTGGATTTCCACCCGGCAATTACCTCTTTCAAATGAACCCTTCTCTGTTGGCAAAGGAGGAGAGTTTTTGGGGTAAAGTGTTGTATGTCCTTCCGAGCGCATGGATCGATTCATGAAGAAGTATTATTATCCCCATGTGTCCACCTGCCCACTCGTCCACTCGCCCACTTGCCCACCTTTTTCCTTATCCTCCCGACCACCGAAAACCTCGACATATCTATCAGTTTATGATTCAGCAGATAGGTAATCACCCTTTTTTCGATTTCATGGTGGAGCGGAAGGAGGATTGCTATGAGAAAAATTTTAATAAGCAGTACTTTCCAGGGTTCGCCATGAGTGATCTCTTCTATCCTGTGATCAGCCAGTAAAATAATGAACTCAAAGAGGAAGATGAATGAGAAGAAACCCAGCATCCTGATGATCCACTCGGGAACCTTCAGGCTCCCAAGCATGATCAATAATACAAATGCCGAAAGGATCCCTATGGTAATAGCAGTGTATTGCAAATAATGTCTTCTGATGGTCGACTGCTCTTCCTGTTCGGCGGCAAGTTCTCGTTGCCGGGTTTCGTGGTCGATCTCCATAATGAGCAATTGATCCTTTTTCGACATATTGTTCAGACTGTCACTCAGAACTTTGTTTAATACCGAATAGGTGAAGGCCTGTTTATAATCACCCCGGATTGCATATATATCTTCGAGTTGCTTAGCCGCTCCCAGCATATAATCAAAATAGGAAGCCGTTTTAGCCAATTCGAATGATCTTTCAAATTTTTCAATTGCTTTTTCTTGGTAGCCATGCCTCATCAAAAACTGTCCGAACCTGTTGTAAAAGTTTGACTGAAGAATGATGTTGGGATCCGATACCAATAATTTTTCAGCCTGGTTGAAATAGTATAAAGCTGAATCCGGCATATTCTCCTCCTCGTAAAAAAAACCGTTTAGCCTGAAAAACAAGGCAGGGTTTTCTTTCTCAAGGTTTGCCAGTTCCATGGGGAATTTTTTGTCGTACATTCTATGAAGCAATCCTATTTTATTGGCTTCAATATAATGCGTGCGGATAAGTCCGATTTCATAATTCATCAGCCGTTTATGCTTGTTCCGCATCGCGAAGTTGAGGATTTCCTCCATGTTGCCCTCATACAACTGGTTGTTGTTTGAATTGATATCAATGACCTGTAAATCGTATTCTGTCCACATCAGTGCAACCGAATCTACCGGCTTGGTGTTCTGAATCAGATCACGTTCAACCAATTTGTAATGGGTGGCTTTGGTGTATAGTTTATTAAAATTATAGAAGTTCGATAACCTGGCACAGCATTCGCCCCGCAATTTTGAATTCCTCACACGTTCTGCCAGACTCATGGCGTTGAGATAATTCCTGAAGGCTTCGATTTTCTGATTTTTCCCCTCCAGGCTTTGTCCGATATAGAGGTAACTTTCAGCTTTCATTGCGGCATTTTCAGAGGTAGCGGCAATGGATAATAATTTGTAACTGTATTCCAGTGCTTTGTCGAATTCATACCCTGATAAATATACTGAAACCAGATTTTTGTAATTTCTGAAAACAAGCCCGGAATTTTTACCGATAAAAGAAATTTGCGCTGCTTTTAGCGCATAACCAAGTGCTTTTTGATAGTTTTCATGCAGGTCGTTGGATTCGATATACCTGTTATAACCAAGGAAAAGTAATTCCGGACGATGACTTTTTTCTGCAAGCCGGATAGCTGTTTCACTTAAACTGTCTGCAATTTTTCGGTCTGCCAGATAATCATTGTAAAAGAATGCAAGATCAAACAGCCTTTCGACTTTAATGCTATCGTTGTCTGTCTGGTTGTATTCAGATAAAATTTGACCGGCAAATGCCGATGGATCAACCTGGCTGAATACTTCCCGGGGAGAAAATACAAACAGTAGTATGAATACAACGCTCGTGGTTACAATGTTTTTTAAGCTACGCATAGGCTTGCTGGAAAATTCATAATCATTTTGAAAAAAATTAGGAATAGATAATCATAATGTGTTATCTTTGAGCAAAATTAGTTATTAATTTAATATCATTCTAAATAAAAATCACATGAAAACAAATAAATATTTCTTCAGTGTTTTGGGCTTTATTATCGGCATGGCCATAGGGGTTTCAGTTATCGGATTGTATTCATTTACCAGCGGACCGGTTTCTCCCGCGCCCGCTGCAGGGATCACTCCTGTCACTTCAACGGTGGCGCATGGCTTTTTTAACAACTATATAGCAACAGCGACCTCCTTTAACCAGGTGATCAAAGGGTTCACCATTGACAAGGCACAGCTGGATGCCATGAACACCATAGCCAAAGAAAATTCCGGTCTTACCGGGTTCAGGATCTACCTGGGCAAGGACAACAATGCCAGGAACATCGGAATTGTTGTCGGGGTTGATTATCTGGGAATGGATGCAGTAAAAAACACCATATTCATCACCGATTCGCAGAGATTGAGCCCTTGTCCGCCCATCTGCGATGTAAGTAGCCCGATCATCCTGAATAATTAACAGGACGGGAATCAAAAGGCTCTTTCCAAGAATAAACTTATCTTTGCAAAAAAAATTCGTGGAAACCAGCAATCAAATTCATCATAGCCCTTTTGAGGCCAAAATTATTGCGGCACTCAGATCGGTTTTTGACCCGGAAATCCCGGTCAATATTTATGACCTGGGATTGATCTACAACCTGCAGATCAATGAGCAAACCAAAGATGTTCAAATCCTGATGACGTTGACTTCACCCAATTGTCCGGTAGCCGAGGACATGCCGTTGCAGGTCCGGGAAACTGTTCAACTGGTTGAGGGCGTGGGTAACGTAAAGGTTGAGCTCACCTTTGAACCGCCATGGGACAAGGATATGCTTTCAGAATCTGCCCTTCTGGAACTTGGCTTACTCTAAAACATTGACAATGACTGCGCTTACAGGTCCGCTGTTAACACAAATCAATTACCCGTCCGATCTTAAAAAACTTAAAACGGATGAGCTTCCTGCGTTGTGTGAAGAGATCAGGCAGTTTATCATAGAGGTGATGTCAACCAACCCCGGGCACCTTGGAGCCAGCCTTGGAGCGGTTGAACTGGCTGTTGCATTGCATTATGTATATGAAGCACCATTCGATAAAATCATCTGGGATGTTGGTCATCAGGCGTATGCGCATAAAATTTTAACGGGAAGAAAAGAGCGTTTTGAAACCATTCGCACCTTCAAAGGTATCAGCGGATTTCCGAAAATGGCTGAAAGCGAATTTGATGCTTTTGGAGTGGGGCACTCATCTACCTCTATTTCTGCAGCACTCGGCATGGCTGTTGCCGCAAAATTAAGCAACCAGTCCGACCGGCATCATGTTGCCATCATCGGTGATGGTGCCATGACAGGAGGAATGGCTATGGAAGCGCTCAACAACGCCGGTGTGTCAAATGCAAACCTGATGGTTATTCTCAACGATAACCAGATTGCCATTGATAAAAATGTGGGTGCCATCAAGGATTACCTGGCCGACATCGTCACTTCAAGAACCTATAACAGGGTTCGCGACAAAATCTGGCTGATGATGGGTGGCGGGACCAAATACGGGAAAAACTCGAGGGCCATCGTTAAGCAGTTAGGAAACGCTGTGAAGACAACATTACTGAAGAGCGGTAACCTTTTCGAAGCCTTCAATTTCAGGTATTTCGGCCCAGTGGATGGCAACGATGTGATCCGACTGGTGAAGCTGCTCTCTGACATGAACGACATTAAAGGTCCGAAACTGCTTCATATTCATACTGTAAAGGGGAAAGGCTTTGAAAAAGCCGAGAAAGACCAGACAGTTTATCACGCTCCTGGAGTGTTCGACAAGAAAACAGGGGCCATCAAGGAGGATAAATGCCAGGGGCTCGCCCCGAAATACCAGACCGTTTTCGGTCGGACAATCATTGAACTGGCTGAATCAAACCCGAAAATTGTCGGCGTGACACCTGCCATGTCGACCGGTTGTTCGCTCAACCTGATGATGACCAAAATGCCTGAACGAACTTTCGATGTGGGTATTGCCGAGCAACATGCGGTTACCTTCAGCGCAGGGATGGCAGCTTCGGGGTTTGTACCCTTTTGCAATATTTACTCAACTTTTATGCAACGTGGTTATGACCAGGTCATCCACGATGTGGCCCTTCAGAAACTCAATGTGGTGTTTTGCCTCGACCGTGGTGGATTAGTTGGTGAAGATGGCGCAACCCATCATGGGGCTTATGACCTGGCTTATCTGAGGTGCATCCCCAATATAATCGTATCATCCCCGATGAACGAAGAGGAACTGCGCAACATGATGTTCACGGCACAGCTGAAAAATATGGGTCCCTTTGCCATACGTTATCCGAAAGGCCGGGGGGTTATGTCGAAGTGGAAAACACCTCTGATGCCGATGGAAGTTGGCAAAGGCCGGATGATCCGTGATGGCCGGGATGCTGCAATAATTACCCTGGGTCATGTAGGCAATTATGCTGTTGATGCGTGTGGATTACTTGAAGAATCTGGACTTTCTTTTGCCCATTATGATCTTCGGTTCCTGAAACCACTGGATGAAGAAATGTTGCACGAAATCTTCCGCAGGTTCACTAAAATAATCACTGTTGAAGATGGTTCAGTCATGGGCGGCATGGGCTCGGCTGTACTGGAGTTTATGTCCGATCATGGTTATCATGCCAATGTGAAACGGTTAGGTGTCCCTGATATGTTTATTGAACAAGGCTCTGTGCCTGAACTGCATCATCAATGCGGATTCGACACAGAAGGCATTGTCAGGACGGCAAATCTTTTTTAGCCTCCGGGTTTTCTGTGGTTACTTCCTTTTTGGTTTCCATGGTTTTTAATCCGACATAAGCTCCTGAACTAATCCCCATCAAAGCCAGCAAGCTTTCATCGAGCTGAGGAATCTGCTGGAACCTGATCACACCGGTTACAAATACAATTCCCAGGATCACAGTCCACATAAACATCTGGGCACGGTGAACGCTGTATCCCAGGTCATCTTTGAGAATGTCCTGGAGGAATGAACCAGAACTTATCAGGCTGGATTTATCGGTCTTTGACCTTACATCCACGAGTTTTGATCCGGCAGTTGTTAGGGCGCTGACAGAAAGCAGGATCAATGTTGATCCGGTGATGGGAGGAATTTCTTCAGTAACCACCCAGATATAGATAAAGGAAGATGCAATGACAATCGACCAGAACGACAGCTGGGTGAGTGCAAGGCTGAACGGGCTGTCATTGTTCCCAATCCTGATGAGGTTGGTTGTTGCGGCAAGAATGAAAAAACCGCCAGTGATACAGATGAGCAAAAGCAGGGAAAAAGCCATCGACATGTTGCTGATGTAATTCAGGCTCATTTCCATATCAGACGGTTCAGTTTTCAGAATCATCCCGTTTCTATAGCCTGCAGATACTGAGACTCTCAGCACCGACCACATGGTCTGGAACCTCGGGTAGAATTTCATCAGGTCGGGGGAATGGCGGTCGAGATGAAACATGAGTTTACGCTCTTTCAGGTCGATGCTTGTATATTTAATATCGCGCATGGCATTGCCATTGATATAAAGTATCAGATCACTCATCGTATCTTTGTTTTTACCGGCAAGTGAATCAGTTAATGCTATTAAAGCCGGCATGCTGTCAATTCTGACGTAGATATAGTCACCGAAAACTGCATGATGTTTTAACCTGGCTGATACAAGTGAACCGAACCCGATTACTTTCGGCCAGACAAGCGGCTTGACAACAGGATTACAGGGGGCAGTCAGAGAATCCTTGTTATCCTTCTGACCGGCGCCATAACCTATGAGGTTTGCCATTAAAAATAACGCTGTCAAAAGCCGGAAATGAAGATTAAAGTTCATGGCGATTCAGATTATAAATGATCCTTTTTTTTGAGAGTAATCCAATTACAACATAAGTGGTGCAAGATACAAAATTATCACTGGTATCACTCGTATGTCAATCGGTTGTATTGTTGATTTCCGTCATATTTTGATGATCCTGAAAACATGTCCGGCAATCCGGACAAAATAAATACCCTTATCCCAGCCCCGGGCAGTGATTCTTTTCATTCCATCTTTCAGAATCCCGGTGTTGATAATCATTCCGAGACTATTGAATATCTCAAATTCAACATCAGTTTTGACAGATACTATTTGAAACTCTTCCTGGAAAGGGCTCGGAAAAACGGATAATGCTGCAGATTTTGAGGGTGATTCTTCCACTGAATTGGCAATCATCGAGGCCGTTTTCATGCCATTTCCAAAACTTGTCACCCACATTTCGCTGGTGTTGAATGGGTTAAAAAATACCCGTTCCGGCTGACGGAATGGATAGCTATCAACAAGACTCCATGTTGGCAAGGTTGTATTCATGTTGTGACTGACCCACAGCCCTTGTGTTTCGGTAGTTAAATATGCCTCGGAGAAATTTTGAGGATTGAAGGTTAAAGATGTTACGCGATCAAATTGGGTGCCTGTAAGTTTTACCCAGGATAATCCCCGGTTGGTTGTTTTGTATAGTCCGCCTTTTCCGTTCGGCTGACCGCCCCATCCACTGAAAACGCCGGCATACCATGTGTTTTGTGAAAAATCGGTGGGGTCGATGATGATGTCTTTGGTCCAGTAATACATGTTGGGGTCACTCACATCGGTCCACGACGCTGCCATCGGATCGTATATGAATACCCCGGAACTCGGGGTAAACGATCCGGTGGGGGTGATTCTTCCTGAAAAGGTACAGACCATTTTCCCATCTTTCAGCACCTCTATCGACGCCGGATGTCCCTCTGTTCGTGACGGAGATGTGAGATGAATCCAGTGAGAAGAACCCAGGGTATTAAGATCACTGGTCATCCAGATGCCTCCCTGACTGGAAGCACCGCCACCCCCGTAATGAACAACACTGGCATACATCCGGTTTGAATTACCGGGATCGGTTGCAATCCAGAACACAGGATGACCAAAGCTGTGCAGCAGTGCCCAATCAAATCCGCCATCGGTGGAATAGTAAATATTTCCGGAGGCATCCGCCACATCGAGCTGCGCATCACGAAGCCGGGTACTCTGGTAAAGGTCATGTACACGCGAGGTTGCGGCAAAGATGGGGCCATCAGGCATCCCTGTAATCCGGTATACGGAATTAACCATAAAACCGGAATAGTTGAAACCCCAGGTTTGGCCGCTGTCGGTGCTGCGGATACCCCCGTAGTCGGAAAATGCGCTGAACAGGTTCCCGGCAGAAATCCAGTAAACTTGCCAGCAGGTTGTACTTTCCAGTCCTATGTTGTGATAAGGTTGTTTAGCGGGAGAGGGTTGGCCTGGAACATGCTGGTCGGATTGATCCGTGTAAGCCTGATTCCAGGAGATACCTCCATCGGAGGAGGTGTGGATCAGCGCAAAATCACCAAACAGGACTTTCGCGGAATTAGTTGGTGCAACAGCTATTCCAAAACAGGTTTCAGCCCAGCTCCAGTTTTTATCACCAGCGGAACCACACCATCCTGTCGCAATGTTTTGATTGTTTGTTGTATTAAATACTTTCACCCAGGTCGTTCCTGCATCAGCAGTTTTAAACACCAGCGGTGCAGCCCTGGAACGATCATTCCCCGCCAGGTAAACGGTATTGATGTCATTGCGGGCCATTCCGGCGTACATGATAAAATCGTTTGTTAAATCAATGCCTGTCATTTTTGCAACCCAGGTTCCTGAGGCATTATCCATAGAATAGACCCCTTTGGGAAAATTGTAATAGTCCCAGGGCATTAGTCCATTATAGGTGTCGCTGATATTTGCGGTGATGCAATAAAACCGCAACGTATTGCCCGCCCGGGCCCCGGTAAAACTCCAGATAACCTGTCCGGGAGGGATTCCTGCAGCAGGTAATAGTGAAAATGAAGCTCCCCCGTTGATTGAATAAAAAATTCCTTCGTTGGTTCCAATGTAGATGTTGTCTCCGTCAAAGACTACACCACCCAGTGTTATTCCTGCCCCCATGTTTGCAGCATGTTTGATGAGTGAACATGTTGATCCCCCATTGTTTGAGATAACCAAATCGCCGTAATAACCCATAATGAACTGAGCGGGATGATCATAATTTGCACGGATCTTGTATACCTGGCCAAGATTTGAATCGTACCCGGGAAGCTTGATCCAGGAATTCCCCCCGTCGGTTGTTTTAACCGGATAACCCTGGTTACCATCATTGTGGATGGAATAGGCAATGTCAGGATCTGTGGTGAATTCCCATGTTGACGTGCTGAATACAGGGAGCTTTGTAAAAGGAACCTGATTGTAAGTTTTGCCGAAATCAGTGGAATGAAACATTTCGCTCATATCGCAACTGATATAGAATTCTTTGTCGTTCGCAGGGTTGATGGAAGGGAAGAAAAGTGCCCCGCCACCTCCGATACCCCGGGGAGAGAATGATACGGGTTGGGCATAAATGGACAAAAACAATCCTGAAAAAATAAGAAACAGGAAAATATTTTTCATCTTTGTAAGGTTAGAGATTTATGTAAAGATTCTCAAAGTAAATAAAAAGTTGTCTGCACCCATATTTTTAATCGAAACTGAAATGCCGGATAATAAAAAAAACGCCATCATCACAGGAGCTTATGGTGCAATAGGCCAGGCCATTGCTGAGGGTCTCGCAGCAGAAGGATTCCGGGTAACCCTGGTCGGCCGGGATAAAGTACGACTTGAAAAAGCACGGACCTCCATTATGCAAATTACTTCCAATCCTGAAATCTTTTGTGAAGTGGTCGATCTCGGTTTACATAAAGAGATTCTGGAATTCAGTAAACGATGGGCAGGACCACTGCACCTCCTCGTCAATAATGCAGCCACTGCTCCGCGCAAACGAATTGAAACCCCGGAAGGTATCGAGGTGCAGTGGGCCACAAATGTGCTTGGCTACTTTTGGATGATCAGGTATTTTTCGCCGTTTATGGAAGGGCAGCCCGATGCCCGCGTAGTAAATGTGGCCAGCTATTGGGCAGGAGGGATGAACCTCAGTGATCCGGAATTCAAATCAAGGCCTTATGACAATGATGTCGCATATCGTCAGGCAAAACAGGCCAACCGCATGATTTCTGCTGCATTTGCTGATCGGTTAAAAATTAATGGGATCATTGTAAATTCCTGTCATCCTGGGGATGTGAATTCAAAACTAAGCAATGCATTTGGCTTTGGCGGTTCAGAATCTCCGCGAGAGGGTGCGGCAACACCATTGTACCTTTGCCTTTCACCGGAACTTGCCGGCATCACGGGACAATATTACGAACACCTGAGACAGACTTCATGCAAGTTTTCCGGTGATCGTCAGGAAGTTGAAAGATTGTTTGATGTTTGTGATCAGGCAACATACCCGGGATAAAATACCAACGTGTTGAATACAGCCTTTTCCCTCCTTCATTCAATCAATCAATCAATCATTCATTTATTCATTCATTCATCTGCCTCTGTTCTGTTTTAACCGTTAGTAGCTTGAGAGGGCCGGGAGAGTCCCATCATATTTTTTATCCGTCAGCAGTTTTAACATGAAATCTGCCACATCCGCCCTCGGGATGCTCCGTGAGGTAGGGATTCCCGGAGTTATTTTATACGTGTTGGTTTTCGGTGCATCCGTAAGGCCTGTCGGGCGGATAATAACCCATTCTGCACTGCTCTCCTGAATTACCTTTGCCTGTCGTTTTTTATCTTCAAAAACATGTTTCAGGAAGAGAGGCATGAATACTTTTCCAAACCAGAATCCAGCATCATTGCCGAGAATTCCGGCAGAAGACATGCAGATAAACCGCTTCACACCTGCTGATGCCATTGCTTTAAGGATATTTCCGGTTCCCTCGGAAAGGATCGTGTTTGGTTTGTTTTTATTAACACCCAGTGCACATAGAACTGCATCCTGGCCTTCAACCGCCAAATTGATTTTTTCAGTCTCCTGAATGTCGCCCTGGATAACCCTCAGATTTTTATGCTGAATAGTAACTCTCGATGGCTGCCGTGCAAATGCCGTGACAAAATGTCCTTGATTAAGCGCCTGATATACAATCAAAATTCCGGTTTTCCCGCTTGCCCCGAATACAACAATTTTCATAATGAATTTTTTTCAAAGTTACGAATTAAACCAACCTGTTTCCCTGCCCACCCGTCCACCCGTCCACCTGCTCACCTGCCCACTTGCCCACCCGTCCACCCGTCCACTTGCCCACTTGCCCACATGCCCACTTGCCCACTCCACAATAATTATTCCTCCCACCCATTCCATTCCCCGGAATTTTACGATTTTTGTTATCTGGAAAGTCTATTAAACGAACCTCCATACAAAATGAAATTTTACTCACTTGATGTCGAAACTGCCAATCCCGATCAATCGACCATTTGCCAGATTGGAGTTGGTGTATTTGAGGATGGAGAACTGACAGGAACCTGGAAATCATACATTGATCCTCAGGATTATTTCCATTGGCGGTTCATTGATATCCATGGGATTACACCTAAGATGGTAAAAAGACAGCCAACTTTCCCGACAGTTTATCCCATCCTCCGGCAAATGTTTGAAAACAACATCGTGGTTCATCACTCCCCGTTCGACCGCACTGCCTTCAGGAAAGTTTTTGATAAATACGGACTGGAGCATTTTAACGTTCGATGGCTGGATTCGGTTCATGTTGCCCGCAAAACCTGGACAAACCTTGAGGGCGGATACAAGTTGGACAATTTAGCCTGGCATTTGGATATAACATTTCAGCATCATGATGCATTGGAGGATGCGATTGCCTGTGGAAAAATTGTTGCGAAAGCCTGCCGCCACAGCGGCATTGGCGCTGATCAATGGTTTTAAGTCGGTGAAATTATACCTGAAGAAAAAAGCAAGGAATATTTTTTAAAATACAAAAATAAACATAACTTAGCTGCAAAATCGGAAACAAATTCTATGATGATGAAAATTCTAAGAATCGTTAGGTCGACCATCTTGGTTGTGTTAATTATTTCAACTTTTTTCTTACAAAGGTCTTTTTCACAACTGCCCTTCACCATCCATGAAACCATATCGGGTGTGTCTTGTTTTGGCGGATCTAACGGGTCAATCAGCCTTGAAATTTACAATGGTAATCCTCCCTTCAATATTATGTGGAGTACGGGAGCAACAGGTACTTATTCCATTGGTGGTTTGTCCGCGGGTATGTATCAGGTAGTCGTATCAGATCAAAGTGGTCATACTGAGTATGGCCAATATATGGTCACTGAGCCAACCCCGATTGTCATCATCATTTCCGCCAATGATTCAGTGTGTGCGCCAATAGGGTGCGACGGGTTGTTAAATGGACTGCTGACTGCGACGGCAATGGGTGGTACACCATTTATTCTTCCCATTTTCAATACGCCATATTATACAGCTCTTTGGTCGACAGGGCAAACCGGGCCATATTGTAACGTAGCACAGCCTGGAGCATATACAGTAACGATAACTGACAAAAACGGATGTATTGCAAGGAACTCCTATCAGGTTTCCTGTCCTGTTCAGCCTACAGCGATTCTCCCAAGCAGAATAATCCATGCCGGTGAATGCCTGACAGAGCAGGCTAAAAATACGATCAGCGCCGCAGGGGATGGCAAGTATTACACGGTGACCCTGGGAGGAACCTCTGTATTCATTTCCGGATCGATTATTCATTTCCTGCCAGGATTTCATGTTGAAGATGGGGGGCGGTTTCGTGGCTATATTTTCCCACCCTTAGCGAATTCACCAAACATACCGGCAACCATTGTTGATAACCAGCCCTATCAAACCATCTTTCCCACTATGAAACCGTTATCGTTTGAACCCTTTTCCGTTCAGCTTTATCCCAACCCCGCCAGCGACCGGTTCACCATCGAACTGGAAGGCATTGATCTCCGAAGGGTTGTGGATGTTTCGGTTTGTGATAAGTATGGTAAAACCGTAATTCGAAAAACCTTCAGAAACTCCGGCAGTAACCAATTGTCGCTCGAAGGCTGCATGCCGGGCATATACACTGTACAGGTTCGTGCAGGTATCGATACAGTTATCCGTAAAATTGTGAAACTCTAAAATTGAGCCCACCATATAATCCCGTACCTACGGCACGGAAAAAACCAATGATCGTTTGCATTCTACCAATATCTGGCTCCTACGGAGCCGGGAAAAATCCGTCCATCCACCTGCTCACCCGCTCACCCGCTCACCCGCTCACCCGCTCACCCGTTCACCCGTTCACCCGTTCACCTGCCCACTTGCCCACTTGCCCACCCAATCCCAAAATATTCTATCTTTATCAAAAATTTTCCCGTGTCCAATCCGCATCTCTTCCGCAAGAAGTCTATCGCCCATATCCTGAAGGATGCCCATAACCGGGAAGGCGAGCTGTCGGAATTAAAGAAGAGTCTGAATGTGTTTGATTTAACGGCGTTAGGAATTGCTGCAGTGATTGGAGCAGGGATTTTTAGTACCATTGGAACTGCGGCTGCCAGCGGAGGTCCTGCCGTATCCCTTCTCTTCCTCTTTACAGCCATGGCATGTGCTTTTTCAGCACTGTGCTATGCCCAGTTTGCTTCACTTATCCCGATCAGCGGGAGCGCCTACACCTATGCTTATGCCAGTTTTGGTGAACTCATTGCCTGGATCATCGGTTGGGATCTTATCATGGAATATGCCATTGGCAACATTGCCGTGGCGATATCATGGTCGGATTATTTTACAGGGTTTCTTGGAGGCATTGGCCTTCATATACCCGCATATATGGGCATCGACTATCTTTCGGCCGCAAGGGGATACCATCAGGCCACGCTTGAAATGATGCGTGGAATACCGCTGTCAAATATGCCGGATATGCTCCGGGAGGCGTACTCGGCCTGGCAGTCTGCACCCGTGATAGGCGGAATACGCATCATTGCTGATATCCCGGCCTTCTCCATCGTGGTATTTATCACTGTTCTCGTTTACATTGGTATTTATGAAACCAAAGTTGCCAGCAACATCATGGTGTTACTCAAGGTTGGCATCCTGTTTCTGATCATTGCCGTAGGATCATTTTATGTTGACCCCAAAAACTGGCACCCCTTTGCTCCCAATGGGGTGGCTGGCGTGTTGAAAGGAGTTTCCGGTGTTTTCTTTGCCTACATCGGCTTTGATGCTATCTCCACAACAGCAGAAGAGTGCCGCAACCCCAGAAGGGATTTGCCACGGGCCATTATTTTTGCCCTGATCATAACAACTGTGCTCTACATTCTGATCAGCCTGGTCCTCACAGGTATGCTTCATTATTCAGAGCTTGGCGTGGGTGATCCGCTGGCTTATGCCTTTCAGAAACTTCATCTGACAAGGTTATCAGGCGTAATTGCCATAAGTGCTGTGATTGCAATGGCGAGTGTTTTGCTTGTATTTCAGGTAGGGCAACCCCGGATATGGATGAGCATGAGCCGTGATGGATTGCTGCCGCCTTCATTTTCGAAGATACATCCACGATATAAAACCCCATGGTTTTCTACCATCATAACCGGGATTTTGGTTGCCATTCCTTCCCTGTTCATGAACCTCACGGAAGTTACCGACCTTACGAGTATAGGCACTCTGTTTGCCTTTATCCTCGTTTCAGGTGGTGTGCTGGTGCTTCAGGGAGGCTGGAAGAAAAATGATATCCCAAATCAGGAAAAGGGATTTCAGGTGCCCTATTTCAACAGCCGCTACTTCCTGCCAGTGATCTGGATAGTGATTTTCGTTATGCTCTACTATTGGAATCAGCAGGAAATCAATAGTTTTATATCCAGGATATCGGATGAAACCGGTTTATTTGCAAACGGAACAATTGCCGCAACACTACCTGTCCACTTGCCAACCGGTCAGCAAGTCAGCCAGCTCGCCTCTCATTGGTGGCAGTTTTCACATTTACTCCTGACCGAATTTCCCATAGTGCTTTTTGTACTGTCAGCCATTGTACTCACCTGGTATGGGATTCGCAGAGAATTGTCGCTGATCCCGGTGCTGGGGCTTTTGACAAACTTTTACCTGATGGCGCAGCTCGGGGTAACAAACTGGCTCCGCTTTCTGATTTGGTTGGCGCTTGGCCTGATTATTTATTTTACCTATGGGAGAAGACACAGCAGGTTGGGAAGGTGAGGTTGGTAATGTGATGATGTGATGATGTGATGATGTGATGATGTGATGATGTGATGATGTGATGATGTGATGATGGGATGATGGGATGATGGGATAGTGTGATAATGTGATTTGAGGAGTCTAATATCCAATTTCAAAAGCAACAAATAGTTTTCAATTTTCAATTTTCAATTTCATCATGTCTTTCACTGAAATCATCGTCATCATCATTGCAGGCATTCTTGTTGGGTTTATCAACACCCTGTCGGGTGGAGGGTCTGTGATCAGTCTTTCGTTGTTGCTGATCCTCGGCTTGCCGGCCAACATTGCCAATGGCACCAACCGAATCAGCATTTTTTTTCAAACCCTCTCTTCGGTTACCAGCTTCACCCGGCAAAAAATGTTTACGGATCTTCGCCCGGTATGGCTTGCAATCCCGGCAACCATCGGAGCTGTTCTGGGTGCTTATCTGGCAGTGGATGTTGATACCCGGGTAATTGAGATTGCCATGGCTTCATCCATGGTCATCATGCTTTTTTTTCTTTTCTATAAGCCTGATAAATGGCTCAAAGAGAACCCCGGATTACTTTCCGGGACCCTTAAATGGTGGCAATTGGTGATTTTTTTTGCAGTTGGCTTTTATGGTGGCTTTATTCAGGTGGGGGTGGGTTATTTCCTGCTGATGGCTTTGGTGCTGGGGGTTGGCTATGACCTGGTAAAGGCGAATGCTGTGAAAAACCTGATAGTCTTTTTTTATGCGATTTTCGCATTGCTGGTGTTTATGATCGATGGGAAAGTCAATTATCTTTACGGAATGATTCTTTCTGCGGGCAGCATGGTTGGAGCTTTGATTGCCTCATACCTTGCCGTGAAGAAAGGAGCAGGGTTTATACGCGCCGTTATACTCTTATCGGTGTTGCTGACGGTTTTACAAATTACCGGAATCATTAATTTTACGGAACTGTTAAAAAAGATATTGTGACCTCACAACTTATGACCCCAAAAAGAGCAAGGAGCTTTAGTTCCTTTTACTCCTCGTTTTCGAGACATCATCTGGCAGTATTGCTTTGTATGATGCTCTCATTATCAGTTCATTATTTACTTTTTGCCCAGTCCGAAACAGTTTCGATGGTGCCGGCTGATGTCAATTCAGGGAAATGGACGCTGGTGATTCATGGTGGTGCCGGTGGACCGGCCAGGGGTGTCATGTCTGAAATAGCTGAAAAAGAATACCTTGACAACCTGAGTGAAGCACTGAAACTTGGGTCGGCAATTCTGGTAAATGGCGGTACCAGTCTGGATGCAGTTGAAACGGTTGTAAACTTCCTGGAAGATTGTCCGCTATTCAATGCCGGAAAAGGTGCTGTACTCAATGAAAACGGCAAAGCCGAACTTGATGCATCCATCATGGATGGCCGGACTGGTATGGCCGGGGCGGTTGCCGGAGCAACCTCCATTAAAAATCCGGTATCGGCTGCAAGACTGGTCATGGAAAAAACTAATCATGTGATGCTAAGTGGAAAAGGAGCCGATGATTTTGCAAAAAAAATGGGACTTAAGCTGGTAGACCCAACCTATTTTATTACGCCGCTGCGGCTGGAAGCATGGAAAAAGTGGAAAGCATCTCCCCCGGCACGGAATAAACCCTTCCGTGCGGATAAAGAAAAACATGGCACTGTTGGGGCTGTGGCACTCGATCAGAAAGGCAATCTGGCGGCTGCAACATCTACCGGCGGAATGATGGGGAAAATGGCTGGCCGCATCGGGGATTCTCCGGTGATTGGAGCAGGAACTTATGCCAATAACAATACCTGCGCCGTATCTGCAACCGGTCAGGGCGAATACTTTATCCGGAATGTGGTTGCGTATGACCTTTCGGCTTTGATGGAATATCGCGGGATGCCAATCGAAGAAGCCGCCAGATTGATCATCATGGAAAAAATCGCAAACCAGAAAGCTGCCGGCGGACTCATTGCTGTTGACAAAGACGGTAACATTGCCATGCCTTTCAACACAAACGCCATGTTCAGGGGTTTTTCAAAGTCAACCGGGGAAAATGAGGTTGCGATATACTAAAACGGCTGCGAAAACCTTCTGTTACTGCTTTTCGTATTGCTGGATTTCATCATGAACATATTCGAGCATAACCCCGGCCTGTCTGAGCATCCCCTCCGATTCTGAACCATCATGGTATTTCCGTTCACAAACCACCCGTTCGATACCACAGTTGATGATGAGCATGGCACAAGTGCGGCAGGGGGTCATCCGGCAATATAACGTGGCTTTATCCAATGAAATCCCCAACCTGGCTGCCTGGCAGATTGCGTTCTGCTCTGCATGGACAGTACGCACGCAATGTTGGGTGATGCGCTCATCTTCATGCAACATCTTTTTCATAAGATGGCCGGCTTCGTCACAATGTGGCAAACCGCGAGGGGAACCTACATAACCGGTAACCAGAATCTGTTTATCACGGGTGATCACACAACCACTGCGGCCACGGTCGCAGGTAGCACGTTCTGAAACGGTTTGGGCGATCTGCATAAAGTATTCATCCCACGTGGGACGGACGTATTTTTTTATTTCCATGAGCCGGTTTTTCTTTATTTCGTAAAGATACAAATCATTTTAATGCCATGGTTTTAACCATTCGTTCCCTGGATCAATTTTATTTTCAGCGCAAAGGCAACCCAAAGCTTGATTGTTGTATCTTTATATACTGAAACCATGTGAATAAAAACCGAAATTTGCTATGCTAAAAAGTTCTTTGTCTGCCCTTCTTTTCTTGTTACTGTCACCAGTTTTGCTCGCTCAGGTTTTTCCTGATCCGGAAATTGGCGACACGTCTAATTACCCTTACTGGATGCAGATGATGCAGGACCCGGATGCCAGGTTCAGCGAAACGCAGCATGCATTCGGGAAATACTGGGCAGGACGGGAGAACATCAGCCACAACGGCTGGAAGGTTTTCAAGCGATGGGAATACCTAAACCAGGATTGCGTTCAGCCTGACGGAAAGCTCCCTTCTGCAGATCAGGTGCTGAATGAATATCAGCGGTATTTAGCCTCCCATGAGGGTCCTCTGTCCGATAACGGCAACTGGAGCCAGGTTGGACCTGTGAACTCCCCGGGCAATGCAACCGGTCAGCCAAACGGACTTGGCAGAATAAATGGGATCTGTTTTCACCCGACCAATCCGGATATTTTCTATGCGGGTTCTCCTTCCGGCGGACTTTGGCGAACTACCGATGGCGCTTCAACCTGGAGTGTGCTTACAACAAATACACCAACACTCGGAGTTTCCTCCATGCTGCTTCACCCCACGAATGGTTCGCTGATATTTATTGGTACAGGCGACCGTGATGCCAGTGATGCACCCGGGATGGGTGTTTATAAAAGTATGGACGGAGGAGTCACCTGGGGACCTTCCAATACCGGAATGGGGAACCTTACTGTCGGGATGATGTTGATGCATCCTGCAGATCCCAATGTGATACTTGCTGCAACCAGTGGTGGGATATTTAAATCGACAAATGGTGCAGCCTCCTGGACAAGAAAATCTTCCAATACAAGCAATTACAAAGATATCCGGTTTAACCCAGGGGATCCTTCCATTATTTATGCCACAGAAGGGGGACGATTTTACCGCTCCGTCAATACAGGAGATACCTGGACTCAGGTTACATCCGGTGTGGTTACAGGCAACAGGCTTGTGATAGGGGTTAGTGCGAATCAGCCAGCCACAGTTTACCTGTGTGTCACAAACGGTACATTTGCCGGCCTTCTTCGGTCAACCGACAGTGGGTTGAGTTTTTTAACTCAATCCACCACCCCTAACATCATGGACTATTCATGCGATGGCAGTGGAACAAGTAGTCAGGCATGGTATGACCTGTGTATCGCGGTGGATCCGAACAATGCCAATACGATTTATGTGGGTGGCGTCAATATCTGGAAATCGACAAACGGCGGTGTCTCCTGGACGATCAATTCGCACTGGGTTGGCAGTTCCTGGGGGTACACCTGCGCTCCGTCTGTCCATGCTGATATTCATTGCCTTGAATGGTCTCCGGCGACTGGGAACCTGGCAACAGGGTGCGATGGCGGGATTTATAAGACGGCCAACGGAGGTACGAACTGGATCGATATTTCATCGGGACTGGCGATAGCACAAGTATATAGAATTGGTCAGAGCGCAAGTAACCAGACCATTTGCATGAATGGGTATCAGGATAATGGCACATCCAAAAATACAGGAGCAGGTTTTACAACCGTCATCGGTGGCGATGGCATGGAATGTATTGTGGATTATTCAGATACCAGTTACCGTTATGGGGCACTCTATTATGGCGACATCCGACGCAGTTCGGGTGGTGGGTACAGTACCATTGCTGCAAATGGTTCTCATGGCATTACCGAAAGCGGCGGGTGGGTAACTCCTTACATCCTGCACGACACCAACCCGGCTGTTATGTTCATCGGGTATGTGAACGTGTGGAGAAGTACAAATGTAAAAGCCACCTCTTCCTCATCAATAACCTGGACGAAAATTTCTACAGGAGAATCTGGTAACTGCAGTGTTCTGGAGCAATCTCCTGCCAATGTGGATATCCTTTATGTGGTACGCAGCGGCTCTCTTAAACGGTCGGATAACGCAAATGCAACCAGTCCGGCATGGACAGTGTGTGCTCTTCCCGGCGGGAGCACCCCTTCTGATCTTGAAGCACATCCCACAGATCCGGATATTATATATGCTTCGGCCGGAACTAAAATCTATAAATCGACAGATAAGGGAGCTACCTGGGCAAATATCTCAGGTACACTCCCTACAATCAACTGCAACTGCCTGGTATATGATAAGAACAGCAACGAGGGGCTTTACATTGGTAATAAAACAAATGTGTTCTACAAAGATGCGACCCTAAGCGACTGGATCCCTTTCAGCACAGGATTGCCATTGGTTGATGTACGTGAACTTGAAATTTTTTATGATTCGGCAAACCCTGTGAACAACAGGCTGAAAGCAGCTACCTACGGCAGGGGTCTGTGGCAGTCTGATCTCTATTCTGTGTTCTCCGTTACCCCGGTTAATCAGAATGTAGCGAGTTTGACTGGTTCAACAACTTTTAGTGTCACAGCTCTTTCCTCAACATCCTGGATGGTATCCAGCGATGCTCCCTGGTGCCAGGTTACCCCCAACGGCACAGGAAACGGTACCATCCTGGCGAACTATTCCGGTAACCCCGGCATTACCCCCAGGGTGGCAAACATCACGGCTACTCCCTCAGGCGGGCTGCTTCCCCAGATAGTTTCCGTTACCCAGGCGGGCGCTCCCGCCATGCTCAACGTAATACCGCCCAACCAGAATGTTGCCTGTTTGGCCGGGACAACCAATTTTACGGTTTTGTGCAATACGGACTGGTATGCGGTCAGCAATGAACCATGGTGTACTGTTACCGATTCCGGTGCTGGAGATGGAACAATTGTGACAGATTTTACTGAAAATACTTCATTGAATCAGCGAATCGCAGCCATAACTGTGACGGTGACCGGCCTTCTTCCCGTAACAGTTACGGTTACCCAGGCCGGAGCCGAGCCAACCCTCACTGTTTCGCCCCCTAACCGCAATGTTCTGCCCATTTCAGGCGCAACAGATTTTGCCGTTACATCAAACACCATCTGGAGCGCTTCATCCGACTCTTCCTGGTGTGATGTCACATCAGGAGGCACCGGCGATGGAATCATCATTGCCAGCTATTCTGCAAATCCATATTATTTTACCCGTGTTGCCACTGTTACAGTAGCAGTAGCCGGGCTTGCCCCCCAACTGGTCACGGTAACCCAGGCACCATCCGTTGTTTCAGTGGATGAACAGAATTCTATGGGAATATGCCTTTTCCCAAATCCGACGACCGGAAAATTCAGGATTATAACGACCGGAAATACACCCGGGATGATGGCTGTAGCGGTAATGGATTTTACAGGCAAAACAGTCAGTGAACAAAGCTGCACCGGGAACAATGATTGCATCTTTGATTTCTCGATGCTTCCGCCGGGAGTCTATTTCGTTAAAATAGAGACCGGAGGCCAGATCCTGATCAAAAAACTGATCATGTTCTCCGGCCACGTTCATTAAACATTTACCTTTGTACTCACTCCTTCATTGGTTTTCACGCTAATCCGTTTATACCTGATCTCCTCATGATCATTTTCAATCATAAAACCTGTTACCTATGAAATCAAAATTTGCCTTGATGTTCGTTGTGCTGATTTTCAACGTCTTGTTTGCCGGAGCTGCCAATTTCAAGTTTCTTCCACATACCGTAAAACAACCTGATGGGGCCACTATTAATTGCTTTGTGTCAGGTGATGAATATTTCAACTGGTTGCATGATCAGCGTGGTTACACCATCATTCAGGGGAGCGATGGTTACTTCTATTGGGGAAAAACTATTAACGGAATGGTGGTTCCAACAACCTTCCGGGCTGATAAAATTGATCCGGTACAGGCAGGATTGACCAAATGGGCGAAAATTTCGCTGGCCAAATACAATGAACGAAAAGCTTTTTATGCTGAAAATACTGATCAGTCGGTCAAGGCTCCCCATACAGGGACCATGAATAACCTGGTTGTTTATATCCGTTTCAATGATGATCCCGAGTTTACCACAACACGCCAGACCTATGACAATAAATTTAATTCGCCCTCCGGGAAGGCCTTAAAATCATATTTCACAGAAGTATCATATTCAACGTTTACTCTTAGCAGCACCCACTATCCCGAATGTGTGATGACAACCAATTTATCCTATCAGGATCCTCACAACCGGAACTATTTCGAGCCCTATAATGCCACGACCAACCCAAATGGTTATAATGGCGATTCGGAGCGAAAAGACCGGGAACATATTTTATTGCAGGATGCGATAACCTGGATAAATACTTATTCTCCGGTGCCGGCTGATTTGGTTATTGATGGCGATAATGACGGAAGAGTCGACAATGTTTGCTTTATTATCAGGGGAGGAAATGGTGCCTGGGCAGAGTTGCTTTGGGCTCACCGTTGGTCACTCTATTCAAACAATACCTACATAAACGGAAAACGCGTTTATGATTATACTTTTCAACCCGAAAGCCAGGTTGATGTGACTACTTTGTGCCATGAGATGTTTCACGCCCTGGGATCACCTGATTTATACCATTATTCTTATGATGGTTTTGTGCCGACTGGTGACTGGGACCTGATGGAAAGCGGCAGCGGACACATGGGGGCCTATATGAAGTGGAAATATACCGAAAATTCGTGGATACCCGCCATACCTGCCATAACCACATCAGGCACATATACATTGCATCCTTTAACCTCTTCCTTTAACAATTGCTATCGGATTGCCTCCCCAAACTCTTCCACGCAGCAATTCATCGTCGAATACCGAAAAAAAGGAGGCACCTTTGAAAATGCACTCCCCGCTTCCGGATTGTTGGTTTACCGCATCGATCAAACAGTGGAAGGAAATGCAAGCGGCCCTCCGGATGAAGTATATCTTTACAGACCCGGTGGTACACCATCGGCCAATGGTACAGTCAACAGTGCCTATTTTTCTGCAGGATCCCATCGGACAAAAATAAACGACCATACCACTCCCTCGTCATTCCTTCAGGATGGTTCACCGGGAGGATTGGATATTTCAAATATAACGGAGGCAGATTCGACAATTTCATTCAACGTTAATGTGATTTATCTTGACGATCCCGCCAGTTTTGCTGCCACAGCGATCAGTGTTTCTGAAATGAGGTTACTTTGGCAAAAAAATCCTGCCGGTAACAATGTTTTAATTGCCTTCGACACGGTAAATCTATTTGGAACCCCTGTAAACGGAACAGCCTATTCTCCTGGTTCACCGATAGATGGGGGAGGCCTGGTTATCTTCAATGGTGTTGATACGATTTTCAATCAAACAGAGCTTGTTACCAATAAACATTATTATTACAAAGCCTGGTCGGTTTTACCCGGTAACAATTATTCCCCGGGTGTGGTTCGCTTTGCGGCAACATTGTGTGAAAGTGTGAAAACCCTTCCCTATACAGAAGGGTTTGAAAACAGCGATGATCGGCCAGGCTGCTGGCTTGAGGATAATTCCGATCAGGCATGGCAGTTTATTTCAGGCAACGGGCTTGGTGCGGTATATGGTTATCCGGCAACCGCCCATTCCGGTTTGCGCAATGCCTGCCTCGTTGATGCCACTACCATTCCCGATAAAAACACGCTGATGACCCCGCTGATAGATCTGTCAGGATATACAGATGTTCACCTGAAATTCTGGATGTTTATGCAAAAATGGGGATCCAGGCAAGATGAACTGAAGGTTTATTACCGGACCAATCCGGGCTTACCATGGGTGCTGCTGCAAAGTTTTACACAATCGATTTCATCCTGGACAGAACAGACGATTGCATTGCCGGTATCAGATGAGATTCAGGTTGGTTTTTGCGGAAATGCCAGATGGGCGCTTGGGGTATGCATCGATGATATCGAAATAACTGGTACCCAGTTGGAGACCATGACCATTTTACCGGGCAACCGGATTGTCCCAATGGCTTCAGGAACAACAACTTTCTCAATTATCTCACCTGTCGCATGGACCGCTGCCAGCGATGCTCCGGCCTGGTGTACCGTTACGCCCTCCGGTAGCGGAAACGGTACAATCACTGCAACCTATTCTGAAAATCCATTATACAGCAAACGTATTGCAAACATAACTGTTTCGGCTGCCGGAGTGCAAACCCAAACAGTATCTGTTACCCAGGATGCATCAAACATCTCAGTCGGGGAAATTTCCCGGGACGGTATCCGCATGTATCCCAACCCCGCCAGGAGTTACTTTAAGGTGATCGACGACAAGGGAGCCACCCATATAAGGGAAATAATTCTGCTGGACTATACAGGAAGAGTCGTTTTATCCCGGAAGGGAGACGGTGAAACAACATTTATTTTTGATGTTTCTTCCTTCACCCCCGGAACCTATACCATTAAGTTCATTGGGGAACATTCATCAACAATGCGGAAACTTTCGATAATCAGGTAATTTTTTCGAGAACTTTTTCAACTTCCCCGAAGAGTTCTTCTTTCGTGCCATTGTTGTTCATGACGAAATCGGCCACCCTGATACAGGCTTTAAGGTTTTGTTTGTTCGGATCAGCCGTGTTCATTTCACGGGCTTCGTTGCTGATAAAGGTTTCATACGAGATATGGTCTGTTTCTGATTTTCGCTCTGAAATCCGCTGAAACCTGATTTCAGGGTCGGCATCCACTGCAATCAGAAAAAAATCACCCTTCACACGCAACGAATCTATTTCACCGGGAGTCCTGATGCTCTCAATAATGCAGTTTTTCCCGATCAGTGCGGCCTGGTAATACAATTGATCTGTAACATAAGCCGGCCCGTGTTTTCCACGCAATTCATTCGCAACCACCACCATGGAGTCGCGATTTTCCGGTAAGCCCCTATGAATGATCTCCTTCAGAAGAAACGCTCTGACTGAATAGTGGTCAAACCCTTTTTTCTCCACAAGATATTCTACAACGGTACCCTTACCCGCACCAAGTGTTCCTGTAATTCCAATAATCAACATTCGTAATTCAATATTCGTTGTTCAATATTCGATATTCTATTATATTTCCCCGGCCTTCAGGCGCTCAATCCACTTTTCTGCCTTTACAGGCTTGTAATTCTCAAGATCCTGCATCAGCTGGTGCAGGTCATCTCCGGTCAGAAGCATATTCCGGTGTTCCGGGCGAAGGAATTTTTCGGCTACAGCATGGTCCAGCATTTGAAGCAACAAGTCAAAAAAACCGTCGATGTTCAGTAATCCGATTGGTTTATTGATGATACCGAGTTGATTCCAGGTTAGTACTTCAAAAAGTTCATCCAGGGTTCCAAATGCCCCTGGAAGTGCCACAAATGCATCCGACAGATCAGCCATCAGCGCTTTTCGCTCCTGCATCCCGGCAACAATATGCATCTCAGTCAGCCCGGTATGAGCAACTTCACGTTCAACAAGTGACTTCGGCATCACACCAATTACGGTTCCTCCTCCGGAAAGCATCGTGTCGGCAAGTATGCCCATCAATCCAACATTTGCACCCCCGTAAACAAGCGTAATCTTTTCCGCCAGGAGATATTCAGCAAGTTTTTTTGCGCGACCAGCATACAGCAATTGTCTTCCATTGCTGGAACCACAGAAAACACAAAGTGCTTTAATCATTATTTTCTCTATTTTTGTGATTATATTAAAGGTCAAAGATAACAGGAAATGATTTACGATTTACGATTCAGGATTTACGATTTCAGAAGAAACCGTCAAATCCCAAAAATCAAAAAATGAAAAATGTACCTTAAACCAAATAAGCCCTTCAATCGTAAATCGTAAATCGTAAATCGTAAATCGTAAATCCCATAAACACTTTGAAACCAAACCCCCAACCCTATGCTCTATCCATTAAAATTCACGCCGGTTTATAAAGATAAAATCTGGGGCGGTCACAAAATCAGAACCAGCCTGGGACTTGACTTTTCACCACTTCCAAACTGCGGGGAGGTTTGGGCCTTGTCGGGAGTTGCTGGTTGCCAGACTGTTATTTCCAATGGGTTCCTGGCCGGAAATGAACTCAATGAGATTCTTGAAATTTACATGGATGAGCTTGTTGGTGAAAAGGTTTATGCGCGGTATGCCAATGAGTTCCCGATCCTGATAAAGTTTATTGATGCCAACGACTGGCTATCCATTCAGGTACATCCCGATGATGCATTGGCGGCCCGCAGAAAAATCGGCAGCGGCAAAACCGAAATGTGGTATATCCTGGAAGCAGACGAAAATGCTGCATTGATTGCCGGTTTCAACCGACAAATGAATGCAGAAACTTATCTGGAATTTTTGAATCAGAAAAGGCTGAAGGAGTTGCTTAATTTCGAGAAGGTTCAAAAGGGCGATGCCTTTTTTATCCCCGCCGGCAGGGTTCACGCTCTTGGCCCGGGAATTCTTCTGGCTGAAATTCAGCAAACTTCCGATACCACATATCGCATTTATGACTGGGACCGGGTTGATAGTGAAGGGAAATCACGTGAACTGCATACCGGCCTCGCCCTCGATGCCATTGATTTCAAACCGGTTGATTCTTACAGAACGAATTACCGTCAGTTGGTCAATAAACCTGCCACACTTGTCGATTGCCCCTTTTTCACAACCAACCTGGTTGAAATCGACCAGGAAACCGAAAAAGATTATACCTGGCTTGATTCATTTGTGATTTATATATGTACCGAGGGAAAAGCTGAAATGAAGGCAGGAACCGAATGCTTTTCCCTGTCCGCCGGGGAGGTGGTTCTTCTTCCGGCCACCACCGAATCCGTTTCTTTGTTCCCGGGTGATAAAATTAAAATTTTGGAAGTTTATATCTCATAATATTTTTTAAATTTGTGAATGAAAAAACAATAAAATGATGAAAACTTTACGGATATTCTTGCTTCTCACATTTATCTCCTCATGCACATTTGCCCAGGAGAGCGTATTTAACTATCAACATCTCCCTTCGGTCAAACTGAAAACGGTGAAAGGCCTCCCTTTTATTTCCGACAGCATTACCAACAACGGAAAGCCCATCATCATCAGTTTCTGGGCCACATGGTGCAAGCCCTGTGTGCGTGAATTAACCACCATATCCGATGTTTATGATGACTGGGTCACCGAAACCGGGGTCAAACTGTATGCTGTTTCTGTTGATGATTCACGTTCGATGACACTCGTAGGACCCATGGTCAACGGCAAAGGATGGGATTTTATGGTATTATTGGACCCGAACAGTGATTTTAAACGTGCGATGAATGTCGGTCCCATTCCACATACCTTTTTACTGAATGGAAAAGGCGAGGTGGTATTTCAACATACTTCTTTTTCTGAAGGTGATGAGCTGAACCTGATTGATTTGGTTCGGAAACTCAACAGGGGTGAAGAGGTTAAATAGTTCAATCAGTGGTTTATTTTAAAAGTTGCATACTTTGAAAAGAAAAATCATTTTTTTGCTGGGAACAATCATGGCATTGTTTTCCGCATCTCAGGTTCTGAAAGCACAGGATATTCTAAAGGGAAGTGAAGTTCATGGCAGCATGCAGGCCGATGCCACCTATTATCTCACCGATCCCAAAACAGGGATAACGGATTCGACCCTTGCAGGTAAACTTATCCGTATGAATGCTTTCACGGAAGTAAATTATTCCCTGGGAAATTTCACTGCCGGAATGCGTTTCGAGGCCTATCTGCCACCACTGACAGGTTACGACGCACAATACAACGGAGTAGGAGTGCCCTATTGGTATGTCAATTATAAAAATGATTTTATTGATGTAACCGCAGGAAATTTTTATGAGCAATTTGGCTATGGAATGATGTTACGAACATACCAGGAGTGGACTTTGGGATTTGATAACTCCCTCCGCGGCCTCAGGGTGAAGGTTATGCCGGCCAAGGGAATCACCCTCAAAGGCGTTTATGGCGTACAGCGGAATTATTGGGAACCATACAAAGATTATAACCGGGGTATCGTGAAAGGGTTTGATGCCGATTTTTATCTCAACGACATGTTCACCAGCCTCAATGATGCCAAAGTTAAACTCACCCTTGGAGGCTCTTTTGTGAGCGATTACCAGCAGGGAACGAGCAAAGACATTCCCTACAACGGAAAAATCCTTGCATTGAAAATGCCTGAAAATGTTTCCAATTATGGAGGGCGATTTAACCTGAATATTGGAGATTTTAATTGGTTCACTGAGTATGCACATAAAATTAACGACCCGGGGGCAAGAAATAATTTCATTTATAAAAACGGGGACGGATTATTTACCAATCTTTCATTTTCCAAACCAGGTTTGGGGATCTCTGTCATGTCGAAATGGATCGATAACATGAGTTACAAATCTGATCGTTCTGTGACGAATAATATGCTTAATATCAATTATTTGCCATCAATAACCAAAGAACACTCCTACGCGCTGGCAAGCATGTACCCTTATTCAACCCAACCCAACGGCGAAGTAGGAATTTCTGGAACTGTTACCATCCATTTCCCTAAAAAATCAGCCCTGGGAGGAAAAACGGGATTGTCGATTGCTGCCAATTTTTCTCAGGTGAATGGTATCAAAAGGACTGCACTGAACGATTCAACACTCATCGGACAAATTGGTACCCTTGGTTATAACTCCACTTTTTATGGAGTGGGCAAAGATGTTTATTACCAGGATGCCAACATTGAGGTTACCAAAAAATTCGGCAAGAAATGGAAAGGCATCTTTACCTACCTCTACCAGACATATAATAAAGATGTAGTGGAAGGACATGCCCCCGGAGACTATGGAACCATTTATTCACAAATCGGAATTGCTGATATTGCCTGGAATATTACACCGAAACATACGTTGCGCTGGGAGGTACAGGGATTGTTTACGAAACAGGATAAAGGCGACTGGGTGGCAGGGTTGATCGAACTCACCATTTCCCCGGCTTGGTTTGTCTCAGTTATGGATCAATACAATTTTGGGAACAGCGATGCATCACAACGATTGAACTATTATACCCTGAGCGCTGGTTATACCAATCATTCAACCAGAATTGCAGTCTCCTACGGCCGGCAGCGCGAAGGCATCATCTGTGTGGGTGGGGTGTGCCGGTTTGTCCCGGCAACAAATGGACTTACGCTTACAGTGACAAGCAGTTTCTGAGCTTTTTATGATAGTGAAATTTGAGAATCCGAATAAAAAATGGACCACAATATGAAAACGATTTTCCAGATATCCCTTTTTCTGCTTTGCGGCAGTTTGTTGCTTCAGTCATGCACAAAGGTCAGTGATCCTTACTATACCGTAAAATCCGTGATAGTTGACACGACCAAAAGATCTGTTCTTATTGAAGATTATACAGGGCATCGTTGCCCAAACTGTCCCCCCGCCGGTAAAATGGCCAATTCGTTACAGGAAATATATCATGGACAGGTCTACGCGATGGCTGTTCATGCAGGTGATTTTGCGAAACCCATGCCCAACGATCCTGATTTGTATCCCGATTACAGGTGTGCAGCCGGTGATGCCTGGAATACCTACTTTAACATTGGAGCAGAAGGATATCCTGTGGGAATGGTGAACAGGAGGCTCTATAAGACGAAGATTTCCTTTGGTACTTCCGATTGGAATTCTGCCATTCAGGTTGCAGTTGGATTGCCGAAGATAGCTATAATGACGGTGAAAAACAACTATAACAGCCAGACTAAACTGTTAAGTTCAAAAGTGGACATTAAATTTTTAGCGAGTTACAAAGGAAAAGTCAATCTGACAGTATGCATTCTTGAAGACAGCATTTATGGAGGGCAATTAAACAATGTTCCACCCGATTCAATGCCACTTATCAAGCATTTCAGGTTTATGCACATGTTAAGGGGGGCTATAAACACCAACGGAAGTGTTGGGGATGAAATTGCCACAAACCCTTCTGCCAATGGCCTGGTTTCTAAAACCTATACCGGTGATTTCAATGGCAAAATATGGGTGCCCCGCCATTGTACCGTCATCGGTTTCATCAGTGATGCAGATACCAAAGAGGTTCTCCATGTCTCAAAGTCATCCTATATTAATCCCTGATTTGACCTTAATTTTCCCTTAATTATTTCTTCATATCCCTGATTAATAAAGAGATGTCTGTTGATATTTTATTTTAGGTGACCTCTTGACTTTTGCCTGATTAATACTTATATTTGTTTGTGAATAAGTAAACAAATCAGGCTATGAAAACACTACGACTATTTTTACTCCTCTCCATTCTGCTCCTCACCCAGACAGGGTTCAGCCAGAATCCACGCAACATCCTTATTGATGATCTTACAAGTACCATGTGCGGGCATTGCCCATGTATGGATACGGTACTGCAACAGGTAATTTTAAAGCAGCATCCGAATACAGTCATCATGGCCATTCATGGGTCTATGTCGGCGTATAAGAATAATGATTTTTTTCCCCTGATTGATTCGCTTGGTTTTGACAGCGATGGTGCTGCCTGTGTAAATCGGATGGGATTGCCTTCCGTGGTGGAAGTAATTGCGGATACCGTGAATGCCAGGTATGCCCGAATGCCCGAATCACCCGTAAAAATGGAGATTATCTCAAAAATATATGATCCGGTCAGCCGGTTTGTAACGATTGTGGTTAAATCAACTGCTATGCAACCGGGTATGAATGGTATTTACCGGATCAACGCAGCCATTCTTGAAAGTAACCTGATTGGCTTTCAGGAACATTTTCCCGAATGCCCGGGGGGTGACAATTATAACCATAGATTTGTGCTGCGTGCAATGAATTTTATTCCGGTTGGCGATATTTTGATCAATGGAAACTGGGCACAACAAACCTCCGTTACAAGAACCTTTTCCATGGATGTCGATGAAGATTGGGTTGAATCAAATTGCGATGTGATTCTTTATATTGACAAAATGCAGGGCCCCCTGAATATTTCCCCGATACAGCAATCCATTAAACAGGGAGTCACACGACCAATGGGTGTTGAACCGATCATCAATTCGTCTACTGCCATTGTTGGTATTTTCCCTAATCCCGTCCATGGAAGCACCAACATCCACCTTCGAATAGCAGAAACCGGTTCAGCAAAGGTGGTGTTGATTGACATCAACGGGAAAATTGTAAAAATCCTCACAGAACAGAAGCTCTCAGCAGGTTTGTACAACCTTGAATTAGATGCTTCAGGAATCCCTGCCGGAAACTATTTCATCCGGATGGATTTAAACAGCCAGGTATATTCAAAGAAAATCCAAATCCAGTAACCCATGAAAAAGATCGCTTTAATAACCACCTTGCTACTGATTACAGGGGGGGTGTGCTTTGCCCAGAGCCTTGAATTATATGAAAGTGTTGGAGGACAGGATGTCAGGCGTATGAATGGTGATGTTCTGGTCAAGGATATAGATGCCACAAAGGCGTTTACCTTTTATCTGAAAGTCAAAAACGTGAATGCCTCCAGCTTATCTGTTTTTTGCAAAAAAGCATACGTGCAGATACTACCCAATTCAGACAACACCTTTTGCTGGGATGTTTGTTATATATCATCGATCATGGTTTCCAAAAAACCCGTAGTTATAAAATCACAGGAGATGGTTACCCGCTTCGATGCTACCTACAGCTCTACTGGTTATTCAGGTGAATCACGTATAAGATATGTCTTTTTTGATGGCAATAAACCGGGCGATTCAGCCGGAGTGGAGGTTGTATACAAATCACGACCGATGGGGATTGAAGATAAACCGATCGGAGCCAACGAAATGGTTGCTTCACCAAACCCGGCTGGCTCCTTTGTAAAGTTGAGCTGGAAACCAACATCTGCTCCTGGTAAATTGATCCTGCACGATCTGCTGGGCAGTAAAATCCTGGAAAAAACCATTGATGGAGCCGAAAAAGATATTACCCTCAATACTTCCGGATTTCCCGATGGCATCTATTTCTGTATGCTTGAATCTGAAGGGCAATTACGTTTGGTGAAAAAAATTATCATCCGGCATTAAGAGTCCGTTTGATTAATGTGGCTAAAGCCGGAAGAACGGCAATAGATTATCCATCCGGCGAATATCTATTGCAGTCAGCTTTAGCTGACTGTTAAAAGGGATGGGTAATGAGAATTTGGGCTTTAGCCCCATTAAATATCGAAAAGGTTACCTGCTGATGATCAGTTTTCTGGTTGTCATCAAATCTTTCCCTTCTATCTTTAAAAAGTATATCCCTTCAGGAAGTGATGTCAGGTTAATGACTTTGCTGTACTGGCCGGTTACAGGAATATTCCGCTCAGCATAAACCCTGGTTCCTATCATATCATACACATTGATTTCCAACAAATCCGTTGCGGCTGATTTAATTTTCAGCGTAAAAAATCCATTGCCTGGATTGGGAAGTATTGTGTAAGTGAAGGATTCCGTTTTGTCATCTGCACCAGTCGGAAAATCTGCGACGATATAGCCCGATGCAAAAACACTGTCGGAGGAAAAACCATCTCCAACAATCAGCTGAACATCGAAGGTCCCGACAGATTCGTAGGTGACAACAGGATTTTTTTCATTGGAAAATGCTGGCGTTCCGCCCGGGAATTGCCAATGCCAGGTAGTGGCATTTCCGGTCGAGGTATCTGAAAAGGCAACGGAATGACCTGGGACAACCCTTGTGGGCAGCCCGGTAAAACCTGCAGTTACAGGTGCTGGAATTGCTTGAACAATAAGCAAATCCTGATGTGGGAGCATGTTGTATGCAGTGATTACAAGATGGATTGTATCAAAAGCTGTGGTCAATGCGGGGAAAGAAAGATTTACTGTGTTATTCACAACAACGCCTGTGGCAAGAATGGTATTGGCAGCCGTAGCCGTAACCCTGGCGCCATTCACACTGCAATTTACCTCAAGTGTTGAATCTGTGACAAAAAGGACTGTGTCATAATTTGCTGTGATTGGCTGCGGTACAGCTGTTCTGACCATGATGGTTGGATCACCGAAAATGGTCCAGGTGTCGGCCATGTTGGCACCATCCGTGCCGTAAGAATCGATCATTTTCATACATCCGTTTATCGACAAACCTGCAAAGGTTCGTTTGATGTTGGTTGAATCAGATTCGATCAAAATGTTGGTCATGGCATCCTGACCTTCCATGGGAGAATTCCAGCTTTGATTGATGGTTGAACCCAGGAATGCGATGGCTCCGGTTGGCTGACCGCCCTGTGATGCCCGCAGCCATGCTTCGGCGAAGCAGGTGCCGGTGGTAAAATTGCCGTTAACACAGGCTACAGACCAGATAAAAGGAAGCTTTCCAACATTGGTCAGTTGGTTAACATTGTTATTGCTGAACCCTGAAGTACCCCAAGAAGTATTGCTTCCATGGCCGGTGTAGAGGATCAGACTGGAACCGTTGTTCACTTCCGTGGCAACCATCGGAGGGGTTGGATTGCCATTTGCGTCATTACCGCCTTGTGATCCGTCAAATAATTCTGGGTTCATGGTGTATTTGTAACCCAGCAGTTGAGTTTGCTGATTTCTGATATGCTGATAATCCATTTCGTTGTCATCACCCGGGCCCTGGTCGGAACCAATGCCAATAACAGTAGTGTACCAGTCATCGGTCAGAAACGCGGGACTTTGCTCATACTCGAGGGTACGCTGAACCATGGTCATAACTTGTGATTCATTCTCGGCGGAGAACCTCCCGATAAAAATATCGGCATAATGGTCGGTTCCGGCCACATATCCATAAGCATTATCGGAAGGACCCCCCAGGCCCCCACCGGTATTAGTCGGAACCTGAGCCCCGTCACCAACAAGGAGTACATGCGTGAGACCATTGGTGTTGTAATAATTTGCAATGAAAGTCCTGATTTGGGCTGAGGTGGCACCGGCAGAATCTTTATTGATCATTTCGGTTTCATAACCTTCTGCACGTTTCCAGTTAATATAGGGCTGCATGGCGTTCATGAAAGGTCCGTAACAGATCACCAGGAGTTTACCATATTCAGCTAAAGGTGTGTAGGTCATGGCATCGAAATTCCCGAATTGATGACGAAACACAGGCTGGAAGTCCTGGGATATTTTTTTTGAACTGACCGTTGAGGGCAATGGATTGTTTCCTGTTTCACTGGTTTGATAAAGTTCGATGGTCAGGTTGTGATAAACACGCAGAATCTTCGAAACCGGGTTATACTGGAAAGGATAGGCAATGATGGTTTGTCCGCGAACATCACGGATAATATATGGTTCGCGGGTATCACAAAGTGTTCCAGGGTAAAACTTATCAGCGGTATAAGTGGCACCGAAAGAAAATGGAACTGTTGAAGGATCAATATCTCTCATGATAACCCCCTTGGAAGGTGCAATCATCATGTTGGGATAATCTTTATAATTGGCAGAAACAATGCGTAAACTCATTCCGGCCTGATCAGGGATTACAAGGGAAACGGTCATTTTTGGCAAATCGGGCGATCCGGCCTCCAGAACAGGTGTTGAATGTTCAACCTCAACACAATAAGCCGGACCATTTGAGGTTTGAACCTCGCGAAGGTTGAACCCATCGAGGGAGAATTGTACGGTCGATTTGCCAATGGTCGAAGATATCAGTTTGATTTTGGCAGGAACAGATTTTGAACTGCTGATATCAACCCAGTTACTGGTAAACCCGGTTACTGACCAGGCTAATAAGATAATTAGTACAAAGGTTTTACGCATAGGAGTCAGATTAAAAGTGTTGCTGTTTAAGATCATAACAAAATTACATTTAAAAATGATGCAACAGGTAAAGAGGAGATATTATTTACGATTTACGATTTACGATTTACGATTTGGGATTTAAGGGTGCTAATTTGATAGAATGCTCATGTTAATCAAGTTTGATCTCGCCGACATGAACCTTTTTAATGTTGTAAACAGGATAACAGGCTGCCAGAAATCCGATGGCCATAACTGTCATGAAAACAACAATGAAATCAGTAATCTGCATGTAAACAGGATAAGCACTTACCACGAAACTGCTGTCGGCCGACCCCAGACGGATAAGGCCAAACCTGATTTGGATCCAGCAAATGATGCCGCCGAGTGTCAGCCCGACCAGGGCGCCAATGAATGAAATTAGAACTCCCTCGAGAAGGAAAATACGTTGGATCAAGCCCTGGCTGGCTCCCATACTTTGCAGCACAGCGATGTCTTTCTTCTTGTCCAAAATGAGCATGGATAATGTTCCAATCACATTGAATGTGGCAATAATCAGAATTAGTGTGAGGATCATGAAGATGTAATTCTTTTCAGACACCATGATTTTATAAAGGATTTCCTGCTGCTGATAACGGTTTTTTACGGTGAATTTATTGCCAATCAGCGTTTCAATCTGCTTTTGGATGTCCTTTTGATCGGCATTTTTGGCAAGATCTATTTCGATCGAAGTACGTTCATCTCCATAATCAAGCAACTGTTTTACGAAACGTAATGGCAATATGGCGTATTTAACATCGTATTCCCACTGGATCTGAAAAAAGCCGGACGGAAAGATGATATCAGATTGGAAGGCATTCTCGAATCCTCCGGAAAAGCTGGCGTCACGACGCGGAGCGTAAACTGAAATTGGGTTGAGGTAGTCCTGCAGGTTGGCATTCAGTGAACCTGCAACCCCGTATCCCAATAGAGCATAATCCTTATCTCCATCCTGTAAAATGAAGTTTCCCTCCACCATCATGGTATCGAGCCCGCTCATCCTGGTGAAAGATTCACTGACCCCTTTAATGGTAACGATCGTCTGGTTATCCTTGTATTTCATCAGCGCATCTTCCTCAATAACCTCTGTAAAGTGCAACACCCCGGGAATTTTTTTCAACTGATCGAGCGGAAGGCTTTGAACATTGAATGTTTTGCCATGGCTGGCAGTTATTTGTATGCTGGCATTGAACGAACTGAACAATGAAACAACAAGTTTGTCAAATCCATTAAAGACAGACAGCACAATGATGAGTGCCATGGCCCCGATGGCCACCCCCACAACAGAAATGGCAGAAATGATATTGATAATATTGTGCGATTTCCTTGAAATCAGATACCGGCGGGCAATATAGAAGGGGAAGTTCAAAAAAATACGATTTACGATTTAAGATTTGCGATTTACGAAATGCAAATTGACAATTTTATTTTTGCATCGCCTGCATTGCTTTCATCGCCTGCATTGCTTTCATTGCCTGCATTGTTTGCATTGTTTTTTTTACTTCCACGCCTTCACGATCAGCCCCGTACCAGTTTTATGTGTCATTTTCAGGTCGAGCCAATTACAGCAAAAAGCGACGGGGAATGTAAGCAGGTAATAAAAAGGCAGCAAAATAAAAAAGAGTTTTGTTGTATTGAGCATCAGCACCGGGTATTTCATCGAAAGCCGCCAGGCGATTTTTCCGGGTGTACCATACGTATAACGGGCTTCTGTTTTTGAGAATCCGGCATGCTTGAGTTTTTCCTGAATTTCCAGAATGTTATATCCATCCCTGACATGCTCATCAATAAATGATCCACCCTCTTCATGGTCATGAACATCGGATCCTCCCTGGTCTGAAGGTGTAGAAATCAGTAGCATTCCATGCTGTGTCAATGAATCGTAGAAATTCCTGAATACCGCTCCGTCATCGCCAATATGTTCCATCACATCCACAGAAAGGATTAGATCAAACCGGTCAGGCATTGTAAACTGCGTAAGGTCAGCTTTTTCAAAAAGCACATTTTCGCGGCCAATTCGTGTAAAGAATGCATTGCAATCAGCTATCTGTTCGTCCTTTACGTCAACAGCATCCACAAACCATGAAGTGGACAGGCCCGTAAGCAAATAGGTGTATTGACCAAACCCTGAACCGGCATCCAGAATATAGCGTTTGGTTTTTCCCTGCCCGGGCTGTGTTTTCCCCGCCCAGTTTCTGATCTCTTTTCGTACGTGCCAGGCACGCAGAAGCAGCAAATCAAGAAGTTTATAAAATGAAATTCGCAGAAAGGGGGTTTTGTTGAAAACCTTTCCCAGCGTCTTTTTTATCGGATCGTATTGCATAATTCAAAATTATAATCAGCACAGCCCCTTCACCCATCCACTTGCCCACTTGCCCACTTGCCCACTTGCCCACTTGCCCACCTGCCCACTTGTCCACTTGTCCACTTGTCCACTTGTTCACCTCAACAAACTATCAATATTCTCAATATAATCCAACGAATCATCAAGGTAAAACTGCAGTTCAGGCATTACACGCAATTGGTTGTGTACACGCTGTGCCAGAAAATGTCTGATTTCGCGGCCATGATGCCGGATTTTTTCAAGCAGGACCTGTTTGTCGGTTGTGATAAACAAACTCAGGTGGACTTTGGCAATGGCCAGATCCTTGCTAACCTGAACCTTGGTAACGGTGATCAATGCCCCTTCGAACAGATTCCGGCTCTCTTGCTGGAAAATGACGCCCAGATCCTTCTGGATCAGACGTGATATTTTTAATTGACGTGTCGATTCCATGAGGCAAAGGTAGTAATTATTACGGCTGCTTTTTGCCCAGGTTAAAGTCGCGGGTAAGACTCACCGCGAATGAATATTTTGGGGTCATCTGTTTGCCGTTATAATACTTGTAAACAGGAATGTCGCATAAAATGGTCAGATTCCATTTTCCAACAATGCTGTAACTTAATTGCGGGGAAACAGTGACAAGGTCAAAACCTGAATTTATCACCTTATTTCCACCTTCATCATTGGTATTGGCGTAATCCTGGTCATTGGTTTTCCATTCGTTGCGAATCTGGATGATTCCAAAAAAATATTTCATTATTTTTTTGGAAACAAAGATGGAATTAAGAAGGATGTTTCCGTATTTATAGTCGGTTTGCTGAATGTAGTCATTTTTGATGCGGAAATTATAATCGTACCGGTTGATGGAAAAAATCCGCAAGGTAATGGACGGAAATCCTTTATTCAGGAAGAGCATGGCTGAGGCTCCGAAAGCATTGGTGGATGGTTGGAGGTCGCGACTAACCTGATGGCCGTCGATGTATTGCGGATTAAGCGTAAAGGGATAACGGAAACCTGCACCGGCAGTAATCTCAACCTGTGAAGCGGGTTTAATGAATGCCCCGTATTTCAAGGTCACACTACCGTTTGACATACCATATCCTTTGCTTTGCGGAACCAGTGGATTGTTATGGTTCTGGGTTTTATCAAAATAGTATCCTGCATCGGTTTCAATGGTCAGACGTTTTGTGATCCCATAAGCAACCGCGATGCCTGCAAAATTATAGCTTGAGTTTGCAAGATCAACGTTATCGGTTGTTTTTCCGGACCCTTCGTAATAAGTATCTGAGTAGCTGTGCCGGTAATAGGTAATAGCACGAAGATAATTTTTACCCAGAACCCCAACGTAAACAGAAGCCCCTACTGGGCTGCCGGTAGAGCAGCACTGGGCCACACACGGAAGGGCTGAGAATACGGAAAAAGCGGAGATAACTAAACTCAGCGCTGTTTTAGTTATGCGACCTGACAATGATAGTTTTTGTTTCAGAGTGGTTGTACTCATCAGTTACCAGGCAAGAGATGGTAAATTTGGCCTGGTGGCAAACCGTCCATTGCACGGTAGCGCCACTCCCCACAAATGTACCATAGGATGCCGTCCAGGTGTATGTCAGACCATCACCGGTTGCATTGGCTGATATGGTCGTAATGTCGTTAACTTTGATCACGGTATCAGCTGCAGTAAGTGCACTGAATTTAAAATTTGCACCAGCGGCCGGGTCAGCGGGGGCGGCACTTTTGCTGCATGCGGATATAACCACAATGATCAGCAGGGACATATAGATATATACTTTTTTCATTTTTTTACAGTTTTAGAAAACAAATGTACATATTTAATTATATCAACAGACCGTTTTTTTCTAAAAATATAATATTTCAGCTTAAACTTCTATCTTTGCGGCAATGAAAAGCTTTTTAAAAATTCTTCGTTATGCTGGTCCATATTGGGTTTATGCCATGCTTAACGCTGTTTTTAATATCATTTCAGTTCTGTTTTCCCTGGTTTCATTTGCCCTGTTCATTCCGGTTTTGCAAATGCTTTTCCACAGCATGGCTATTCCTAAGTCGGCCCCACCGATGCGCATGGAGATCGATGCGGTCAGGGATAATTTTTATTACTATTGCGGCCAGTTGATAGAGCGCTACGGCAACGAAAAAATGCTTGTCTATATTGGCCTCACCATTATTATCCTGTTTTTTCTTAAAAACCTGTTTCGCTATCTGGCCATGTATTTCCTTGCAGTTGTGAGAAACGGCGTGGTAAAAGATCTGAGGAATGACCTTTACCTGAAAATTCTGATCCTGCCATTGTCCTACTTCAATGAAAAGCGCAAGGGGGACATCATGGCACGTATGACCACCGATGTTCAGGAGGTAGAATGGTCGATTATGAGTTCATTGGAGATGGCCTTCCGTGATCCGATCACCATGTTAACCTACCTGATCACGCTTTTTGTGATCAGCCCGTCACTGACGGTTTTTGTACTGGTGTTGTTGCCTTTGAGCGGAATCATCATCGGGAGGATCGGGAAAAGCCTGAAACGGACTTCCGACAAGGGCCAGTATAAAATGGGGGTGCTTCTATCGATCATTGAGGAAACCATCTCCGGTTTGCGAATTATCAAAGCTTTCAATGCCATCGGATTTGCCGACAAACGATTTCGCCATACGAACAATGAATACAACCGCCTGATGATCAGGCTCTACAGGAAACGTGACCTGGCCTCCCCGTTGAGCGAATTTCTCAGCGCCTGTGTGGTCACCATCGTATTATGGTACGGGGGGAAGCTTGTATTTACGCCCGGTAATTTTCTGGATGCTGCTGCTTTCCTGGTGTACCTTGGAATTTTTTCTCAGCTGATGCCACCTGCCAAAGCCATCACCCAGGCATTTTACAACATTCAGAAGGGTGCTGCGTCTGTTGAACGAATTGAACAGGTATTAAGAGAACCTGAAATAATTGTTGAAAAACCGGATGCAGCAGTTAAAAAAGAATTTTTTACAGAAATCGAATACCGGAATGTCAGCTTTTCTTATGTCGAAGAACCTGTGCTGAAAAGTATAAACCTGATAATACCCAAGGGACGTACCATTGCAGTCGTAGGCCCATCCGGCGGTGGAAAATCAACCCTGGTTGACTTATTGCCACGCTTTTATGATTGCAGGGAAGGGGGAATTTTTATCGATGGGGTGGATATCCGTGATTTAATCATTCATGATCTGCGTGGGTTAATGGGCATTGTATCGCAGGAAACGATCCTTTTTAATGATACAGTTTTCAGCAACATCGCATTTGGAATGGAAAACGTTGGGGAAGCGGAGGTAATTGCCGCAGCAAAAGTAGCCAATGCCCATGAATTCATCGAAAAAATGCCTATGGGATATTCGACAAACATTGGCGACAGGGGAACCAAACTTTCAGGAGGTCAGCGTCAGCGGCTCAGTATTGCCCGAGCCGTGTTGAAAAATCCACCAATCCTCATTCTCGATGAAGCCACCTCTGCACTGGATACCGAATCGGAACGTCTGGTACAGCAGGCACTCGAAAATCTTATGCGCCACCGTACTTCGATCGTGATCGCCCACCGCCTTTCCACCATCCAGTTTGCCGATGAAATCATCGTATTGCAAAGAGGGGAATTGGTTGAACGTGGTACCCATTCCGACCTGCTTGAGCGGAATGGCGTTTACAGAAAATTGTACGAGTTGCAATCGTTTGTGTAGTTTAATCCGCAATGAGTTATGAATGATAAAATAAAAGGACGAATCATTTTATTATGTGTTTACCTGTTCGCCTTCGGCATTGGAATTTGGTCAGGTAATTTGTTTGAATACCACATACTTCTGAAATCAGCTGTAACAATGACTGTTACGGTGCTTATGCTTTTTTTAGGCAGCTTAATCTTTAACAATTCAAGTGTGTTTGACCCATATTGGAGTGTAGCCCCTCCGTTCATGGTTATTTATTATTTCGTGCTGGTTATCGGAGAGCAATCCGTTGCCGGGCATGCCGGTTTTTCTGAATTTTTATGGGATTCACCCCGGATGATGATTCTGTTTTTTCTTACGTTTGCCTATAGTGCCCGTCTGACCTGGAACTTTTTACGGACGTGGCCTGGGATGAAGCATGAAGACTGGCGCTATGTTGATTTTCGGACAAACACCGGGAAAGCCTATTGGATCGTCAGTCTTACCGGAATCCATTTGTTTCCGGCACTCATGGTTTTTGGGGGGACTCTGTCAATTTGGGTTGCTGTGGTTCAGGGGACCCGGCAACTGAATGTTATTGATTTCGTCGCCATCCTGGTAACCGGCTGTGCTATCCTCCTGGAGGCTACTGCCGACAGGCAGCTTCGGGCTTTTTTAACCCGGAATAGAGAATCCGCTAGAACAATGAACGAGGGATTGTGGTCTTTGTCACGTCATCCGAATTATTTGGGTGAAATATTATTTTGGTGGGGTCTCTTTTTATTCTCCCTTGCTGCCAATACATCCTTTTGGTGGGTAATTGCCGGGCCGCTGGCCATTACCCTGATGTTTATCTTTGCAAGTATCCCGATGATCGAAAAAAGAATGATAAAACGCAAAAAGGATTATAGAGCTTACCAGGACAAAGTGAGTATGCTGGTACCGTGGAGGTTTTTTGGTTAACGGGGAAACGGGTGAACGGGTGAACAGGTACGATGTTATATTTCTGCCATTGTGATCATTACGGCTTCGAGTTTCTTTTTCATTAATTTTACACGACAGTCAAAATTATTGACAATCAGGGAAAAAATAAGTTTCCTGCCTGTTATGGTCGAAACATAGCCGGCAAAACTTTTTACCTTTCCTATTGTTCCTGTTTTTGCGTGAATTCGTCCTTCAGCGGCACTTCCTTTCATGGCTCTGTGTAGTGTGCCCGTCAGACCTGCAAGGGGAAGGGATTCATAAAAAACCTGAAAATAGGGAGAAGTCCGCATTACATAAAGAGCATCAACCAGTTGTTTGGGTGATATGGCATTGTTTCGCGACAAACCATTTCCATCATAAAAATTCATTCCTTCGGTATCCACCCCTTTGGTGGTCCAGAAATCAAGGATTGCTTTGACACCTGCTGCTGTTGTAGCGGTATTGTAAACTTTCCCGCCAATTTTACGAAGTAGTTTTGAAGATCGCCAGTTCACACTCATCTGGTTGGTGATGGTTACTTCCGGAATAACAGGCTTGCCAAAATATTCAAGGGCAGCGCCAGTAACAAAAATTTTTAATGTCGATGCAGGAATCATGAGCTCCTTAGCACGGTAATCTGCCACGATAACCGGGTCTTTGGCCGTTACATCGACCACCAGGTATCCGAGTGATGCATTTTGAAGCAACGGATCTTTTTGAAGCAGGTGAAAGGCCTGCAGCATTTGCTCATAGCTGGGTTGGGGTTCTTTTTTTTCAGCAACAGGAAGGCCTTTATGCGAAGTGGCTTTTGAACTGTCGCTCTGACAAGAGAACAACAGTTGGATCAAAACCAGCAGAGAAAAAAGGATTGGTCGTGCCTGCATTTATATGAGATAAAATTATTTGCCAAAGATCGGAAAAAAAAATTCAACAATGGCTTTAAAATTTATACTGGACATTCACAGCATTTCGAAAACAGGTTCCGGAACTTAACTCACACGACATATCATGTTTCAGGTACTCAGATTTATGAGCCACCCTGCAAGTTTTTAATTATTTTTGCCGACAAATTTATCCTTTGGGTCCGGTGCGAAAACGCAACATGCATGAAGATCAATTTATCCGACTTTTAAATCCTCCTTTCTCCACCGGTACAGAAGCGAAATGGAGAGCGTTTATACAGCAGCAATCCAATGGGAATTTTTTTCAATCCCCGGATTATCTTTCACTATTCAGCAACATCGATAATTACCAGCCTCTCGTGCTATTTGCCGAAACCGCGAAGGAAGAACTATCGGGAGTATTGGTTGCTGTGATCATCAGTGATTTTGTTTACGGTGTGCCTTTTCGGCGAATTTTGATACAGGGAGGACCGGTTATTTCCAAATTCACTTTGCAACCTGCTGCGGTGTTACGGGCCTTGCTGAAGGAATTGAAGCTTGTAATTCCATCGAAAACCGTATTTGTGGAAATCAGAAACCTTCATCAATGGGGTGAAGAAGCTGATATTTTTCTGGAATCCGGTTTCGAGTGGCATGATCACCTGAACGACATTCTCCCTGTTCATTTAATGAAAAATGTTTTACCGTTCATCAAACCTGCTAAACAACGCCAGATCCGACGGGGGATCGAAAATGGGGCAATCATCCGGCCTGCTTCCTCGATGGAGGAGGTGGAAGATTTCTACAAGCTGCTTGACCGGCTATATAAAGAAAAGGTAAGGAAACCCCTTGCCCCCCTTGCATTATTTAAAAATTTTTATCAGAAAATCCAATTGGAGAACAAGGGGGTCATTTTAATTGTTGTCTACAAGGATCAGGTGATCGGTGGAATGGTTTGTCCATTTTCCGGCAATCATACCGTTCATGAATGGTATATCTGTAGTTTGCAGGAAAGATTGAAGCATCTTTATCCCGGAGTGCTTGCAACCTGGGCAGGAATCGAATTTGCCTCTCAAAATAATTATCGCTTCTTCGACTTTATGGGCATAGGTAGTCCGCTGAAACCGTATGGGGTCAGAAAATTTAAAACGCAGTTCGGTGGTGAAATTATCAATTTCGGACGGTGGAAATTGATTCACAATAAATTCCGGTACAGAATGGGGCTCTTTGGCTACAAACTTCTTCGGATTTTTTCAGGCCATGAAGGTTAAACTCTTTACTTCAGGCTTCTTATTAATCCGTTCCACCCAGATGATCCACAAGGCAAGGATTACCACATAAAACATGGCCCTGAGTACTGTATTATGGGCAATATGCCAGTATTCAGGGTTATTGATTGAAACAATTGACAGGAGTACGATTCTTAAAATATTGGTTAAATGAATAATCACCATTCCCAATGGAATATACCATAATTTACGCTTCCATATTCCTGGATAGACCAAAATAAGCAGTGCAAATTGTAAAATCTGTTTATCTCCTGCACAACTTTCGTTTATGCTGATCCAGCTGCCATTATCAAAGGTAATAGTCTGGCCGGTAATATTCATTGAAATATTCAGAATATACCGGTCAACCCAGATCGTTTGATTTAAAATCCATCCGGTCATCATCTGGTGCAACTCATTCATCGATGCCTGGATCGGCCAGTATTGCAGGCTGATTGCCCAAAACCGGTAGGAATAGTGTATCGTCAGGGTAATCACGGCAAACCAAAAAACATCACGGAAATGCTTGTAACGGGATTCGGTAAATAGGTTGATTATGATGCCTTTAAAGGATAATTTATTAAGATTTGCCATGTGTAGTCAGAAATCAGGTCGTTTTGGAAATAATGGGTGAATATTGCCTGATTTTCTGCAAAAATACAAAAGATTTCAGCATTTGATATCAGAGGCAAATGGGGTCGTAAATGTTAAATATACTTAAATATCTACATATAATTACGATTGCAAAATTAATTTTTAATAGTTTTGTCTGATTTTTAGAATCAGAATAAATAGTTTTAAATTGTTAACTCCATGATTAAAAAAGTATTGGTTGCCAATCGGGGAGAGATAGCTGTCAGGGTGATGCGGTCGTGCCGGGAACTTGGACTGAAAACGGTGGCAGTTTTTTCCGATGCCGACCGTCAGGCAATGCATGTCCGTTATGCCGATGAAGCGTATTGCATTGGTCCGGCTCCATCGAGGGAGAGTTATCTGAATGTTGAAGCAATCATTGCTGCCGCGAAAAAATCGGGTGTCGATGCCATTCATCCCGGATACGGTTTCCTTTCTGAAAATGCGGGCTTTTCTGAACGTTGTAAATCGGAAGGTATCAAGTTCATTGGCCCGGATGCTTATGCTATCCGGACCATGGGGGATAAAATAACTGCCCGTCAAACCATGATTGCATCAGGGGTGCCGGTTGTACCCGGAACCAAAGAAAAGCTTTCAGATGAAACCAAAGCACTTGAGGTAGTAGGTGAAATAGGATTGCCCGTGATGATAAAAGCTTCTGCAGGTGGTGGTGGCAAGGGCATGAGACTCGTGAAACACATGGAGGAGCTGATCCCTTCCCTTCGGATGGCAAAATCAGAAGCCATGAATGCATTTGGCGATGATGCCGTATATATTGAAAAATACATTGAGTCACCACATCATATCGAATTTCAAATACTTGCAGATCAGCACGGCAATGTCGTCCACTTGTTCGAACGCGAATGTTCCATTCAACGACGCCATCAGAAAGTGATTGAAGAAACTCCTTCGCCTCTAATGACCCCTGAATTGCGCAAAGAAATGGGAGAAAAGGCTGTGGCAGCTGCCAAAGCCGTTAATTATGAAGGTGCAGGGACCATTGAATTCATCGTCAATGATCAATTAGAATATTATTTTCTTGAAATGAATACCCGTTTACAGGTAGAACATCCTGTAACCGAACGGGTTGTTGGCGTTGACCTGGTAAAAGAGCAGATCAACATTGCCAATGGATTACCTCTTTCCTTTAAGCAGGAAGATCTTCAGCAGCATGGACATGCCATTCAGTGCCGGATCTATGCCGAAGATCCCGATAATAACTTCATGCCCAATCCAGGCATCATCAAACACATTACAGTTCCCCTGGGGCTGGGTGTGCGATATGATGGCTATGTTTATGAAGGTTATGAGATCCCGATGCATTATGACCCAATGATCTGCAAGTTGATTACCTGGGGTGAAACCCGCATTGAGTCAATTGCCCGGATGAGGCGGGCATTGTATGAATACAAGATTACCGGTGTGAAAACCTCCATAAAATTCCTTGAACGCATCATGGATGCACCTTCATTTATTGACGGGAAGTACAACACCCATTTTATTGAGGATAACCATGACAGGTTGTTCACTACCAAATATTGCGGTACCGAATGCGAGGACATGGCCATTATCACTGCCTTCATCGATTATCTCGATAAACTCGCCGGGGTCCAGCCTCAGAAATACACAGAAGAATTAGGCTCAAACTGGAAAGATTTTGGACGGAAACGAAATGTTTTACGATTATAACTGATCCACATGGCATACGAAATAAGTATCGGACATCGCACGGCGAAGATTGATCTGTTGAACAGGGTTGGCAACAACGCCCTGATCAAGGTTGATGACCTTAAATATGACCTCGACATTGTGGAGGTTGAAAATGGTGTATACTCCATTCTTTATAACGGACATTCCTATAACGTCGAACTTATTGAAGGAGAAAATAGTAAAAAATATATTGTTAACACCTTTGCAAAAACATTCAATGTTGAAGTGATCGATGCAGAGTCGAAATACATCAGCAATCGAAACAAGGGCATGGAGGTGGAAGGATCAAACCAGATCGTATCCCCGATGCCGGGAAAAATTGTGAAAATTCCGGTAAAAGTTGGCGATATGGTTGTTTCAGGTCAGACACTTATTGTGGTTGAGGCTATGAAGATGCAAAGTGAGTTTAAAGTCACCGGAGATAAAATTGTTCAGGCAATTCTTGTGAAAGAAGGTGATACGGTTGACTCACATCAGATCATGATCAAATTGGAGAATGTGGTAATGTGAAGATGTGATGATGTGATAATGTGATGATGTGGTGATGTGATGATTTTTCACCAGTTCACCAGTTTACCAGTTTACCAGTTTACCAGTTTACCAGTTTACCAGTTTACCAGTTCACCAGTTTACCAATTCACCAATTCACCATTTGTACACATCAATTTTTTTAAAATATGCAAACCATAGAAGAACGTTATCAGTTTTTCGAAGAAAAGAATCGTAAAGCTGAATTGGGTGGCGGGGCAGAAAAGATCGCCAAAATTCATAAAAATGGCAGATTGACTGCGCGTGAGCGTATACTGACCCTTCTGGACGTCAACTCGTTTGTTGAAATGGATAAATTAGTGATGCATCGTTGTCACGATTTCAGCATGGGGCATAACAAGGTCCCCGGCGATGGCATGGTAACCGGATATGGGAAAATCGATGGTCGTCTGACATTTGTTTTTGCACAGGATTTTACTGTTTTCGGAGGTACGATGAGCCGTGCAAATGCCGACAAGGTGGTTAAGCTCATGGATATGGCCCTGCGAATGGGTGCGCCTGTGATCGGGCTCAACGACTCAGGAGGTGCCCGGATTCAGGAGGGCGTTGAGAGTTTAGCCGGTTATGCCGATATTTTCTACCGCAATGTGATGGCTTCCGGGGTAATCCCGCAAATTTCTGCCATCATGGGGCCTTGTGCCGGCGGTGCTGTTTATTCTCCGGCCATGACCGATTTTATCTTCATGGTGAAGGAGTCAAGCTACATGTTTGTAACCGGTCCTGAGGTGATTAAAACAGTTACCCACGAAGAGGTTACGATGGAAGAGCTGGGTGGTGCAATGTCGCACAACACAAAAAGCGGTGTTGCCCATTTTGCAGGAGAAAATGATGAGCAGGTGGTGTTGATGATTCGCGAGCTGATGAGTTTCCTGCCTTCCAACAATATGGAAGATCCTCCTGCTCAGCCCTGTACCGATGATGTGATGCGACAGGATGAAAAACTTCAGACGGTGGTGCCTGCCGATCCCAACAAACCGTATGATATGAAGGATATCATTACAACTGTCGTTGATAACAACAACTTTTTCGAGGTGATGCCCTATTATGCGCAAAACATCCTCATCGGGTTTGCCCGCATGGGAGGAAAACCTATCGGAATCGTTGCCAATCAGCCCGCTTTTCTTGCAGGTGTGCTCGACATAAATTCTTCCATTAAAGCGGCACGGTTTGTCAGGTTCTGCGATTGTTTCAATATCCCGATCATCACCCTGGTAGATGTTCCGGGGTTCCTGCCTGGTACCAACCAGGAGTTTGGTGGTATCATCAAACATGGTGCAAAATTACTTTATGCTTTTTCTGAGGCTACCGTGCCAAAAATCACCCTGATCACCAGGAAAGCCTATGGCGGTGCCTACGATGTAATGTCGAGCAAACATATTGGCGCAGATGTGAACTATGCTTACCCGACTGCCGAAATTGCGGTGATGGGGCCCGAAGGTGCCGTGAACATTATTCATAAAGGCAAACTTAATGAGGCCGATCGGATTGATGCCGTTGACCATTACCGCCAAACGTTTGCCAATCCGTATAAGGCAGCTGAACTTGGATATGTTGACGAAATCATCCTGCCTCGTCAAACACGAACAAAACTTATCCAGGCCTTGGAACTAACTCAGAACAAGAGCAAAACAAATCCACCGAAGAAACATGGGAATATACCCCTGTAGAAATTACGATTGAAGATTTACGATTTACGATTTACGGAAACTAAGCATTTTTCAATCGTAAATCCCAAATCGTAAATCCCAAATCGTAAATCCCAAATCGTAAATCGTAAATCGTAAATCGTTACTGGGGTGACCCGTTTGCAATCCAGCACGAAAGTAAATGTATCTGGCTATCTGTTAACCGGTCAGCATTTCTTGGCATTTTTTCGTAAAATGGCTTGTGCTGTATTGAACCCATAAAACTTTTTTTTGTACTTGCGGATGAAGCACCTTCATAAGTAGAGAGGTCGAAACTTTCTCCATTACCTGCATGGCAATCTGAGCGTGCACAGCAAACATCCAGGATCGGTTTGATGTTTTGTGTGTAAGTTGGGGTCACCCCGGTGCAATCGTATTCAACTACATGCTTACAACTGCTTGCAATGTACAGGAGAATTATGGAAAGGAGAAAACCGGTGATTTTCATGAATAAAGAATTAGAAACAGTCATGTGTTTGGAGGTGCTAAAGTAATTATAAATTCCGGATAAAGGAGCAATTGAATTTTCGTAACTTTGCTTTTGGCGTGAACCAATTGTTTTCACACGGAGGTTGTGGACTGACAATTTTCCAACACCATGTAAAGATATGAAAATTTTTAAAATAACCATTCTCATTGCCTTTCTGACATTACAGATTCCGGGAATGCTGTCCGGGCAGGAAATCCGCTCACGAATGATGATACCGGTTTACCCGAAGGATGCCAGAATGCACGATTCAATTCTTGCGATGAAAGTTCCTTTGCTGGAACTTCCTGAACCATATCATCACCGTTGGATCCCTGCTGTTACAGATAACTCAAAAAACAACTACTGGCCCGGAATTCAGGACCAATATTTGTTTTACAGTTGTCAGCAATATTGCGGTGTAGCTTATGTATTTGGGTATGAAATTAACCGGTTGCGCAATAAAACCGGCTGGTACTGGGAAAATGGCTATCCGACACACTATACGTGGAACTTTATGAACCAGGGTGAAAGGTATGTCGGGGTAAATTTCCTGCAGAGTTTTGAGTCCATCAAACAGCAGGGACATCCTACCTCCGATGATTACGGGTTCGATACTGCGACCTCGGTTTTGGGCTGGATGAGCGGGTATGATAAATATTACCGGGGAATGTTCAACCACCTGAAACAGGTTAATGCAATACAGGTCAACAGTGCTGAAGGGATCAACACATTGAGAAATTATCTTTACGACCATCTCGATGGTTCCTCTACCGGGGGCATTGCCTGTTTTACAACTAGCAGCGGTACACTGTATAATATGCCGATCTTACCCGCCGGAACGCCGGAAGCAGGGAAAACTGCTATTTATGCGTGGCAGTCGGATCCTGTGCACGGGATGGCGGTGGTTGGTTATAACGATTCGATCAGACTGGATGTCAATCATGATGGTAAATATACGAATAGCCTGGATATCACCGGGGATGGGATTGTCGATGCACGCGACTGGGAGATCGGCGGATTCAAAATAGCCAATTCGTATGGATACTGGTGGGCCGACACAGGTTATATATATGCTTTGTACCGGTCATTTGCCCTGGATTATGGTGATGGCGGGGTCTGGAACAACCGCGTTTATGTTGTCCAGGCAGATACAGCGTATAACCCACTCCTCACGGTCAAAGTAAACCTGAATTATAATGTTCGTAACAAGATAAGGGTTCTGGCTGGAGTGTCGAGTGACACTTTGCATCAGATTCCGGAACATGTTATTGATTTTCCGATATTTAACTTCCAGGGAGGAGAACATACCATGCAAGGTGTTGATGAAATCCCTGAATCGAAATCCATTGAATTCGGACTCGATGTTACCGAATTGCTCAATTTTGTGCCCTCCGGGAAACCGGCACGCTTTTTTCTGATGGTGGAAGAAAGGGATCCCGATCACCTCGGCCTGGGGAAAATTGAACATGTGTCTTTTATCAGGCATCAGAGTGGCCCTTTTGAATTTCCTGTGAATGTAACAGATGTGGATATTAAAGATAACACAACCACGCTGGTTTCAGTAGTCGCAGCCATCGATAAACCGAATGTACACATTACTACCACCAGTCTTCCTGGCTATACAGGTCCACAACCTGTTCAGGTTCAATTGGAGGCTTCAGGAGGGATGCCCCCTTATGATTGGTCGTTCGTGGATGAATATGTTACGAAACCATCTGTTACACCTGAACCTCTCATCGCAGGAACATCTATTCAGGTTCACGATGAAACCAAATCGTTTGCCCCGGTCGCTTTGCCTTTCAGCTTTCCATTCTATGGTAAGCGTTATGATTCGATTTATGTGAATTATTTTGGCTTCATCGCCTTTGAACCACAGAATCTGCCTGCTCCCTATATCACTGATGAAATGAGCATGCTCAGGATGTTTCCGTTAATTGTGCCCTCTTTTTCGCAACAATATACCTATCAGGCCAATAAAAATGACGGCATCTGGTTTCAGGCGGAGGCCAGCCATGCAATTATCCGATGGAAAACATCTGTTTCCAGGTATGTGACTACTTCGACCAACGATTTTGCAGTGATCCTGTATCCCGATGGCCGCTTTGAATTTTGCTTCGGAACAATGGACAATCAGGGTTTTGTTCATTCCTTCTACAATGGTATTTCAAAAGGAGATGATTTGAATTATGAAATTCAGCATCAATGGAATGCCAACGAAATTTCCGGGAAGGGATGGATATATGATCCTCCTGTAAAACCTGAAGGATTCAGCCTGAGCCCCTCAGGTTTATTGTCCGTTTACCAGGCTGATTCCTCGGTCATTTACGGACTGAACGTCCGGGCATCTGATGCGGGGAAAATTTCGGCTTCAAAAGTGCTGATGCTTTCAAACGGACTGGGAATTGTTGAGGAACTTTTATGCGGTGCAGACGCCAGGCTGAAATCGGGTCAGCAGGCATCCCTGAAGTTATTGCTGACGAACAATGGCTCCCTGCCAATTCAAAATCTGACGATAAAAATTCGGGCTTCAGATTCCCTTGTTGAGTTTACAGACAGCACGTATACCCTTCCGCTCATTAATCCAGGACAGTCGCTGACCATCCCCACAGCGTTCTCATTCAAACTTCGCCATCCTTTACCAAACGATTTTCCTGTTGTGATGAGTTTGTTTGCCCAATCTGCAAACAGATCATGGAAAAAGGAGCTGCTCTTTCCGGTGGCCGCACCCGAAATTATCATTGAATCCACCAGTGTCAAAGATGGGTACAATAACCGGCTGGATCCGGGGGAGGTGGCAGAATTATTGGTGACTATCACTAATTCCGGGGCACTCACGGCCCGGAACCTGCAGCTGAACCTCGTTTCAACCAGCCAGGATATCAGCATCCTGTCAACGCCACTGATACCAATTGATCATTTTGACGTATCATCATCAAAAGATTTTCTTTTTCAGATCAAGGCCTCCCGTTACGCACCACCAGGTAGCGATGCCGCCATGCAGATTAAACTGAATGATTCAACCGGAGTGCTCCAAACCCTTGACTTCAACCTGCAGATTGGAACAAAAGCTGTTGCCCTGGTCAATCTTGCCACACAACAGGCTTCAGCACTGGCCATGATGAGAGCATTTGACAGCCTGAATGTCGGCTATGACTATATTACTTCATTGCCATTTGATTATGGCCGGTATACCAGTGTTTTTTTAATCCTTGGAACATCTGCTTCAGGCGCCTATGTTTTGACTGAAAATGAATGCGTGTCATTGGCTTCATATCTGGAACTAGGCGGAAAACTATATATGGAAGCCTATTATTCATGGTATTATCACGGCAATTCAGTTTTACATCCTTTGTTTCAGTACACTTCCAAAAAAGTCCCGGTTTACTATTACCCTGATGTGAAGGGCATTCAGGGAACTTTTACCGAATCGATGTCATATATTTATACGGCTCCCGTCAGCTATGCAATTTTTGCCCTGGAGCCAGTTGCGCCTGCTTTTTCCACCATGGTTAATTTAGATAACCCTGGAAAAAACCTTGAAATTGTGTATGATGGCAGCAATTATAAAACCATCGCTTCCATGCTTGATTTCAGTGCGTTGAGTCCGGGATCGCCTGGTGCCGGCCAAAAGATTCTCATGCAGCGTTACCTGGAATTTTTTAACCTCAACATCGATGGGCCTTTCCCACTTTTTCATGCCGCTACAACTTCTGTCTGCCGACATCAAACAGTGACTTTTACCGATGATTCCTACGACAACATCGTTTCCAGAAGCTGGGAGTTTCAGGGAGGGACACCAGCAGTAAGCAGTGAAGAAAATCCTGTGGTGACCTATGATGGGGCCGGCCAATTCGATGTGAAGCTGACCATATCAGACGGATCTTCCACAAGGACCATTGTGAAATCAAAATACATTGGTGTTGATCATTGTGAAGGCACACCGGAAGATGAGGTCGCATCACCCTTGTTCAGCCTTTACCCGAATCCGGCAAATGAATATGTTACCATCGAATTCAGGCATAAAATGAGCGGGAGTTGTAAAATTACCATGTATGATCTCACCGGCTGCATCGTCAGGGAATCACAAATGTTCATTCCTGCTCAGAACCGCATCCTCCTCACCCTGTCTGGTGTTGCCAAAGGGTTCTATTTTTTAACAGTACAGGTTGGAGAATTGGTCTCGACGGTGAAGGTGGTTAAAAACTGACGATTATTTTTTTGAAGAAGATTTCAATTTTTTCCCGATGGCAGGATAAAAGTTGAAACTTGGTTCTTCAAGCGCCAAAACAGGTTCGATGTTCATGACTGGTTGCTTTTCCGCTTGACTATGGTGGGCGTAGGTTGACCAATCAATATTATACTCTTCTGCCTGATCTCCAAATACATCCCATCCTTGTCGCTTGCCGCGTGCAAAAATCTCGAGAAATGGAGCAGGGCTACAGCGCTCTATCAAATCGTACAGTTCATCGGGTTTACGAGAATGTTCCTGCTTTTGAGTCCTGATAATGTTTACCTGACTTCTGCCTGGATCGAGTGTTCTCATACTTCCACGGATACCAAACAACACTAGCTCAGTTGTATTTCTAAAGTAAAACCCCACGCCACGTCCATCCGGACCACCATCTTTCCTCACCTTATGCCAAATAATATTTGATTTGTAGGTGAACCCCCATGCTTTCATGACCTCTAATCCGTCTGGTAAAAGTGCATTAGGAACCCACAAGTACAAATGACTTTTATTTCCAGCGACAGATTGAACAGGAATTTGTTTTATTTCCTCCAGTGATAATGTATCATATCTAGATAATCGCTTATGTTCCGGTGCTACCTTGCCTGTTCGATTGAGAAATCGCCAGGGAGGGTCAGCTAATATGGCAGCATACCCCTTATTCGGAACATGCTCCAGGAAATTCATTGCAACCGGATTAGTATTTGCTTTAGCAATTTTCATCAATCAAATTCTTTTTAATACCAAAAACTAATAACGGACACCCTCCACCACCGCCGCCTTCGATCCTGGGCAATAGTTTTGATATATGAGTAGTTGAATTACCGAAAGAACCGCCCCTTCCAATTTCATTGAAAACGTGCTGCAGGTTATCACACCGGGTGATGATAATTCCAACACTTATTGCCCTGAGGTCAAATAAAAGACGGAAGTTGTTTAAATCTCGATCAAAAAAAGGATCTTTATTATTCCATTCAATTTCAAGGGCAATATGGTTTCTATAACAATCAACTTTATGGGTTGGGGATTCCATCAAATCTTCATCCACCATGACTGCTGTATCAAACTCTTTTTCAATCCAATTTCTGTCATATAAAAAAGAATCGATTGAAGAAGAAACCTGGGATTTACTACCTCCTCCGGCAACGATCCAACTTTTTTTAATTCTGAAGGTTAACAGCAATTCAAGAAGATCATTCCATTCGTTTGGGAAATCATATCTAAGGATTGCGCAGGCGTGCTTCCATTCATGAACTTCATAATTTGACAAAATGTACTCAGGTAAAAATTCTGTTCCCATTGTGATTTAGAAAATTCATAGGTTTGAGCAAAGGTAAGGTTTATACCTATGCGTTTCTTCTTTTGTTGATAACTGACCAAACATTTCCTACCTTTGAATTTTAATTTATCACCGTGAAACCATGGAGCATTTGAAGCAGCAGATTGAAGCATTGTCCAAATCCTATTTCGAAGAGGTTGTAGCGATCCGCCGGCATTTTCACCAAAACCCGGAGCTGTCGTGCGAGGAGTTTCAGACCGCTGAATTTATCTGCAAAAAACTTGATGAGTATGATATTCCTTATCAAAAAGGTGTGGCGGAAACAGGGGTTGTTGGCCTGATTGAAGGGAAAAACCCATCTTCAATCTGTGTGGCACTTCGCGCTGATATGGATGCCTTGCCCATTACAGAAGAAAATGATGTTGTGTATAAATCGGTGGCACATGGAAAGATGCATGCCTGCGGGCATGATGTTCACATGGCCTGCCTGCTTGGTGCAGCGAAGATACTGAATTCCCTGAAGGATGGATTTGAAGGAACCGTAAAATTAATTTTTCAGCCTTCAGAAGAATCTTATCCCGGCGGTGCCATACGAATGATTCATGAAGGGGTGCTTGAAAACCCGAAACCGGTGTATGTCATTGCTGAACATGTTATCAACACCATGGATGCTGGCGATGTGGGTTTTCGGCCCGGAGCTTATATGGCTTCTACCGATGAAATTTTTATAACCGTCAGGGGAAAAGGGGGCCATGCAGCCACTCCAAGCCAGGTAATCGACCCTATTCTGATTACATCACATATCATTGTAGCTCTGCAGCAGATTGTTAGCCGAAATGCCGACCCGGTTGTCCCCACAGTGGTTTCATTTGGAAAAATCGTTGGCAACGGACGCACAAACATCATTCCTGATGAGGTTAAAATCGAAGGCACCGTGCGCACCTATAACGAGGCCTGGCGGAAGGAAGTTCACCAGCGCATCGAACAGATGGCAACGGGTATCGCATCCGGCATGGGGGGGCAGTGCGAGGTCAGGGTTTCACATGGTTACCCTTTTTTGTTCAACGACCCTGTCCTCACTGGCAAACTTTCTTCACTCGCATCAGAATATTTGGGCACCGGTCACGTTAATGAACTGGAACAAAGAATGACGGCTGAAGACTTTGCCTATTTTGCCCGCGAAATACCTTCATGTATGTACAGGCTTGGTATCGCAAATGCCGGGAAAGGTATCAAATCAAACCTTCATACCTCCACATTCGATGTGGACGAAATCAGTCTGGAAACCGGAAGCGGACTTATGGCCTGGTTCGCAACAGAACTTCTGAGGGAATTATCAAAGAAGAAGTAAAATACCACCCTGAATTCCTCCTCAAAAATGGAAGAACTTTCAAGAGGTGAATCAACAAAAATATCAGTTATCGCAAATTATGATGTCTTTATACCGAAATCAAATTTCAAATTTCAAATTTCAAATTTCAATTGTACTAATTCTTTTTTGCCTGCCTCTACTTACTACTGCCCAGGAACAAAAGCCTGCCACCCCAAAACTTCTTCCTTTTCAGCAGGATGCCCCTAAACCAGGAAATGAGGAGCAACTCGCTTTGCAATTTTATCAGGATCAGGATTTTGCAAAAGCCTCCGAGTTGTTTGAACAACTTTATGAACAAAAACCTTCCCTGTACTATTACCAATATCTGGTGTTCTCCCTGGTTGAAATAAAGGAATATAACAAAGTAGAAAAGTTGATTAAAAAATGTCAGCGGGCTGAACCGGAATCATCCCGGTATGCGGTTGATCTGGGCTATGTCAATTACCGGTCGGGAAATACAGAAAAAGCAAAAAAAATTTATGAGGAGGCGCTGAAAAAGCTGGGTTCAAATCAGCAACAGATTTTTGATCTCGCCAATGCCTTTATTATCCGTGGAGAAAACGATTACGCCATACGAACCTATCTGAAAGGACGGCAATTGGTGAACAACGCTTATCCATTTGGTTTTGAACTGGCAAGTGTTTATGAAAGGATGGGGGATTTCAAGAATGCAACGGAAGAATACCTGAATATGCTGGATGTGAACAAAGCCTATCTGAATACCGTTCAGGACAGGATTCAAATGACCCTGGCATACGACGTGAACAACGAAAAAAATCAAATTTTCCGAAAGATACTTCTTTCAAGATCCCAAAAAAATCCGGATAACACAAACTATGCTGAACTTTTATGGTGGTATTCGATTCAGCAACAAGATTTTGACCTTGCACTGCTCCAGGCAAAAGCACTCGATCGGAGGTTCAGGGAAAATGGTGAAAAATTGGTCTCCCTGGCCAGTCTTGCCATATCCAATGAAAAGTATGATGTTGCAATTGACTGTTACCAGTATATTGTTTCAAAAGGCGCCGGTTGTTCTTATTATAAACTGGCCAGACGTGAATTGGCGAACACCCGATATCTGCAAACAATTTCAGAACCATCACCGGCAAAAAAGCAGCTGGAAATTCTGGAAAAGGAGTTCACAGAGGAATTAACCAATAATGAGGATGACCCCGAAAACATATCTGTCATCCAAAATCTGGCACATATCAAAGCGTTTTATCTTGGAAAATCAGAGGAAGCAATCGTCCTGCTCGACCGTGCCAAAGACATGCCAGGCGTTGCCCCTGCAGATAGAGCAAAGTGTAAAATTGAACTTGCTGATATACTTCTGTTTACAGATGATGTTTGGGAGGCCACCCTCCTGTACCAGCAGGTTTACATGGATTTTAAATCTGATGTTTTAGGGCAGGAGGCCAAGTTTAAAAATGCAAAGCTATCTTTTTATATAGGCGAATTCGGTTGGGCCAAAGCCCAGGTGGATATTCTGAAAGCAGCTACATCCAAGTTTATTTCAAATGATGCCATCGCATTATCATTGCTGATCAGCGAAAGTTATGACCCCGACAGCAATACCGTTGGCCTTGGCATGTTTGCCCGGGCTGATCTGCTGGATTACCGTAATGAAGAGAACCTTGCACTTCAAACACTTGATTCCATCCCGGGTATGTTTGGCTATCATCCTATTTTACAGCAAGTTCTTTACAAGAGAGCTGAAATCAATCGTAAACAAGGACGGTATGCAGAATCAGACAGCCTTTTTCAGCTCCTTGTAAAAGAATACCCTGATGAAGTTCTGGCTGATGAAGCGCTGATGCAGGCAGCAATACTGAACGAAAAGCAATTGAAAAACCGGGAAAAGGCAATGGCACTCTATCAGGTATTGCTGGATAATTACCCGGGAAGCATCTATATTCCTGATGCCCGGAAAAAATTCAGGATGTTGCGCGGCGACCCCTCACAATGATTATTACCGTTCATAGAGACGTTACATGCAACGCCTCTGCCACCATGTGAAAAATACAATCATGATCCGACCTAAAAAACACCTTGGCCAGCATTTTCTCCGTGATGAAAGCATTGCACAAAAAATTGTTGGCTACCTGAATCCGGAAATTCCGCTGGTTCTGGAAGTTGGACCGGGCATGGGGGTTTTAACAAAATATATTCTGGATAATTCCACCTTTGATCCCTGGTTTATGGAAGTAGACCGTGAAGCTGTTGACTATTTGAAAACTGCCTTCCCGGGAATTTCCAACCGGCTCATCCTTGGTGATTTTCTGGATTATAACATGGCAGGTTTCCCTCCATCCGGGGAAATTGAGCCACTGTCCGTTCCACCTAAATTCACCGTCATTGGTAATTTTCCTTATAACATTTCATCGCAGATATTGTTTACGGCCCTTGCAAACCGGAACAGGATCCCTGAAATAATCGGGATGTTCCAGAAGGAAGTTGCCGAACGCATCGCATCACCTCCCGGCAGTAAATCGTATGGAATCATCAGTGTTTTACTGCAGGCCTTTTACGACATTGAGTATTTGTTTACAGTGAGTGAAACTGTTTTTTACCCTCCCCCCAAAGTTAAATCGGCCGTGATCAGGCTGCGACGGAATACGACAGAAAAATTGGACTGCGATGAAGTGCTATTCACCAGATTGGTTAAAACCGCATTTAACCAGCGCCGTAAAACCATGAGGAATTCAATACGCCAAATGATCCCTCCTGCCCTGTTAAACCCTTCAAACCAATCTGAATGGATGGCCACACAGCTTGATCTGCGCGCCGAACGACTTTCGGTGGAGGATTTCGTCAGGCTTGCTGCAGAAATAGCTACCTTTGCATAAATTTTAATTGCCGGATGAAAAAAGATCTGTTTCCGAAAAAACAAGCTCCTGCAGGAAAGAATATTTCTCCCAAAAAACCAGGATTTTCGAAAAAAGAAAATGTATTACCAAAAGTTTCAAACAAAGCAAACCGTTACTTTATTTTTGCCTTTTTGCTTTTTGCATTTATACTTTACGGCAATACCATCTTCAATAAGTTTGCAGTTGATGATAACCTTGTGACCAATAACGAGCTGGTGGAGCAAGGATTTAAAGCGATCCCACAAATTTTTTCTACCAGATATTTTTCACAGCAAGGTAATGTAGGGGCGACCTCTGCCGATTACCGTCCTATTGTAAAAGCCACGTTTGCAATTGAATACCAGCTGTGGGGAAATAAACCAGGGAGAAGCCATGCCATGAATATTCTGCTTTATTGGGCACTGGCTGTTATTTTGTTTTTCATCCTTAAAAGATTGTTGTACAACTATAATATTTTATTCCCTTTTCTGATTACCATTTTGTTTATGGCCCACCCGGTGCATACCGAAGTGGTTGCCAGCCTGAAAAACCGGGATGAATTGCTTGCGTTTATCTGTGGATTGGGTAGCTTGTGGTTTATGCTGGAATATGCCGAAAAACATAAAGTCTGGTATTCGCTTCTGGCAGTACTCATTTTTTTCATTGGCTATCTTTGTAAATCCTCCATTCTCCCGTTTCTGTTCCTGATCCCCCTGGTGCTCTATTTTTTCACACGGATGAAGGTAAAGCAGATTGTGCCCCTTTTTCTGGCCATCCTTGGAGTGATTCTCATTGCACAGATGGGACCCCGCCTTTTTCTGCCGCCATTGCAGCGGACCAATTTCTTCATCGAAAATCCGCTGTACTTTGAAAAGAACATTTGGATTCGTCTTGGAACAGGATTGGTATCACTTTTATTCTATATCCGCACGCTGTTATATCCCTATCCATTGGTTTACTATTATGGTTACAACATGATCCCGGTCACAAACCTGGCAAATATCTGGGCACTGCTGTCCCTGGTGATATATGGAGGATTGTTTGTGTTCGCTATCATGAAATTCAGGGAAAAACATTTTCTCTCCTTCGCCATTTTATGGTATTTGATTGCCATTGCCATGTATTCAAATGTTGTTTTCCCGGTGGTAGGGATCGTTGGAGAGCGTTTTGTATTCAACGCCTCCCTTGGATTTTGTCTTGCTCTTGTATTTTTCGTTTTTAAAATTTTCAAGACAGATCCGAAAAGCCTTACAATTGAGCTGGATGCACGGTTGAAAATTCTTGCTGTGCTGATACTTCTGCTAATCCCTTATACCGTATTGTCCGTTTCACGAAACCGTGATTGGCGTAACTTATTCGATTTATATGGCAATGATGTAAAAATTCTGAATAACTCAGCCAAAGCGAACATTGATTATGCAGGATATCTGATGAGTACGGTTTATCAGGATCAGAATTTTCTCAGAACAGGTGCTGTGAACCAATTCAAATATCAGGTCATTGTTTCTCATTTCCGTCGTGCGCTGACGCTCTATCCGGATAATTATTTGACTACCAACGACCTGGGAACTGTTTACCTGTTCATGGGAAAGAATTACGATTCGGCTGTCTATTTTCTTCGAAAGGCCATTGCACTTGATTCGACCTTGCAACCGGCCTGGGTAAATCTTGGTATGGCTTATCGGGAACAGAAAGAGTATCAAAAAGCCATCCAATGCTATGAGCATATCCTGGGTGTAAACCCTAACCAGATCAAGGCTGTTTTTGCTTTGGCAAATGTATACAATGACATGGGCGAATTTGACCGGGCAGTAAAGATGAACGAAGATGTGATGAAATCATATCCCAACCTTGAAATGCCTTACGTCAACATTGGTAATTACTACATGCTCAGACGGGATACCATCACAGCTGTGAATTATTGGGAAAAAGCAGCTGCCATCAATCCAAGCTTTGAGCTGTGTCTTCAATTGAATTCCCTTTACATTATTAAGGGCGATCGCGAAAAAGCAGATTATTATTACAGGCTTGGAGAACAAATCGCGAAACAGAGTCAGCAATAATTGAAAATTGAGAATTGAAAATTGAAAACTGTTGATGCAACCCACAGTCGGGCTGACAATATGCAAATCCCGGAAAATTTGCCTCAGTTGTTGTCAGCAACCTGCATGAATTTTCCGCTGAACGGGGTTGGATTTGTCAGCTCAAACAAGTCAATTTCATTTGTTACTTTTCCCGAACTGGAAGTCAAAGCCTTGTCAATGCTGGCTGGTATGCAGGCTTGGGGAATGAAACAAGGTGATATGGTTATGCTTTCCCTCGAAAAAAGCGAGAATATCATCCCGGTATTATGGGGTTGTTTGATCGGAGGTATCATACCTGCTCTTTTGCAGCCAACCATTACGTTTACTGAATTCAATCCTGCAGCAGAGAAAACCGAAAAGGTTTTTCACCTTTTAAAACAGCCGTATGTCATTTTGTCAGATAAACACACTCAAAACTGGCATACAGGAAATATCCCCGGCGACCGCCTGATTGATGTTGCAGGATTGCCCGGAAATGCTGCCCTGGCTGTCAGGGCAGTCATCCAGAATGATGATCTGGCACTGATCCAATTTTCATCAGGCAGCACGGGCGATCCAAAAGGTGTGATGCTCACCCACCGCAACATCATCATCAATACGACCGACATCATCAAAGGTATTGCCCTTGAACCGATCGATGTTGCAGTAAACTGGATGCCCTTGTATCATGATATGGGGCTGATTGGTTTTCATCTAACTCCGGTATATGTCGGGGTGACCCAATATTTCATTGATCCGGTTGATTTCGTGAAGAACCCTGCGATCTGGCTTGATACGATGAGCGAGATGAAATGTACCATAACGGCCTGCCCGAATTTTGGTCAAATGCTTGTAAGCCGCTACCTTGGCCGTCGGGCAGCACAAAAATGGGATTTGTCGGCGGTTAGAATCCTCTTTAATGGTGCAGAACCCATTTCGGTTGCAACCATGCGCACTTTTCTGGAAGGCTTACAACCTTTTTACCTCAATCCGGTTGCCATGTTCCCTGCATACGGACTGGCGGAAGCCACCCTGGCGATAACCTTTCCTGACAGGCTCAAAGAGGCTGAAGTCAAAGCATTCCGGCGTGATGATCTGATTGGGAAAGGCATTGCAATCGAAGCCAGTCCAGGGGACCATAACATCATTGAACTGGTAAACCTTGGCCGCAGTCTCGATCACTGCAGCATAATGGTTGTGAATGATCATAATGAACAGGTCGTCAGCGGCATTGTAGGTCATGTGCATGTGAAGGGTGAGAATATAACTTGTGGGTATTTTGGAAACCCGGAAGTAACTGCCTCCGCTTTTACCGGGGAATGGCTGCTGACCGGCGACCTTGGCTTTATTCATGAGGGCGATCTGTACATTACCGGACGGTCAAAGGATATCATTTTTATCAATGGAATCAACTATTATGCTCACGACCTTGAGACGATCGCACTAAAAATTAATCAGTTAACGACTGGCAAAATTGTCATTACCGGGTACTTTGATGCACCGGAAGGTCGTGACAAATTGCTGGTATTCCTTGTAGGTGCTGATAATGATGCAAATCAGTTCCTTTGCCGCGAGATAAAGAACCATTTCTCCTCTGTTATCGGACTCAATGCTGAAACCTTTATCCTGGTCAGATCAGGCGACATCCCGCGCACCAGTAGTGGGAAATTACAGCGTTACAAGTTGGTGGAACGATATCTGAAGGGTGATTTTACTACTGTTTTGCGATCATAAAGTCCCAATTTACCCTATTTGAATTATTATGCATTATCCTTGTAATATTGTCAGTTCAAATTCGTCTGGCATGTTGATTGTGTATAAACAGTCTAAATAAGAATTTTTAATCAAATAAATCTGCTATTCATGATTTTTCGTATTTTCTTTAAATATACTATTACCGTAATTCTTATCTTCATCACGAGCGCCATATTCGCTCAAAACGGCGTGATCAAAGGCCGTGTTTTTAATCATAAAAACAATGAACCGGTTCCGTTTGTAAATATCATAATCGATGGCAAACCTACACAGGGAGCAACCAGCGATATTGACGGTTTGTATACTATCACAAAAGTTTCCCCGGGATATGCCCGGCTCGTCGCCACTTCCATTGGATTTAAAAAGTATATTTCCGATGATTTTCTTGTGACCAACTCCAAAACGACTGATCTGAACATTGGGCTCGATGAACAGGTTACCACCCTTGCCCTGGTAGAGGTTAAGCCTTCCGTTGTTCAGCGGAATGAAGAAGTTCCGGTTTCACTTCAAAAACTAACCATCCAGGAAATTGAGCGAAGCCCTGGTTCAAACCGCGATATCTCAAAAGTGATCCAGAGTTTGCCGGGTGTCGCATCCTCGCCATCGTTCCGGAATGATGTCATCGTTCGCGGAGGTGGCCCGGGCGAAAACAGGTTTTATCTCGACGGGGTTGAGATTCCATACCTGAACCACTTTTCAACCCAGGGTGCTTCAGGCGGTCCGGTTGGCATAATAAATGTCGATTTTATCCGGGAGGTTCAGCTTTATTCAAGCTCGTTTCCGACAGCAAGGGGTAATGCCCTGAGTTCGGTGATGGAACTTCGCCAGATTGACGGTAACAAGGAAAAGTTTGGAGGACGCCTTTCTGTGGGTTCCAGCGATTTTGCCCTCACCCTGAATGGCCCCATTACCAAAAACTCATCCATGATCTTTTCGGTTCGCCGGTCATATCTGCAGTTTCTTTTCAGCGCTTTAAAACTTCCATTTCTTCCGACATATAATGATTATCAGTTCAAATATAAAATTGACCTTGGCAAGCGGGATCAATTGTCGGTGATCTCCATCGGGGCATTGGATAAAAACAAACTGAATACAGGTATTGCCAACCCCAATGCCTTTCAGGAGTTTATTCTGCAGTCTTTACCTGTAAACGATCAGTGGAGTTATGTGTTTGGTCTTGTATACCGTCATTTTCGGGCCAAAGGTTATGATACCTGGGTTTTGAGTCGAAACATGCTTAACAACGATCAGATTAAATATACCAACAACGTGGAGGTGCCTGACAGCCTTCTGCTCAGATACAATTCTCAGGAAATTGAAAACAAGCTTCGATATGAGGGACTTACGGATCTCGTAAAATGGAAAATTACCTATGGGGCCGGTCTTGAATATGCAAAATACACAAACAGTACCTACCAGAAAGTATTCATTCAAAATCAATTGCGAACAGTCGATTACAATTCACGCATCGAAATGTGGAAATGGAATGTGTTTGGTCAGGTAAACCGTGCATTTTTCAACGACAGGTTAAATCTCAACCTTGGAATAAGGATGGATGCCAACAATTACAGTGACAACATGAACAACCTGCTGAAGCAATTTTCACCTCGGTTTTCCGCCTCTTATGCGATGGTACCTGATAAATTCTTCCTGAATTTCAATGTGGGGCGTTACTATCAGCTGCCGGCCTATACATCCCTTGGATTCCGCAGCAACCGGGGCACACTCGTGAATGACTCACTGGGTATTAAATATATTTCAGCCGACCATGTGGTGCTGGGTCTTGAATATCAGCCAAAACCAAACACAAAACTTTCACTCGAAGGATTTTATAAGTATTACCGGAATTATCCTTTCTCCATCAAAGATTCAGTGGCACTGGCCAGCAAAGGATCCGAATTTGGTTCAGTGGGCGATGAACCGTTGCTGCCTGTTTCAAAAGGAAGGGCTTATGGATTTGAAATTCTGGTTCGTAATGCCGATTTTTTCAAATTCAATGTGATCATGACCTATACTTTTGTCCGCAGCGAGTTTACAGATTATGCCGGCCAATATATTCCGTCGGCATGGGATAATCGTCACCTCTTCAACGTGACCGTCGGACGGAAATTCAAGTACAACTGGGAAATCGGGGCCAAATGGCGCTTTGCCGGTGGCCAGCCCTATACACCATGGGATATGGACAAATCGAGCCTTGTAGCAGCATGGGATGCGCAGGGCAGGGGATACCTGAATTACGATGCATTTAATACGCTCAGACTTAGCTCCTTCAACCAGCTTGATATCCGGATCGATAAAGGGTTTTATTTCAAAAAATGGTCACTGATGTTTTACCTGGACGTTCAGAATGTATTGAATTTCCAGGCCCAGCAGCCTGATTTACTGGTCAATACCCAGGAGGATGGGAAGGTGGTTAAATACATCGATGACCAGGGGCAGGAGCGGTATAACTTGCGCACCATCGAAAACAGTGCCGGAACCGTTTTGCCTGCCATTGGCATTATGGTTGATTTTTAAGAAAGAGTGACAGAATTTGGTTAATGCTGCATGCCACGTCTCCGGGCTTTCATCTCTTCCACCTGCTTCAGGTACAATTTGAACTGGTCGGCGGTAAGTATTGCTTTTAATTCGCCCTCCTTTTGTTTATTCAGATTTTGAGCAGACTTGCGTTGAGCAGCAGTATCAGCTACCTTTCGAACCTCTTCCATCTTTTTTGCATACTTCAGGTTGATGGCCGAAACTTTGGGTTCCTGCGCTGCTGTGAGCGATAAATTCTCCTTCATCATTTCAGTTTGCCGGTTGGCACGATCCTCCGGAGTTGCATTTCCGCGGCCACCTCCAGGACGGTTTTGGGAGTAAATGGCGGTTGAAGTGAACAGCATCAGCAAAATAAACCCAACGGCAAAATAATATTTTTTACCCGCAAAAACCATCATTGTCTTCATTGTCTTCATTGTTTACATTGTTTAAATTGTTTACATTGATTTCATCGTTTCCTGCCTTTCAGAAAAATATTCCGGTAGTGCCAGTAGTTTAAGGAAAGTATCCATGTTGCACTGAAACTCCGGGTGTTCCATAAAGTTTTCATGTTTCTCAGGATAATGTTCCAGGGCGAAAAAATGTGCCTGATTGCCTTAGAGATAGAATCATATAGATTCTCAGAAGAGAAAACCGGGTGTTTGATGGTGGGTTCAAAATAGTCATATCTCTGCCAGTCATTAGGGAAATTGGTGTAGATTAAACGATTTTCCGAAACGATTTTTTCGAATAACTGCGTTCCCGGAAGTGGCGTCAAAACAGATGTTTGAAAAGAATCTGCACCACAGTTCACCGCGAAACGTGCACGCTGCATGATTGTATCGGGTGTGTCTGAATCCCAGCCAAAAATGAATCCTGCAATCACACCGATGCCATGTTTGTGGATTTTACGGAAGACCTGCCGGTATGTATTTGATCCACGGCTCAGGTTTAGTTTTTTGTTGGCTTCCTTCAACTGATCTTCCGATTCTGCCTCAATTCCCAGGAAAATCATCCGGCAGCCACTACGGTAAGCAAGTTTCAACAACGCTTCATCATCTGCAAAATTGATGGATGATTGGGATATCCACAGTTTTTTAATTCCCCGTCTGATGATCCCCTCAAACAGCTGCCGGGCCCTTTCTTTCGATTCCCGGCTTTGGCCAATGATGTTGTCATCCACAAAAAAGACAAATTTCTGAGGAACTTCTTCCAGTTCGTCAAGTACATCATCAACCGGACGGAACCGGTAATGTTGTCCGTTAAAGGCTGAAACACTACAGAAGCTACAGTTCATCGGGCATCCGCGGGTGGTTTGCAGGCCTGCGCAAATATACCCCGGATGGAACAGGTCACGGCGGGGCTTTGGCTGGTTGATCTCCTTTGCAAAAGGACTTTTATACAGCCTTTTCAGAGTTCCTGATTCAAAATCAGAGATCACCTGTGCCCAAACAGGTTCAGCTTCGCCCTGAACAACAGCATCGACAAATTGCATACTTTCTTCAGGGACCATGGATGCATGAATACCACCCATCACGGTTTTAATCCCTTTTTCCCGATAAATTGCTGCAATTTCGTATGCCCTGGGCGCTGTACTGGTGAAGGCTGTCAGCCCCACCAGGTCGGCTTCATAGAATTTGAAATCACGAAAATTTTCATCAATGATCTTGATCTTCCATCCGGGGGGTGTGATTGCTGCGATGATGCCAAGGCTCAGGGGCTGGTTTCGGGTTGCCCGGTTTATGTGAAACCCTGGCCGGAGCTGGTTTGCAGGATTAATGAGGAGAAGGGTTTTTCTTTTCATGCCTTTAGTCGAGTAACCAGTTTTTGGGCTTTTTGATATGCCCGAAGGCCATGCTGCGATAATTCCAGTTACTCATATACGACCAGTAGGCCGTTATAAAACTACCTGTCCGCCACCAGGTTTTGAGCATACGGCGTTTGAGGAATGATGGTTCGTAAACCTTGTCAAATACTTTGAATATGTAATCCTGCATCTCTTTCCGATCCATGGAAATGGGATTGAATACCAGCGACTCATAGCCATAGTGTTGCCAGTCATCCGGAAAATGATTCATGACCAGTCTCCCTTCATTTTTCATCCGGTCAAAAAGCCTGGTTCCGGGCAAAGGAGTTAACAGGGTTGATTGGATCGAGTCGGCCAGACATTCACGGGTGAATTTTACCCGGTGGTCAATTCGTTCAATGGTGTCATTTTCCCATCCGAAGATGAATCCGGCAATTACAGCAATGCCATATTTATGCATTTTCCTGAAAACATCGTCGTAGGAACTGACCCCCATTTTTACATTGAGCTTCTTATTTGCACCTGTTAACTGATCTTCACGTTCCGATTCAATTCCGATAAACAACATTCTGCAGCCGCTTTTAGCCGCGTATTTAAGCACATCCTCATTGTCGGCCACATTCAGGGAAGCCTGACCGATCCACTCTTTTTTAATGCCACGGTCGATCATGGCCTTGAAAAGTTCAATGGCACGGGTCTGGGCTTTGGTGGAACTTCCAACGATGTTATCATCCAGGATGAAAATGTTCTTCTGAGGGATTTCTTCCATTTCGCTGATTACCTCATCGATGGGGCGATAGCGGTACTGGCTGCCATTAAAAGCGGTAACAGAACAGAAGTCGCAGTTCATCGGGCACCCGCGGGTGGTTTGAACCGAGGCAAATATATAACCGGGATGAAAAAGGTCTCTCTTTGGTTTTGGTGACTTTATCAGATCGCTGAGCGGACCCTTATAGATTCGCTGCAGATTATTGTTTTCGAAATCACTGATTACTTTGGGCCAGATCGTTTCTGCTTCTCCAATTACAACAGAATCAACAAATTCTGCTGCTTCCTCCGGGCACATCGAGGCGTGAATACCACCGATTACCGTCGGGATTCCTTTGTCGCGGTATATTTTTGCAAGTTCATAAGCCCGTGAAACTGTTGAGCTGAATGCAGTGAACCCGACAAAATCCGCTTCGTAATATTTAAAATTCCGAAAATTCTCATCGATAATCTTCACTTTCCAGTCGGAAGGGGTCAATGCGGCAATGATACCCAGGCTCAAAGGCTGATACCGGGTGTCTTTGTTCACAATGAACCCGCTCCCGCTTTTGTTGGCGGGATTTATGAGGAGCAGGGTTTTTTTTCTTTCGTGCATTTGTTTTTGTAAACGGGTAAACTGGTAAACAGGTGAACTGGTAAACTGGTAAACTGGTAAATTGGTGAACTGGTAAACTGGTAAACTGGTAAACTGGGGAGCTCGTCCGGTTTACCGGTTTACCGGTTTACTGGTTTACCCGTTAACCATATTTATATTCCGATGGCTTTTCCAGCCCCACACTTCTATAGTTGAGGTTTGAATTCCAGGCCCAGACTGCGCTGCGGAGACTTCTAGTATTCCACCATGTGCGGATAAATTTCCTGCGCAGTGTTTGCATGCTGCATATTTTCTGATAGGCACGGTTTGTAGATTCAGCCAACTCTTTTGGTGTCATTAGTGCCGGGTCGAACACTACGTCAGAGAAGTGGAAATGTTGCCAGTCCTTAGGAAAATCGTGGCAAAGTAACCGGTTTTCTTTTTTAAATTTTTCGAAAAGCCTTGTTCCGGGCAGTGGGGTCATCACACTGGCCTGGATCACATCAACACTGCTGGTAATCATATACCTGGTACGGTTATTCAGCGCTTCAGTTGTGTCGCTGTCCATGCCATAAATAAAGGCTCCGAGTACTGTGATCCCTTGCCGGTGGATCATGCGGAATGCCTTTTTGTAATTGTCAACACCGAGCCGAAGGTTGACCTTTTTATTGGAATCTTTCAGTGCTTCGGCATTCTCCGCCTCAATTCCGATCAGCAACATGCGGCAACCACTTTTTCGGGCAAGTTTTAAAAGTTCCGGTTTTTCGATGATGTTGAGGGATGCCTGGGCAAACCACTCCTTTTTCAGATTTCGCCGGATCATTCCTTCGAAAATGGCCACTGCATGATCTTCAGCAGATTTATTATAACCAATGATATTGTCATCCACAAAATAGAGCAACGAATGGGGCACTGAGGCAATTTCATCCACCACTGATTCCGGATCACGCAAACGGTATTGGTGCCCGTTGAAAGATGGGACTGAACAGAACTCGCAATCCATGGGGCATCCTCTGGAAGTTTGGATGGAGGCAAAAAAATATCCCGGGTGAAAAAGATCATGTCGTGCCGGAGGTGTGTTTTTTAGATTGGACAATGCGGAAGTATACGTTTTTTGTAAACTTCCATTGTCAAAATCAGCAAGAAGTCTGGCCCAGGATCCTTCAGCCTCACCAATAACCACAGAATCAACATAACGCAGGGCTTCATCAGGCAAAGAGGAGGCATGGATTCCTCCGAGTACGACCGGAATACCTTTGCTACGGTACATAGCAGCAATTTCGTAAGCCCTGTTGACTGAAGCGGTTACAGCAGTGATGCCAACCAGGTCGGCTTCCCGGTAGCGGAATTCTTTGAAATTTTCATCCAGGATTTTTACAGACCAGCCAGGCGGGGTCAGGGATGCTACGATCCCTAGTCCAAGCGGAGCCTGTTTCGACTCACGGCGCAGGAGGTAACCCTTGCGGTAGCCATTAGCCGGGTTGATCAACACCAGTCGTTTCCCTCTGTCACTCATAACGCAAAGGTATAAATTTCTTGTTTGTGTAAATGAGCCAGGTTTGTTACCTTTGTAGTCTTAAAATACTTGAAAATGAACATTGAAGAGTTTATTAAACATATTGAGGCCGAATTTGATGACCTCAAACCGGGTGTATTAAAAGCCGATAGCAATTTCAGGGAAACGTTTGAATGGAATTCGATAAATGCCCTGATTCTGATTGCCATGGTGAAAACCGAGTATGATGTTACCTTAACTGCGGATGATCTGATCAAATCAAAATCCGTGAAGGATATTTACGCAATAATCGTAAATCGTAAATCGTAAATCGTAAATCCTCCATGGCTCTGTTTTCCCTTCCAGGGATTAAAATCAGCGGAATTTCAGCAGCGGTTCCTGTAAATAAGGAATCAACAGCCGACTATAAATGGATTTCGGTCAGGGAGCGCGAATCTCTGATAAAAAATATCGGGGTGGAAACACGCCGGGTGGCAGCAAAAGGAACTACCACCTCCGATCTGTGCGTGGTGGCCGCAGAAAAATTAATGGATGAGTTGAAATGGGACCGGGCTGAGGTTGAATTGCTTATTTTCGTTTCGCAGTCACGTGATTATCTGGTTCCAACAACTGCCTGCATCGTTCAGGATCGTTTGGGATTACCCCATTCATGTGTGGCGATGGATATCGGTCTTGGCTGCTCTGGTTACGTATATGGTTTATCGGTGATTGGAAGCATGATGCAGTCGGGAGCCATCAAAAAGGCCTTGCTGATGGTTGGAGATATTTCCACACTCACCACATGTTACCGCGATAAAAGTACCTATCCGTTGTTTGGGGATGTTGGAACCGTTACCGCCCTGGAATATGATGTAAATGCACCTAAGATGTATTTCAACCTGCAAACGGATGGTTCAGGGCATAAAGCGCTCATGATCAAGGATGGTGGTGCCAGGAATGTAATGTCGAGACAATCGTTTGAGATTAAGAAGGTCGGAAAAGGGATTTATCGCTCCCGCCTGCATCTCGAACTTGATGGCATTGAGGTGTTCAATTTTACCTTGCGCGAAGTAGTTCCAAATATTAAAAAATTGCTTGCCAATACCGGCGAATCACTTGCAGCTATTGATTTTGTCGTGTTTCACCAGGCCAACCGGCTTATCAACGAAACACTGCGTAAAATGCTTAAACTTGAACCTGTGAAAGTGCCATACTCGATCAAGGATTTTGGGAATACCAGCGGGGCTTCCGTTCCGCTGACAATGATAACGGCATTGAAGGAATCTCTTGAAACCGGTCAGCGGAAACTGTTGCTGTCGGCATTCGGTGTTGGACTGTCCTGGGGCTCTGTTATCATTGAAACCAATCGTATCTGTATCCCTGAATTGCTTGAAGTATAATGGATCAATTTTCGTTAACCGATAAAACCATCCTTGTTACTGGTGCCTCTTCAGGCATCGGGCGGGAGGCAGCCATGCAACTCAGCAAGGCCGGAGCAACCGTTGTGGTTACCGGCCGCAACCCCGACAGACTGCAAGAAACTTTTGATCAAATTGAGAGAGTCCTTCAATCGTCATTCGTCAATCGTAACTCGTCAATTATTGCCGACCTTACCATCGAATCAGAGATGGACCGGCTCATTACCAGCCTCCCTTCGCTCAACGGCATCGTCCACTGTGCAGGCATTGTAGGTCCCCTTCCCGCTAAATTCATCGCTCAGTCCGATATCGACCGCATGTTTGGGATTAATTATTGTGTTCCGGTCAACCTGACAAGTAAGATCCTCCGCAAGAAGAAACTTGCTGATGGCGGCTCCATTTTGTTCATGTCGACCATTGCAACAAGGAATCCATATTTCGGAGGAGCCTTGTACAGTGGCTCTAAAGCAGCACTTGAATCCTATTCCAAAACCCTGGCACTTGAAATGGTTGCCAAAGGGATCAGGTCAAATTGTATCATGGCAGGGCTGGTTGCCACACCGATGATCGAAAATCCCTCTGAAAAAAACATGCAGGAGGAGGCGCTCCAAAGGTATCTGAAAAGATATCCACTCGGAATCGGTCAGCCAGCAGATGTTGCAAATGCCATCCTGTTTTTTATGTCAGATGCCTCGAAGTGGATTACAGGAACTTCTTTAATGATGGGAGGGGAGTAGTGAAAATCGTAAATCGCAAATCGTAAATCGTAAATCGTAAATCCAAATGTCTGTTCCTGTCAAATATTCAGTCGTGGTTCCGGTTTTCAACAGCGAACCTTCCCTCGAAGAGTTATTTGCCGGGCTGAAGTCGGTTTTTAATGACCATGAAGCGCCATTTGAGGTGCTTTTTGTCGATGATAACAGCCAGGACGGAAGTTGGGAGGTTATCTGTAACCTGAAACGGAAATATCCCGATCACATTACAGCCATAAAGCTGAGCAGAAACTTCGGGCAGCACAATGCAACCTTTTGCGGTTTCAGTTTTGCCAAAGGAGAATTCATCATCACCATTGATGATGATTTACAAACGCCCACATTGGAGATATCGAAGCTGATTGCGGAATACCATCGCACGAACGCTGATTTAGTTTATGGTTACTATGGCCATAAAAATCATTCACGCATGCGGAACATAGGAAGCCAATCGCTCAAAAAATCGGCGAAAGTGTTCCACAACTCACCAGGGGAGGGGTCATCCTTTCGTTTGTTAACCGCTGATCTGGCAAAGAAAATTCTTCATCATGAGCAAAACTTTATTTTCCTTGACGAGGTTTTATTGTGGTACACCGATGATATTTCATTCGTTGAGGTGAAACATCTTCCAAGAAAGTATCAGCAATCAGGTTATTCTTTTACCAAGCTAATCAGGCTTTTTACCAATCTGGTTCTGTATTATACCATGGTTCCCCTGAAATTCCTGGTTTATGGCGGTTTTATCATCTCGCTGGTTACTTTTTTTGTCGGTCTTTCTTTTATCATCAAAAAGTTGGTTTTCAATGTTCCGCTCGGTTATACCTCCCTCATCGTGACCATCCTTTTTTCAACGAGTATCATTCTCTTTAGTCTGGGAGTGCTTGGTGAATACCTCAGCAGGATATACCAGGTGCAGAACCGAAAACCACCGTATTCAATAAAGAAAATTATTTAAAGAATGAAGTATTCGCGATATGGATTGTCTTTTCACTTCCTGAAAGAGGAGGATATCGAGTTGGTACGGCAGTGGAGAAATGATCCTGTGGTTGCGAACAACTATGAATTCAGGGATCACATTACTCCGGAAATGCAGAAGGAGTGGTTTAAAACAGTCAACAACATCAACAACCTGTATACGATTATTGAATACCAGGGAGAGAAGATAGGCGTCATCAACATAAAAAACATCGACTGGGAAACCCGTATTTGTGAAGGAGGAATTTTCCTTCCTGATCCAAAATACCATCAAACCTTTGTTCCGGCTGTTATTTCCTATATTACCACAGAAATAATTTTCAACGTTTTTGAATGGAATATAGGCTATGCCCATGTGCTGAAAGAAAATAAGAGTGTGCAGGCCTTTGTTAAAATGCTGGGGTATGAACTACTGGCCGGCCAGGAGGAGGTTAATAATCAATTGCATCAAATTTCCCGTGAATCTTTTGAAAAGCGAGCCCCCAAGCTGAAAAAAGCTATAACCGTTCTTACAGGGAATGATGAAAATGGTATTCTTTACATCGGGCAAAGCGAATTCTCAGATCCCATGGTGCTCCAATGGGAAGAAAAAGTGATGTCAAGCAGGTTTATAACGAAAATTGAAACCACCACTGAAAGCCGGTCATATTATTTTTCCTGAGAAACTGTTGCGTCTTTCCCGGAATACCGGCTATAGATTCTGGCGAGTTTAGGTAAATTAAGGGATAACCAGCGACTACTGCGATAGGGCAATTTCGACCCCCATTGCATCAGCCTGAAAAGTAATTTTCCATAAATTGTCATGGGCAGGGCTTTTGCGTAAACACGCCAGCTGAACTCTTTTGTTTTTCTGCTATAGCCCATTTTATCGGCAGTTTTCCCTGCAATCTGATCAGCGATTTGCACTTCCAAATCGGTTAATTGGGTTTTCCATAAGTCCATTCTTCCGGTATTCACAGGTTCCATGAGGCTTTTGTGAATCTTCCCAATCATCGGGTTCGGAAATGTTTTTAACAATTCATCCTTTTTTTTGTAATAATCAAAAACCTCAGGAGCATAAGGGATGCCCAGAAAGGCACATAATTCATTGAACGTTTCCTGAGGCTTTATAACCAGATCTTCATATCGGATGACACAGAACCTTTCGGGAAACTTTCTTTGACACACCAGAAAAAGCCTGGTAACATAAACCCACCGGACAATCTGAAGTGTGAGGACCGGAGCCTCCATTTTAACCTCCTGAAGGTTTTTCATGGAGATATAGTTATCCCTGTAATCCCTTATGATACAAATAAACAATGCTTTGGGAAAAATGCTGACAAGTCTTTTCAGATAGATCGAATAGATGGGGTTTTTATCTCCCACCAACCGTATTTCCTTCTTTGGAAATATGGAAAAGGAATGTTCATTGAGTTTGACCAGCAGATCCTGGATCGTACATTTGTTTTCCAGTTTGAGCAGATCAGCAGTAAATAACTCACGGTTGATTTTTAGGTTTTCAAGCCTTCTGTTGTTGAATACGTTCGGTTGAAATACATGATCGACAAACGACAAAATCTGTTCTTTGCTCCAGGTTTTTACATGTTTGAATTTTTGATACAACGGAAGAAAAATGGGCAATTCGGGAGGGATCTTTACATTCGGGTGGGCATCGAATAGCGTTTTAAGAAGGGTTGTCCCTGAACGGGGTCTGCCCAGAATGAAAAAAAACGGAACTCCCATAGGTTGGTGTATTTACAATCCTGATATCATCATTGATTTCGGCTTCAACACAATCGTGATGAACCTCGCGCTAATCTTCTCTTTTTGCAGCAGGGGCAGCAGAAGGAGTTGCCCCAATGAAGTAATGCCAAATCCTGACCAGCACCAGCATTTTAACCGACAACCATAAACTGACTTTCGACGGGAGATACGATCCCCATAGAAAAAGTTTAAAAATCAGGTAGCCGTATATGGCCATCGGCCTTGATCTTAACCAGAGCATCGGGCTGAAACCTTTCACGGGTTTATGGTACTGAAAGAATTCTGCATATTTCCCTGCTACAAAGTCAGCCATTTGTATCTCCGCCGGGGTCAGGTCCTTTTTCCATAAATCCATCCTGCCGGTGTTTACAGGGTTCATCAAACTTCCGTGAAAACGCTCAACCAGAGGGTTATTGTAGGCTTTGAATGTTTCCTCCTTTTTTTTATAAAAATCAAAAACGGTTGGATCGTAAGGAATTCCGATAAACTGACATAATTCGTCTAGCACTTCCGATTTTTTCATAACCAGATCTTCATAACGGATAATATGAAACCGGTCAGGATAGCGCTTTTTGCACCTGAGAAAAAGTTTGACCACATACTTCCAACGATAAACCTGGAGGGTAAGGATGGGTGCTTCAAGTTTCAGATCGCTGAGTTTCCGCATGGAAACAAAGTTATCGCGATAATCACGTATGATGCAAATGAAGCGGGCTTCGGGGAAAATTTTAAGGAACCTTTCTGTATAAATTGAATATACGGGGTTTTTATCTCCGATCCGGAGGATCTCTTTTTTAGGAAAAATTGAAAAACCCTGTTCATTCACTTTTTTCAAGAAGTCCTGGATGGTTCCTTTGTGTTTGAGGGTCATCAGATCAGCGGTAAACTGCGCGCGATCGATTTTCAGGTTTTCAAGTGTACGATGTATGAATACATTATGTTGAAAAATGAAGGCTACAAAAGAAAGGATGGCCTTTTCATCCCAATCCCTGACTTTCCTGAACGCCTGGTATAAAGGAAGCATGATCGGAAATTCGGGTGGTATTTTTACATTGGGATGAGCATCAAAGAGGGTGCTGAGCAGGGTAGTCCCCGATCGGGGACGCCCCATGATGAAAAAAATAGGAACCATATTCGGCTTTATACTGTCCATGTAATCTTTGGTTGCTGCTGAGTGGTAATTATTCCTGTCAGAGGATCAAATCCTGATATCGCAAAAATAGTAAATCATCATGAATTGCAGCAGGAATAAAAAACGCCGGGAACTGGCCCGGCGTTGAATGCGATAAAAAAGGGAGTTTTCTACTTGGTTTAGGATCAGAACGATTTTCGACAATCGGGTTCAGGGTAGTATGAGGTAGCTTTACAAGATGGGGTAGTATGAAAATCGGCTGAATAAGTTGCGCAGATGAAAAAACCAGAAAACTCCCTTATGCGTTACAAATATCGAAGGCAAATGTAACTGTTAAAAATATCACAGACGAAAATATTAGACGACTGTATATAATTCACCGACAGAAAGGCTGAATTATTCGATAGTTTGTTTCCCTTTCCAACGTTTTCTTATATCACGGAAAAAATAAAAATCACTGGCCCGGTATCGGAAGATATCCCGGACCGGCATGTTAACCATCCGCGAATAGATAATGACAAAAATGATGGAGCCGGCTGCATAGCTGACATTGGTTGACCATGCTGCCCCGATTCCACCGAAACGTGGAATGAGGAAAAGGTTTAGAATAAAGTTGATAACCAGTGCGGGCATAAAGGTGTAAATGGCTATTTGCGGTTTCCCCATTCCGGTCAGACGGCTGTTGAGGATGCGGAAACCTACGAGAATCAGAATTCCCGGCAGGACAACCTGGATCATGGCAACACTCTTTACGAACTCCTGTCCAAACACAAGCGGTACCAGGTACGGGGCAATAAAGAAAATAACAAGTCCGCTGAACAAACCGATGAGCAGCGAAACCCTGAAAATGGAGGCAACAGTGCGGTGTACGAATTTATCATCTTTTGTATTGGCACTGCGGCTCAAAACGATCGACTCAATCGCATACGGAATGTGCCATAGTTGTTCGGCGATTTGCATCGCCAGCGAATAAAATCCGACCTCCTCAAGAGTGGAAAGTTTTTTCAGCATCAAAATATCCAATCGGTAATTGAGTTGCATGATGAAAATTGCAATAGCATTTACCAACCCGAGTTTGATCATGCTTTTCATAATCCCTTCATGATATTTCCAGGTGATATTATATTTGAGTTGAACGATAATGATGCGGTAGGTGATGAAAAACATAATGAGATTGGCCAGGGCAATGGCCAAAAATGCGCCAAGGACTGACATTTTCAGGCCCCAGACAAACAGTATTGTAAGCAGGAGGGTCATAATCGTTGGCCCGGCATTGAGGATGCTCGCTCTTCTGATATCCTCCTTTCCAAGGAAAATACCACCTGCAAAAACATTGGTGAGCAAGAGTGGGATGGTGAGCAGGACCAGGACAATGATGAGCGGGTCGAATGGCTGGCTGTCGGAAAAAAAATAGACAAACCCACAGATAAGGATGCTCAGTGCACTGGTCCATAACAACAGCAGGAACAACGCAGAAATAATATGGTCTTCAGGTAAAAGCTTATTGCCAATGTGATAAATGGCACTACGGCGAATGCCCAGTTGTGTAAACCCAATAACCATGATTGGTACTACAATGATGGCAGAATACAAACCAAACCCTGCTGCACCAAGCAGCCGGGTAAGAATAACGCCTATTGCCAGGTTGCTTACAGTTGCCGTAAGGTTGCTTCCCAGAAGGCTGAGGATGTCGCGCAGGTAGGTTCTTTTGGCCAATGGTCTGGTAATAAAAAATACGTTAATTTCGTAGACAAAATTAGGAGTTTAATTTTACTATGCACATCCCATTCAACAAACCTTTTATTCCATGGTACTCTTTCAGGTATTTGATCGGGGGAGCCCTTTCAGGAACGATTGCCGGGAATGGACAATACACGAAAAAATGCCATGCGTTTTTCGAAAAACGGTTTGGGTTTGCAAAAGTGTTGATGACAACTTCATGCAGCGATGCACTGGAAATGGCGGCGGTCCTGTGCAGAATTGAACCGGGCGATGAGGTAATCATGCCCTCTTTTACATTCATGTCAACAGCCAATGCCTTTTTATTACGCGGGGCAAAGATTGTATTTGCCGATACCCTGCCTGATGTTCCTAACATTGACCCGGTTGAAATCGAACGGTTGATCACCCCGAAAACGAAGGCTATTGTGGTGGTTCATTACAGTGGCCTGGCATGCGACATGGACAGGATCATGGACATTGCCAAGCGCCAGGGGCTATTGGTGGTTGAGGATGCTGCCCATGCCATTGATTCTTATCACAATGGAAAACCACTTGGTTCCATTGGGCATTTGGGAACCTTTTCCTTTCACGAAACCAAGAACATTATATCCGGCGAGGGTGGTTTACTCATCGTAAATGAGAAACAATTTGAAAAACGGGCCGAGATCATCTGGGAAAAAGGAACCAACCGTGCTGCTTTTTACCGGGGTGAAATTGATAAATACGGCTGGGTGGATATCGGTTCTTCCTATCTGCCAAGCGATGCGGTAGCCTCATTTTTATATACTCAGATTATCCGGTTTGATAAAATACAAAACCGGCGTAAAAAGGTTTGGTGGAATTATTACGAACTGTTTCAGCCGCTTGAACAGGAGAACCTTCTGAAACGACCTGTTGTTCCTGACTATGCCACCGTTAATGGCAACATTTTTTATATCATTGTGAAATCCGGAGAGACGAGGGATAACCTGATCGAATTTCTCAAAAAGTGTGGCATCAGTGCGCTGTTTCATTACCTTCCGCTTCATTCCAGTCCCTATTTTACCGATAAGCATGATGGCAGGGTGCTGCCAAATACCGACCGATTCAGTGATTGCATTGTCAGACTGCCTTTCTACAATTCCCTCAAAAAAAAGCAGGCAAAATACATTGTAAGCAGAATTGAGGAATTCTTTCAGGCGCTCAGATAAAGAGGTAGTTGGACTCCACTGAAAATGCAACCACACTCAGTCCTCTTCAAAGGGTTTATTTTATCTCCTCCATTCGGGTAACCTTCCCGGTGTGACCGGTGCTCCGAGGTTCTCCAATGCTTTTTCAAGTTGTGGGATATCTGTTTCGCCGATACGTTTGATCTGATCGTACACCGGTGGAAATTCCGCTTCCAGGATGGCATAAGCATCTTTCTGGTTTTGTGATGGTTCACTGGTTGAAGACCAGCTGATCCAGCTGAGTTTACCAAGACGACTGTTTAACGGGACCTGTGCAGGCGGGTTTTCCTCCTCGCTTGGTTTGATGGTGTTGCGGTTGAATTTTACATTGAGAATTTCATCCAGTTGGAGTTGTACTTCACGTGCTTTTTTCATTAGTTCCGGACTTGCAGAAGGTGTGCTGTTCAGTGCCTGCAGGATACTGGAAACTCTTCTGTAAAGCGCTTCTGCGTAATTTTCAGTTCCTTGCATTACACGGGTAAGTTCAGCAACTTTTTTGTGAAAGGCGACCATTGCGCTGCGATCGATGGCGGGCAGGGTTGTATTGTTGAGAACCACCGCATTGAATGCTACCGGACCGGCTAAAAGTTTGGTTTCCCCTTTGGATGTGAGTGTCATGCTCACATTGTATTTACCAGGCATGGCCAGTACACCACTGCCATTGTCGCCCATCGGATTAAATTTATCTGTTTCAACGATCCTGGTTGACTGATACCGTAAATCCCAATTGATCCTGTTGATTCCCTTCGACAGGCTTTTCCGGAAGGTCCGTACTGGTGAACCATTGGCATCGGTGACAGTAAAGGTGAGAAACGGATCAATTTCAAGTTTTTCAGCTCTGAGATCAGCCTCCGATGGCTGTGGAATCCGTTCTCCTTTTTTAAATAATTCAGTTTCTTTCTCTTTTCTGATATCTTTTGCAGTTTTTGGGACCTCCTTAATATAATAGGTGAATACCGCACCGAAATCCGGGTTTTTAGCCACAAATACGGTTGAACCCTGTGAACCTTTTGTGTCAGTAGGCAGATACATAAGGGCATCCTTGACGGGGAACAAATATCCGTTTTGATCGAGGTTCTCTTTTTTCAGGTTTCGCAAAGGGGTGAAATCATCAAGAATATAAAATCCGCGGCCAAAAGTTGCAAGCACAAGGTCATTTTCACGTTTCTGGATGGCAATATCTTTCACACACACCGAAGGAAGCCCGGATTTCAGTTGTATCCAGTTCTTACCTCCATCGATGGTGAAGAAACAACCAAATTCAGTGCCTGCGAAAAGCAGGTCGGGGTTGACAAAATCCTGGACAATGCTGTGAACTGTACCATTTTCGGGAAGATTCCCGGAAATCGAACTCCAGGATTTGCCTTTATCTGTGCTTTTCAGCAGGTATGGTTTGAAATCATCACGCAAAATGTTATCAAAAGAGGCAAACACCACGTTTTCATCGAAGCGCGAGGTGAAAATGTCGCTCACATAAGTATTTTCAGGAACTCCCGGGAATTTGTCAATTTTTGTCCAGGTTTTGGCATCTTCCGAAACCTGGATCAGGCCATCATCGGTTCCTGCGAAAAGAAGGTTTTCCCGCACCGGTGATTCATCAAAGGAGATGATGGTGCCATACAAGGATGTCGAAATGTCTTTTTGAACAGCATCAATCGGCCAGTATTTTCCCATCACAGGCCATGTGTTGCGGTCGGTTTTCGAGGTAAGGTCATCGCTGATCACTTGCCAGGTATTTCCTCGGTCGTCGCTTCTGAAAACTTTGTTTGCCGTGGTATAGAGCCGGGTGTGGGCATGCGGACTGATAATGAGCGGGGTGTTCCAGTTCCACTGGTAGCTGTTTTCACCTTTGCGCGGTTCAGGCCTGATATCAACAGCCTCCTGACTTTTGCGGTCATAACGTACCATGCCGCCATATTGTGATTCGGCATACACGATATTGGGGTCGACCGGGTCGATTTGCGACCAGAAACCATCACCTCCATTGGTGTTGAACCAATCATCGCTGAGAACCCCTGCACCTGCTGTGTTGCGCGACGGGCCACCCATGCTGTTGTTGTCCTGTGTTCCTCCATAGACATAATAAAATGGGGTGGAATTATCGACCTGCACCCGGTAAAATTGAACAACCGGCAGGTTCGACTTGAAGACAAACTCTTTGCCCCCGTCGAAAGTTTCATAAGCGCCCCCGTCGCTGCCGATGAAAAAATGTTTTGTATCGTCAGGATCGATCCATAAGGCATGATCATCCACATGGCGTTTGTTATTGCCAACCTGACGCCATGTTTTTCCGCCATCTTCCGAAACCTGTGAAATGGTTTCAACTGAATAGATTTTATTTGCATCTTTCGGGTCACAGTAGATTTCATTGTAATACTGGCCCTGCGCAGAATGATCACTCATCTTCTGCCAGGAAGCACCACGGTCGAGGCTTCTGTAAAGACCTTTTGCATCCTGGGAAGATTCGATGATGGCATAAACAATGTCTGGATTTACAGGCGAAATGGCCAGTCCGATACCACCCATATCCACCCCGGGAAGACCTGACGTGAGTTTATCCCAGGTTTCTCCGGCATTGGTTGACTTGTAAATGGCGGTTTCCGGTCCTCCTCCGATTTTGGTAAATACATGTCGTCTGCGCTGTTCCGAAGAGGCATACAGCACATCAGGGTTCCTTGGATCAAGGATCACGTTGTTTACACCTGTGTTTTCACTGATTTCAAGAATTTTTTTCCATGTTTTTCCGCCATCTGTCGTTTTGAAAAGGCCACGATCTCCGCCAGGTCCCCACACTGAACCTTCGGCTGCCACATAAACAACCTCCGAATTTCGCGGGTCGATAAGAATCTTGCCTATTTGCCTGGAGTCTTTCAATCCCATGTTTTTCCAGCTTTTCCCATTGTCGGAACTCTTATAAACACCATTCCCGTAGCCAAGTGAGCGCTGATGGTTGTTTTCGCCTGTGCCAACCCATACCACATTGTGGTTGTTGGGATCAATCACCACGCATCCGATGGAATAGGTGCCATTGTTGTCGAAAACAGGTTCGAAGGTTGTACCGTTGTTGACTGTTTTCCATACATGGCCGGAGGCAACAGCCACATACCATTCGCTGTGGTTTTCAGGGTTCACGGCAAAATCGGCAATGCGGCCTGAACAAAATGCCGGTCCGATGCTGCGGAATTTCAAACCACCCACCAACCCTGAATTGTAAACCGAATCTTCTTTGGGCTTTTCTTTGTCTTTCTGTTTATCCTTGGGTTTATCCTTCGATTTCTCTTTGACAGCTTCCTTTTTCTTTGGATTTTCCGGCTTATTCTCTCCAAAAGCCGTGGTGAATACGCTAACGAGAAATGCTCCGGAAAGGAGCCATAGAAATAATCGTGATTTGTTCATGGGTTTGTTTTTAAGAAATTTCAGATACACTATTTAATTTAATGGGGCTAAAGCCCCGAATTAAACCTGGCACCCCCGGAAACAGTCAGCTGAAGCTGACTGCAATAGATTTTCAGGATTTTCAATTACTAATCCATTGCACTTGGCTTTAGCCAACTGTTTTATTTGGTGATTCAGTTTTTTCAATTACTAATCCATTGCAGTTGGCTTTAGCCAACTGTTTATTTGGTGATTCAGTTCTTTTGGCTTCAGCCACATTGGGAATTCGATGATATGCCATTAAATAAACTGGCTATTGTTTCTCTGTCTGCTTTGATTATTCCTTTTTCGGTAATAATCCCGGTGATAAATTTTGCCGGTGTCACATCAAATGCCGGATTAAAGGCGGTAGATCCTGGTGAACATACAAGCACCCGCTCATGCCGGCCATCTATTGTAAAGCCATCCTGGTAGAGTACTTCATCTTCGTTTCTTTCCTCAATCGGGATGTGGCTCCCATCTGGGCAATTCAAATCAAAAGTTGTGGTTGGAGCAGCCACATAGAAAGGGACTCCATATTCTTTGGCAGCAATTGCCTTTTCGAGGGTGCCTATTTTATTGGCCGTGTCGCCATTGGCGGCAATGCGGTCAGCTCCAACGATCATCATATCAATTTTACCCAGCGACATCAGCCATGCCCCGGCATTGTCAGGGATAATGGTGTGGGGAACCCCTGCCTGTCTGAGTTCCCATGCGGTGAGCCTGGCACCCTGGCTTCTTGGCCGGGTTTCATCGGCATAAACAAAAATTTTCTTTCCCTGCTGATGGGCCAGATAAATGGGAGATAAGGCTGTACCATAATCAACAAAGGCCAGCCATCCGGCATTGCAATGTGTTTCAATGGCCATTCCATCGCGGATAAGTTCGTTGCCAAACTCTCCGATTTTTCGTGAATCGGCAGCATCACGATCTGCAACCTGCTGAGCTTCAAAAACAGCTGCCGCACGGGAGGTGAGGGAGGCCGTGTATACCTTTTCAACTGCATAAAAGAGGTTACGTGCAGTCGGACGCGTTGCTTCAATCTCGGTTTTAGCGTTTTTGAGAAATGAATGATAATCAGATTCAGGAGCTTCCAAAGCCGCTTGTGCCATGGCAAACCCTGCGATGGCCCCGATTGCTCCCGCACCACGCACCTTCATGGTACGAATGGCCACACAACTTTCAGAATAGGTTTTTGCCTCCTGAATATTGAATTGAAAGGGTAGCAGATTTTGCTCAATGAAAAAGACAGAAGTTCCTTCCAGCCAAACTGTTCGGTAATCAATGTTGTTGACTTTCATAGTTGTAGCTCCATCCTGAATCACTCACCAACAAGGGAATGGGCCGGGAGGAATGGGATATTTAAATAATTTTAAATCCAACGCTGACAACAAACAAATTTCCTTTCGAATTTACCGGATAAACTTTGCCATTACTACCGGTAACATCATTAATCAGGCTGTTCAATCCTGCCTGGTAACGGATATCCAGGGTCAGGAACAGTATATCGAGCCCGGTGCCTGCCTGAATAAACCAATTGGTCGTATTGATGTTGGAATTTTCTATCGGGCCGGTGAGATTGACGTTCTGTATTTTTTTATTCACCACAAATGTTGCTTCAGGGCCAACCATGATGCGCCATTTAAGAAGTTTCGACTGAATGATGGTAAAGCCAACCAAAACAGGTATATCCAGGGTTCCAACAGTCACTTTCTGTTTCCAGTCATTGATTGTGTTCATCCCAAGATTCTCAAAAGTTGCCCCGGAAAGGGTATAATAAAATTCCGGCTGAAGATGCACCCGTTTGCCAATGCGTGCAAAAGCCCCTACATGGAAGCCTGAACTCATCGATGATTTGATCGAGTCAATATTCGTACTTAGTTTTGAAGCGTTATACCCCAGTTTCAAGCCGAAGGCAAACTGAGCAGAGGTTTTTTCCGACGCAAGTATCGCTGCAAAGAAAATGATAAGGGCAAGAATTGATTTTTTCATCTTTAGTGGTTTTGGTTTACAGGCAAAATTAAAAATTTATAGTTGAAAAATGAAAATTAGTATGATCGTTTTGAAAAGATTTGTTGGCACATTGCAATATGAAAGTAATCACCTAATTTTGTTAGTTGCCCGTGAATGTAAAACTCAATAACAACATAAAATGAAAACCGAACAAAGTATCTATTCCAAAGCCCAAGGATGGGAGAAAATGAGTGATAATAACCTGGCAAGCATCGCACAGCTTGTTTTCGTTTTTGGCAACAAGAATCTGTTAAAGGAGCAACATCATATCGATTATATTAAAAGAATGTATCCCTCTGCTCAAATCGTCGGATGCTCTACATCAGGCGAAATCTACAAGGAAGAAGTTTTCAATGACAACATTGTGGTAACGGGTGTAATGTTTGAAAGCACACAGGTTGAAATCGCAAAGGAGCACATTCATTCCATGGAGGATAGTTATCAGGTTGGTGAAAAACTTGCCGAAAAACTTGACAAAGATCATCTCGTTCACATAATGATTCTTTCAGAAGGCTTGGCAATTAATGGAAGTGAACTCACCAAAGGGTTAAACAGCCGGCTCAATGACCGGATCCCTGTAACAGGTGGTTTAGCCGGCGACCAGGCTGATTTTTCTGAAACCGTGATTGTACACAATGATGCAGGCGAAAAAAACCTTGTTTTGGCGATCGGGTTTTATGGTGACCGTCTTCGGGTTGGATTCGGATCAATGGGGGGCTGGGACTCTTTTGGTGTTGATCGGGAGGTGACCAAATCCAAGGGAAATATTCTGTATGAACTTGATCGACATCCGGCACTGGACCTTTATAAACGTTATTTGGGCGACCATGCAGCAAATCTTCCGGCTTCAGCATTGTTATTCCCATTAAGTTTACGCCTCAAGAATTCAGAAATTGCGCTTGTCCGAACTGTTTTAGCAGTCAATGAAGACGATGGGAGCATGGTTTTTGCGGGTGATCTTCCTCAGGGGGAATATGTGCGGCTCATGAAAGCCAATTCCGACCGCTTGATTTATGGTGCAAATGGCGCTGCTGAAATGGCGAAAATCAGTCTCCGGAATCCAGATCCCGACCTTGCTGTCCTGATCAGCTGTGTCGGGCGAAAACTTGTATTGAAACAAAGGGTGGAAGAAGAGTTGGAAATTATTCGCGAAGTTCTCGGGAGTGGTTGTGCAACCACTGGTTTTTATTCTTATGGTGAAATTTGCCCGATCAAACCATTTGATCAGCATTGTGAACTTCATAACCAAACGATGACCATTACGCTGTTCAAAGAAGTATAGACTTACCACTTATGGAAACAAAACTGAACAGACTGCTGTTACGCCAGGTAAAAAGGCACTTCGGCAGCATAGAAAACCTTCCTGATGAGTTGAAGGGGATCTTCGAAGATATCAATAAAACGTATAATAATTTTGAAGAGGATACCCAACTGCTCCAGAATTCGATTGAAATCAGCTCACAGGAACTCAGGGATGCCTTTCAGAAGCATAAGCACGACGCAGAAACCCAAAATGAAACCATCAACAAAATAAAGGAAGCTATTTTCGCTCTAAACCCTGCTGACAAAAATGGACATCATGGGGATGATCCAGTTCCTTCCGACAGCACTTATTTATTCGATGCGCTGATAAAATTGATCGAAGAGCTTAAGAAAACAGGTGAGGCACTCCGGCAAGGCAGTAAAAAGTGGGAAGCCATCATTTCGGCCTCTCCTGATGGAATCGGCATGGCATCGTTGGATGGGAAACTTCAGCTTATGTCAGATAAGTTAGCTGCGATGTATGGCTATCCCGTCGAACAGAAAGATGAATATGTCGGAAAAAAAATTTTTGATTTTATTGATCCGTCCAATCACCAAATGCTGATGGATAATTTTCGCAAATTGGTTGCAGGTGATCATGATCAGAGGATTTCGGAATATCTGGCGCTGAGAAAGGATCATAGCAGATTTTATGTTGAAGTGAATTCGACCGTTCTGTTTGATATAAATGGTGATCCTGAAAGCATTCTGTTTGTTGAACGCGATATTACAGGACGCAAGCAGGTGGAAGAAGTGCTGCACAATGAACGTACGCTTTTTCGTACCATCATCGATCTGATCCCTGATGCGGTATACGTAAAAGATATGGAAGGACGGAAAATTATTGCCAATCCCAGGGAAGTGCAATTTTTGGGAAAAAAATCCGAAGATGAAATACTCGGGAAAACCGACTTTGAATTGCATCCTGATGGAGCAGCAAAGAGAAGTTTGGATGAAGATCAATATGTCCTTAATACAGGAAACCCGATGTTTGATATCGAAGGTTCTCTGGTAGATAGAGAGGGTAACCTTCATTGGCTTTTATGTTCAAAGGTACCCTTACACGATGTACACGGAATAATCACAGGGTTGGTGGGCGTTACGCACGACATAACCGAACAGAAAAAAAACGAAGCGATCCTGGTAAAAGCCAAGCAGGAGGCCGATATTGCCAGCAAAGCCAAATCTGAATTCCTGGCCAATATGAGCCATGAAATACGCACCCCCCTGAATGGAGTAATCGGATTCACAGAATTGTTGCTTAACACCCCACTGAACAAAATCCAAAAGCAATATGCAGAAAATGTCAACACCTCTGGCCATTCATTGTTGGGAATTATCAGTGATATTCTTGATTTTTCTAAAATAGAAGCCGGGAAAATGGATCTTGACCGTATCATGACGGATGTGATTGAATTGACCGGGCAAGCCTCCGACATCATCAAATATCACGCTGCCCAAAAAGGACTTGAGCTACTTTTGAATATCCAATCTGATATTCCACGTTTTATGGTTGCAGATCCGATCCGGCTGAAACAAATTTTGGTCAATCTTTTAGGAAATGCGGTAAAATTCACCGCTACGGGAGAAGTCGAACTAAAAGTTGCTTTTGTAAAAAAGGATGAAACTGCCGGAAAATTCAGTTTCACTATTCGGGATACTGGCATTGGCATAGAGAAAGAGGAACAGAAGAAACTTTTTACTGCTTTTACACAGGCTGATTCTTCCACCACACGCAAATTCGGAGGAACAGGACTTGGCCTGGCTATATCATATATGCTTGCTGAAAAAATGGGAAGCAAAATTGAAATATTCAGTGAGGTTGGAAAGGGCTCGAGTTTCTCTTTTACCCTGGAAACAGACTATGAAAATGGGGTTAAACTTGATTCAAACTGTTTAACAAATCTTAAAAGGGTACTTGTGATTGATGACAACGACAACAACCGGATGATTCTGGAACATACTTTTGCGGACTGGGGAATCGAATTTACCGGGATTGACAGCGGGCACGCAGCACTTAAACTCATCGGGAAGTCCAACCCTTTTGATGTGATCATCGTTGATTATCACATGCCCGGCCTCAATGGGATTGATACAATTAAAATGATCAGGGCACAATCAACCTTGTCACCCGAAAAGCAACCTGCCATTTTACTGCATAGTTCCTCGGATGATATTGAAATTGATGAAGAGTGTAAAAAACTTGGGGTGAGATTTAATCTGACAAAACCTGTGAAATCTCAGGAACTGTTACATTATCTGAAAACCATCAGCGATCAGCCGGGTCCTTTGTTGAAGGAGCCCGGTATTGCTGCCGTTGGGGCAACCGTTGAACCTGCAGGTAACCATTCGCTGGTGATACTTGTTGCGGAAGATGTCATTTTAAATATGCTGCTGGTTACGACCATCCTCAAACAAATAATTCCCCAAGTGAGGATATTGGAAGCTAAAAACGGGAAGGATGCTGTGAATGTAACGATTTCGAACAATCCTGATTTAATTTTAATGGATATTCAGATGCCTGAAATGAGTGGGTTGGAAGCCACCGCCGAAATCCGGCAGTATGAAAAATCCAAAAACCGTCGTATTCCAATCATCGCAATAACTGCAGGAGCTGTTAAAGGTGAAAAAGAGAGATGTTTTGAAGCGGGTATGGACGATTTTCTCACCAAGCCGATTGATCGGGATTCGCTGCGGAAAATTCTGGAAAAACACCTGGACTCGTCCTATTCGATCCTTTCAAATCCGGTATAAGGTACCAGTGCTTTGGGGATGTTGATTCCCTCCGGGGTTTGATTGTTTTCAAGCAGGGCGGCAACAATACGAGGCAACGCCAGGGCGCTGCCGTTCAGCGTGTGTGCTGTTTGCATTTTTCCCGTTTCATCCTTGAACCTGAGTTTTAACCGGTTCGATTGAAAAGTTTCAAAATTCGATATCGAACTGACCTCAAGCCATCTTGCTTGTGCAGATGACCAAACTTCCATGTCGTAGGTGAGTGCTGATGTGAAGCTCATGTCGCCACCGCATAGCTTAAGAACTCTGAAAGGAAGTTCAAGCTTGCGAAGCAAACCTGTTACATACGTTCTCATCTCTTCAAGAATTTCGTATGATTTTCCCGGATGTGAAATCTGAACAATCTCCACTTTGTCAAATTGATGCAAACGGTTCAAACCGCGCACATCTTTGCCATGGGAACCGGCTTCCCTGCGAAAACAGGCCGAATAGGCCACGTGTTTCACCGGAAGATCTTCACTTTTCAGGATGGTGTCGCGGTAAATATTGGTAACAGGAACTTCTGCGGTAGGAATGAGATACAGGTCATCAAGTCCTACATAGTACATCTGGGCATCCTTGTCGGGAAGCTGCCCGGTGGCATAGGCTGATGCCGCGTTGACTACATAGGGTGGTTGTACCTCAATGTATCCGGCTTTGAGTGCTTCATCAAGAAAAAAATTGATCAATGCACGCTGTAGTCTCGCCCCTTTCCCCTTGTATAATGGAAACCCTGCGCCGGTTATTTTATTACCGGTGATGAAATCAACGAGATCATATTTTGTGGTAAGGTCCCAATGCGGCACTGCTGTATCGGCGACAGGCAGGATTTCGCCTTCCTGCAAAACAACAAGATTGTCTTCCGGGGTAATTCCGGAAGGTACTGAAGGGTGGGGGAGGTTTGGCACCCGGACCAGCATATCATCCAGCTCTTTTTTTATGTTTTCAAAAGAAAGGTCAAGATCTTTGGCCAGGTTTTTCAATTCAACCGTTTTTTCTTTTAACAGGGTTGCCTCAGCAGCTTTTCCTGATTGAAAAAGCACCCCAATCTCTTTTGCGAGCAAGTTGGCCTGGGCCTGAATGTCGTCAAGTTTTTTTTGCGTATCCCGGCGCTGATTATCGAGATCGAGGATACGTCCGATAATTTCGGAGCCATTAAAATTCTTAACTGCCAGGCGGTCAATGACCTCCCGGGAGTGTTCACGAATGAAATTTAAGGAAAGCATAAAAAGAGGTGTTTACAAGACAAAAATAACGAAAAACCAATAAACAATATAAAAAAAACCTTCCAGGTTTTTGAAACCAGGAAGGTTTATAACACACGAAAATCGTGATGTAATACCTTAATTAACAGTTTCTTCCATTGGTACGATCGAGACAAAAGACCGGTCGCTGCGTTTCTTCTTAAACTCAACAATTCCTTCAACCAGTGCAAAAAGAGTATGGTCTTTGCCAATGCCCACATTCAGGCCGGGATTGTGCACTGTTCCGCGCTGACGGAGAATAATGGCGCCTGATTTCGCAAACTGACCACCATAAATTTTAACGCCTAAGCGTTTGCTATGCGATTCGCGGCCGTTGCTTGAACTTCCCGCCCCTTTCTTGTGTGCCATATTACCTTAATTGTTAAAAATTAATATTTTCAATCAGTACTTTGCTGAAATCCTGGCGGTGACCCGATTCTTTCTCGTATCCCTTGCGGCGTTTCTTTTTAAAAACAACCACTTTGTCGCCGCGAACATGGTCCATGATCGAGCCACTGATGCTGCTACCTTCTACCAAAGGCTTTCCAACACTGATCTTGCCGTCGTTATCCAACAACAATACCTGGTCGAATTCAATTTTAGTTCCAGGGTCTCCTTCGAGCCGGTGAACAAAGATTTCGTCATTCTGTTCTACCTTGAACTGCTGACCGGCTATTTCAACGATTGCGTACATGTTATAATGAATTGATGTTCGTAAATTTGGGAGTGCAAAGTTATAAATTATTTCTTATTAACCAACCAAAGTTAAAAAAAACTTCAATGACCAGATAAAAAAGAGTAGCTTTATATCACTCACCGATTATGGAATCAGCCTATATTTTACGTAAGTTTGTAACTTATTCAACTGTTTTAACGTTCAAGCATCCAAATGAAATTAGTCAGGTACAGGATGATTGGAATTTTACGGAGAGTTTTGGCAGGGGTTACACTGTTGCCGGGTTTTCTGCTATTGTTTTTTTTGATCCCTGCCAAATCAGTCAATGCTGTACCGGCGATCCTGCAGGGTATCATCACCAATGGGGCCACCGGTCTTCCAATTTGTGGTGCAAAGATCGTTGTAAATGGGATATATACTCTTTCAACCTCAGGAGGGGTATATTCGGTTGCTGTTGACCCTGTGGGAATTTTTCCGGTTTCATGCAGCAAGGCTGGTTTCGACAACTTTTTATCTCAACCGGTGGTTTTTCAACAAGGAGTTACCTCGCAGTTAAATATTCAACTCCTGGAATGTCCTATTCCACCGGCAAATGTTTATGTTTTTCTTGATACAGTATTTCAGCGTGTTCCTGTATCCTGGGGCACACCTTCAGGAAACTATGAATTGCTGTATGATGATGGGATCCAGGATAATTTTACCATCTGGTATGCTCAGGGTAATATGAATGCCATGAAATTTACCCCTGCCGGTTACCCGATGAAATTGACTGGCGGGACAATCCATATAGGTTCTTCATCCAATTATCCCACCGGGAGTAATCCGTTTGTCCCATTTCAGGTCAGGGTATACGATGCCACAGGGGCAGGAGGGACACCTGGTAACAGCCTTACAGATCCATTCGAAGTACATCCGCTGGCTTTGGGATGGGTTGAATTTACACTTCCTGCTCCGGTTATCATCAGCAGTGGCGCGTTTTTTATTGCAATGGTCCAGGGAGGTAATGCACCCAATGCTGCAGGGATCGCCATCGATGAGACCAATCCCCAGTTCAGGAGTTATTCCAGGTTCGTAACAGGCGGGAGCCCCTGGTTCCCGGCAGGTGGCAATTTTATGATCCGTGCACTTTGCGAAGGTCCTGGTGGACCGGTTTTGATGGCAGATCAGCAATTTACTGCAAGCAGTTACAACGTTTATCGTCTCCATCAGGGAGAGGAGCAAAATCCTTCCGTATGGACCATGGTTGGTTCCACTCCGGCAAATTCAATCACCGACAGCAGCTGGGCTTCACTGCCGTGTGGTCCCTATCGGTGGGGGGTGAAAGCTCAGTATTCCGCCAACCGATGGTCACCAATCACCTTTTCAAACATTTTAGGTAAATGCTGGACTGCCCCTGTCAATCTTCATCTCACTTTAAGTTGCGACAGCACCAGCCCGGCCGGAACATCAGTTAAAATGACCAATCTTGCTTATTCTGATACGGTTTATGCTGCGGTTTTCGATTCCGGCGGAAATATCACATTCCCGCATGTGTGGAAAGGAACTTACCAGCTTACTGTTGAAAAATTCGGATATGATACCTTGCTTCAGGCTGTTCCGGTTGCCTCACCTGTTTCTTTGAACCTCGTCCTGATGCAGGTGAAAAATCCTCCTGCCAACCTGGTGGTTAATGACAGCAGTCTCATGGCGCGATGGGATGTTCCGCATTTTGAAAAGCAAATTTTTACTGAAAAATGGAACAGCAACTCTTTCACTACCAATTCATGGACAGTTGAAGGGGGCGGTAACTGGGAAATTTCCATGAACATCGGTAATCCGGCGCCTTCTGCCATGTTCAATGCGATGCCGAGGCAAACAAATTATTCACAGTCACTGGTCAGTAAAACAATTACAGGACAACATTCCACCCTTTTAAAGCTGAAGTACGATATCTTTCTTGATAATTTTGGAACAACAACTGTGAATCAGATGGCTGTGGAGATATGGGATGGTGCCGTCTGGCATACCCTTATTGAATACTCGAACGCCGGAGGAGATATTCCCTGGACCAAAGAAGATATTGACATCTCCGGCTACTCCAATTCGAATTTTAAAATCCGGTTTAATGCTACAGGAGGTGATTCCTATGACATTACCAGTTGGAATGTTGACAATATAAATATTATTGCTTCGGAGCCTGCCCAGGAACAGGCAAATTGCATTTTAGGTTATTATTTTTACCTGGGAAATACCATTATCGGCTATACGACCAAAAACGCCTATCCCATCCCGGGAAACCAGGTTCAGTTCGGACAAACCTACGATGCATGTGTACGGGCGCTCTATGGCAGTGGCTATTCAGATTTTTCCTGCACTTCGTTCACGTCGAAATTTCTTTATCCGGTCTTGAATTTAAACGGATACCCGGTTGAAGATGTCGCCTATCTGGAGTGGGATAAGCCATCGGCACTCATTGATACGGCATTCATGGTTCCTCCCGGATTAATAGGATATGCCATAACCCGTGACGACAGTCTGACAGCAATCATCCATAGTCCGGATTCCCTCTCCTGGTATGATTACGGTCTGGAACCCGGCTATTATCAGTATGGTGTTGCTGCAAGGTATGACCTTACCGGATATGGTTTCCCGGGCCAGGTTGGGGAAAGCCTGCCATCCGGTCCGCTGCACATTACCATATCTTGGGGCAGGCAACTTCCTTTTTATGAATCATGGAATCAGGGGACATTCTCTTTCAATGAATGGCGATTCACCCCTTCACAGGGAAACTGGATCATCGACCCCAATGAAGGCATTCCTGCTCCTGCTGCCAATTTCAAATGGCAGCCCCCGGTGGTTAACTACAATTATTCACTGGAAAGCCCTCCTTTTAATGGATTACCTTTCAACTGCGCTGCCATCTGGCTTGACTTTGGTCTTAAACTGAACGACCGCAATTACACAGGTACCGAAAAAATGATTGTTGAGGCTTATTATAACAATACCTGGAATAAAAAAGCTGAAATTAAAAATACAGGGAGCCTTCCCTGGACCAATTATCATATTGATATCAGCCCTGCCCGTGGAAAGGGTTTCAGGGTGCGTTTCAGGGCTTCGGGACAGAATTCATCTGAGATCCTGAATTGGTATATTGATAATGTGAATATTTATCCGGTATGCTACCCGGCCACCAATCTGGCAGGTGAAATGATCGGAAATGCTGTAAGGCTCACATGGAGTCCGCCGACATGTTATGGGGGAAACCTCTTGAATGAGGGGTTTGAAGAGAGTTTTTTCCCTCCGGTTCAGTGGAGCCTGCAAACAACAAATCCATCAGCGACATGGTCGCATAATTCAGCTGCTTCACTATCCGGAGTGCATAGCGGGAACTTTGCAGCAGGGGTGGAATGGGATTATAACCATCAGGATGAATGGCTCATCGCCCACGATATTTATGTGAATGGCGATCTGACTTTTTGGAGTTATGCCTTCCAGGGGTCTCTTCACCAGGATCACTATTATACAATGGTATCCACAGACCAGGGAACCACCTGGGATGTGTTGATGGATATGTCGGCACTTCCTCCCTATCCGGGAAATACCGGAGTTAACGCCTGGCTGACGCCGTATCATATTGATCTTTCCATTTACGAAGGTGAAACTGTCGACCTTGCATGGCGTGCGGTGGATGGTGATGGGAACGGATTATGGTATTCATGGGCAATTGATGATTGTACGATCGGGGCCGATGACCACCTGCAGTCGATCCTTTCATCCGGACAGCCTTTGCAATCAATGAAAAAGTCAACCAGATCATCACGAAATGTTGTTGGCTATGATATTTACCGCAAATCATACGGCACGACATTTTTTAGTAAAATCAATACTGATTTAGTTACAGATACTTTATGGTTTGATGAAAACCTGCCACTTGGCCAATATCTCTATTATGTTAAGGCTCAGTTTAATGAATGCGAGAATGCAGCGAATTCCGATACCATCATGGTCGATGTGGTAACCGGGATGGGGGTAGTTGGATCTTCAACCCTTTCGGTGTTTCCCAATCCGGTTACGGAATATTTTACAGTGACAAGTTCGCAAGAGCTAAGTGAAATAAGATTGTATGAGATTTCAGGCAGGATGGCAGGAAACTGGGTGCCTGTTGATAAACATAAAACCACCATCGACATCAGAAATTTAAAGGCGGGCCTGTACCTGCTGATGGTGTGCAATGGCCTTGAAATAAGAAATTTTAAAATATGTTTGATAAAATGATTAAATCAAATCAGTCAAAAAATATAAGTTGCGAACCTTTTTTATACATTTGCAGCAAGGATTTGGAAAGCATTTTCTATATATACATCAATAAGTTTATTGATCCCTTCATATTCCAGTTATTCTAAACCTAATCAAATCTTATGAAAAAACTCTTCAGATTTTTGCAAGTTCTGTTCTTTGCACTGCTTTGGAGCGGAGCAATGGCCCAGGCTCCTTATTGTACACCTACTTATTCCAGCGGGTGTTCTTTTGGGGATGGCCTGATTTTATTTCAGTTAGGAACGATCAATCAGACAGTTGCCTGTAATGGTGCCCCAAATACTTGGTATCATGATTGGACTGCCTCATCAACGACCATGAATACAGGGACTGCCTATACGATGACGGTGCAGGCCGGTTACAGCAGTACCTATGTGACTGTATGGGTCGATCTCAACAACAACAACACCTTTGAAACAGGTGAAATTTTGGTGAACGGATTAAACTGTGCCGCCAGCAACACCAATTATACTGCAAACATCACCATCCCGGCAGGTACAAGTGCAGGGAATCACCGGTTGCGTTTCAGGACCAATTGGTTAAGTGCTGTAACTGACCCGTGTGTCAGCTCAAGTTACGGCAATGCGGGCGATTTTACGGTGAATGTTGCCGGTGGCGGTCCTCCTCCTCCCGTAACAGTTATTGTTGGTACAGGTACAACCAGTTGTTCTTATCCGTATACCACCTATTGGGGCGGAGGCAGAACACAGTTGCTTTATACTGCAGCACAGCTTGCAGCTGGCGGGGCTTTGCCCGGATCGATCACCAGCCTTGGATTTAGTGTTATCTCCAATGATCCGGCTATAATGAACCAATTCAATATCCGGATTGGCAATACAACCGCAACATCTATCACCAGCTGGCAAACCGGTTTAACAACCTGTTACACAGGAACCTATTCAGTACCTGGTACCGGATGGCAAATGATTACACTTCAAACTCCTTTCACTTATACAGGAGGCAACCTGATTGTCGAAGTTTGTTACACAAATCCGGGTTATACCTATTATTCTTTTGTGAACGGTACTACTGCCCCCACAACCCAGCTCTTTACTTACTGGATGGATGGCATCACAGGATGTTCCTATACAGGAGCTCAATATACCGGATACACTGCATTGCCTAATTTGCGTTTTATCGAAACCCCGATTACTCCGGGTACACTGACAGGTATTGTTACCAGCGCTGCAACAGGCCTTCCGATAGCCGGTGCTTCAGTTGTTGTAAATACAATGACCCCGGTGGTTACCAATGCTGCCGGTTCTTATACCGTTACAAACATTACCCCGGGAACGGTGAATGTGAATGTTACAGCAGCCGGGTTTATGCCATATAGTGGTACAGCCGTTATTACCGGCGGAGCTACCACCACATTGAACATTGGCATGCTATTACCTCCAAGAGTTGGTGGTACAGTTACCGATGCTTCAACCGGAGCGCCGATTACCGGTGCAATCGTGACAGTTGGCACCGCTCCAAACATTGTAACAACCTATACCATTGCAGGTGGTACTTATCTTTCTCCACTGCTTTCGTTTTCCGGTGCACAGCCGATCGTCATCTCAAAAACCGGATATGATAACTATACAGGAACGGTAACCCTCACAGCCGGTGCAACGGCTACCCAGGATGCAGCCTTGTTACCGACCGCTGTTCAGCCCGGTCCTTTTACTGCTGTTTTAAACAACCCTACCACCCCGACATCAGTTAACCTGAACTGGGGCGTTCCGCAGGGATTGTATCAGATGATCTATGATGATGGTACACAGGATAACTTCGCCATCTGGTCTACTACAAATAACCTCAATGCTTTGAAGTTC
>CAIQUS010000061.1 GCA_903875045.1 uncultured Bacteroidales bacterium
CCTCTGAGATATTCACTGTAACATGAGGTCAGACATTGTCAGTACCAATTAATGAGCGGCAATGGGGGGGGCTGGTGGAAAGTGAAGAGGAAGTTATTGTTGATGTTTGGATTGAGACTGGGGATAATAGTACTATCCAAGGTTGCAACAATGAAAAGAAGGAATCAAACCATCAGGACTATTGTGCCATTTATGAATTTGGCACCTCTTCGGAAGATGAATCCCGATGCCTCTAAGCAGTAGGATTCCATAATCAGTATTAGGTCTCATGTTATGAATAATATAAGTATCGAATTTCTAGGGAAAAACAACTTGGGATTCTCAAGCTCTTGTCTTTTCCTTCAATTGACAAGAGTTGTTACCAGATTTGGCCCTAAGGGTGTACAAGAGTCAAAGACAATTCATGAAGGTTAGTAATGTAAGTTGTATTCGCAACAACATAAAAATCAATTAGATGATTAATTTTATCCCCAAACAATTCTAATAAAAACAATTATGAAACGACTTTTTCAAACGACCCTTTTAATTGCGTGTTTCGCAGTACTTGCAGGTATGCAAGCAAAAGCACAATCAGCATACGCTAAAGTCACCGTTTATACAAATACAAGGCAGGATGTTGTTGGGATGCTGTATCAACATAAATTAGCACCAACTAATACCTACACATCTTGGAGCTTGTACTTTTCTTTTAACGCTAATGAAGGACAAACCGTTGACGGAGGCTATATGTATCAAAAATGGGTTTTATTAGTTAATTATGGTTTTCCCTACCCAGCAGGGACCCTTTACGATCTGGATGAAATCGTTTCCGGTGTAACTGTTGAATCGGGTTAATATGCTCCGGACAGATGGCCGTCCTATTTGAATGACCTTCCTGGAATTGATTTTAGAGGTCAGGGTGGAGAATAAAATTAAATACTTTGACCTGTTTAATAAACGAACCTCATTGAACAAATTTTAAGGATAAATGTTAATTCCATTTTGGTGGATTGCTTTGGATGAACCAGGGAACCAGAATAGTTAGGTCAAATAATACCGGTTCCCTGGTTTTTCTCCGATTGAACAGTATCAAATATTCTCAATCATTTCATAATAAATTAAATCATACATTATCTTTGTGTTAGATCAATTAAGTTTAATACCCCTTAATGAAATTGTATAATAGCTAAGACTGATTGGGCATTTTTACCCGGTTCTCTATGTCAGAACTTTATATATAATAAAACAAAGAAACGTTTTTAGACCCATACCAATGAAAACACAAGCCTTTCTTACCGCGATCCTCCTGATGGTGTCATTTCTTTTGCGCGCCCAGAATCAACCACCAACCCCAATCCAGCCCAACAGCCAGGATCGAGTCGGTGAATATCTAAATCCCACCTTTGTAAAATTCAAATCAGCCCCGGTGATGGTGCCGTCAAAAAAAGACCTGTTTCATTCTTCAGCATCAGTGTGGAAGTGGGATACGATCCTATGCTACGATACGGTAACAGGGTCAAATCCGTTTCAACGTATTATACGAACGTATAATTCACAGGGTCTGCCCCTTACGCAATTAAGTGAACGCAGGCAGGGTGGTTTCACATGGGAAAATTTTGCACATGAAACCTTTACATGGGATTCTGCAGGCAATTGGCTGACATATCTAGCAGAGCAATGGCAAAACAATGCATGGGTAAATTCTGTGAAACAAACCTTCGTTTATAACTCAGATGGCAATATGGTAGATTGGAAACGCGAAGGTTGGCAATCAACCTATTGGGAAAAAGTCTGGCACTATACGTGGCATTATAATTCAACAGGATTAAATGATACCGCTACGTATCAAACGGGTCAGGACAGCCTCTGGGTCAATTGCGAATTAGGGATAAATTCTTATGATACGAATGATTTTGTTGCTGGTGTATTGGTTTACGCTTGGGCAAACAATAATTGGGTGGTTTCAAGACGCGAATCATATACCCATGATTCATTGGGAAATTATCTTACATCACTTGCTCAGAACTGGCAAAACGCTTCATGGATGAATTATTCTCTCAGTATTCAGACCTTTGACACTGTCGGTCACAATTTGACAGCCTTATTTCAGCTTTGGCAAAATAACGCCTGGGTAAATATCTTTGACTATTCTTATAACTATGATTCAGCAGGGAACATGACTTCAAGTGTTCGTAGAAACTGGTCAGGTAATTCCTGGGAAAACTCGAACCAGAATTTTTATGTATATGATGGCTGGAATAACTTACTTACCATTACGTTTCAAAATTGGAACATTTCGTACTGGAGGAATTCATACCGAGAACAATACACCTATGATTCATCAGGAAATTCTCTTACCGGTAAGTACTTGAAGTGGTATTCAGGAGCCTGGCATCCTGAAGTAGGCAGCCTTTCTATATATGCAGATCATCTGCAAGATAGCTATGCGACTTTGCCGAATCTTTATCGATATTCTGCAAATGTAGATTCTGTGCTTGTTTTCACTGAACCTGCCCGTTTATCTTTGAAGGTCATACTTTATCCCAACCCTACCCATTCGATAGTGTATGTTTCTTCGCTCGGTGCATCAGCCGATCAGAAAGGATTATTGACATTTTATGACCTTCGAGGCCAACTCGTTTTATCGAAACAGATGGAAAATGAAACAACAGGGATTGATATCAGTAGCCTGAAACCAGGTGTTTATTTTGTTAGATTCAGCGATAATCGGATGACCAGGATTATGAAATTGGTTAAGGATTAAGCTGATTAACTCTGAAGAATACGCAGATATTTGAGGTCATAACCTGACATATATTAGGGAGAACAAGTAATTCCCAAACAGAACAGATTGGCCCTCAATGCTTGGTGGACCAAATCATGAACAGGGGAATGCAGATCACCTCATCTCAGGTTCAGTTCGACAATTGTGTCGTTGAAAAGTACTGTTTTGGCAATGATGCTGCGAAATGTTCGAAGTATGGCGGCTTGTAACAGTGGGATGAGATGATGCACTACGACGGCACGCCGGGAGGGCAGGATCTATGTCCGCCAGGCTGGCATGTGCCAATAGATTCAGAGTGGTCCACACTTTTCAATTTCTACCAGGGCAATGCACTTGCTGGCAAACCTTTGCAGGATACCATTCTCTCTGGATTTAAAGCACAGACAAGCGGGGTCTTCTACCTGAATTCGAGTTGGAGTTTCAATGGGTTTGCCACACTTTTCTGGTCATCTACTCCCTGGAGTGCTATTAAAGCTATATCCCATGGCATGCAAATTTATAATTTCTCAGTGTCATTGTATCCTTCCTCCAGAGCAAATGCTTTTCCCATCAGATGTTTGCATGATTGAGGGACCACTTATCCCTAATTACCAGGATTTTTGATTAGCTTATTATCTCTATTTTCAATTCATGTTTGATGAGATATTGAAGTGAAATCCTGCCCAATTCTAATAATCAGAAATAATGATATTCTTCTGGTCACCTAAAAGGTGACCAATGCTATTTTTTATCACATTGTCTATCAGATCATCTAATATTGGTTATCGTCAAAGTGTAAACAATTGTGTAACACATTTATAGAAAAATGATACCCGATAAATTAGATTTCTCTTTTATATCTTTATTGATTAAATAACAATTGCTTTCTCAGGTCAACTCCAATGCTTTCTCCAAGTAAAAACGACAACGATAATTTCAAAATGTCCATC
>CAIQUS010000062.1 GCA_903875045.1 uncultured Bacteroidales bacterium
ATTTCGAAAACAGGATGATTGTTTCCTCTGCCGATGAAGTGCTTTCGATTATCCGCGATATTACATTTCGTGTAACTAATCAGTTCTAAAAAACTTACTCGTTATTAACAAATTTGTTATTGTTATTACCACGTTTTCTTGTGTTCTATTGTGCCCTTTTTCAAATCTAGCAGTTACTAACAAAATGTGGTGATAACCATTGATAAGTAAATGGTTGCGTTCTTTGAAAGAATGAATTTCAGGGTTAGTTTTGCCGAATAAACTATGCGAACACCTGAACAAATAATCATTGATGAATTGCAACGTCTTATACGGATGCAGGCAGAAGAGATCCGGTTGCTGAAGGCTAAAATTTCCGAACTTGAAAAGCGGATCGAACAAATCAACAGGCCCCGTAAAGATAGCGACAACAGCTCTACACCACCTTCTAAAGATGTCAACAGGCCAGCACGCACCAGTAGTCTTCGAGAAAAAACCGAACGTAAGGTGGGAGGACAGCCAGGACATGAAGGAAGAACATTGGAGATGACAGACCATCCTGATGAGATAATTGAACATCGAGCTTGCTTTTGTCCAGAATGTGGAAACGATTTGACTAACCAGACCTTTGAACTTTTGGGCATACGACAGGTCGTTGACATTCCGGTGATCAACCATGTGGTGACTGAACATCACGTTTATCGTTGTACATGCACCTGTGGCAAACTTGTGGAAAGTGATTTCCCTGCTGGGGTTGATAGTCCGGTAAGGTATGGTAAAAACATTGAAGCGCTTATCGGGTATCTCAGCATCAGGCAATATCTTCCATTTAAACGGCTTCAGGAAATGCTGCACGATCTCTTTACGCTTCCAATTAGTGAGGGTGGTTTGCATTGTTTGCTGAACAGGCTGGCATCCAAAGGTGTTGATGCTTATGAAATAATCCGTCAAAGGGTTTTGAGTTCCGGGGTTATTGGCTCAGACGAAACGGGAATGAAAGTCAATGGGAAAATGCATTGGTTCTGGACATGGCAAAATAAATCTGCCACATTCATTACTGCTTCGACTAATAGGGGAACTTCTACGATTGATGAAAATATGAACGGAATATCTCAGAACGCGGTACTTGTTCATGATTGCTGGAAAGCTCACTTTCAGACCCCGGTAAATGAACATCAATTGTGCTTGGCTCATCTTGAACGCGAAACCAAATACCTTGAAGAACGGTATAAAGTAGCCTGGCCAGTAAGGTTCCGCATTATGTTGTTGGAGGCGGAAAGACTCAAAAAGCAGTTTGCTCCTGTTGATTATTATTACCCAAACCATTATCGAAGTCATCTGGAAAGAGAGTTGGACAATTTGTTGTCTGAGTCCTTGGACCCAAACCATAAAGAGTTGATTGCTTTTCAAAAGCGAATAATCAAGTATCGAAGCCATGTCTTTACCTTCCTTTATCATCCAGATGTTCCCCCCGATAACAATGGTTCAGAAAGAGCCATCCGCAATGTCAAGGTAAAGCAGAAAATATCCGGCCAATTCAAAGTCTTTACTTCTGCTATAAACTTTGCCATCCTGAGATCCATTATTGACACTGCCATTAAAAATGGGCAAAAAGTGTTGCCTGCTTTGAATGTCATTGCCGATTATAAATGCGACTGATTAGTAACAGGTATTCAAATGCATGAGAATCCGGAGAGGTGTTTTTCCTAATCAGGTCAGTCGGGGCATAAATCAAGATCCAGTCCCGGGGCATATCATCATTTTCAATGGATTTACTTAATTCATCTTTCAACGGCTCTGAAAATACACAGGTCATGGAATAGGGGAATTCAATCTTTTCAAGTACTTTAATATTCAGTTCATTGTCACTTTTCAATAAATCATAGCTGCCATATAATTTATCCTTTGGATCATCGGCATTGACGGCCATTACCAGGATGCTGCTATCCCTCTCTACCTCATAAACACCACCCATAAATTTGTACTTTTTCCCGCTTTCATTTTTAGGCTTCACTTTATCCAGCATTTTAACTCTTCTTTCATACTGGCCCGTCCACCAATTGTATTTGGCCGTAATTCTTTTCTTTCTGAAAACCAGATCGGCAGAATAGTTGGCCGATGCTGAAATATTATTGGCCAGGAAATAGTCGCCTTTGTAGTTGAACCATTTCCATTTTTTCCTGGCGACTTCAATTTCAATCTCCTCCTTATCAACGTTGATTAAGGTTGCCTCTTTATCAAAATGATAAATTTCTGATTTGATTTTCCGTTGGGAAGATGGTAAAATATAGGTCATGTCGAAATTACCGTTGTCCTTTTCTTCTACATTTCCCAGATACCCTTTTTTGGCTTTCCTTGAGATTTCATAATCTTTTTCAAGCATCATTTTTTGAGAAAAAGCGGATGGTAAATTACAAAAGAGCAGAAAAATAGTGACAATTAACCAGGTGTTTTGTTTCATTTTATAATTTTTAGTGATAGGGTTGTAAAATAATGACGAATTTTGCTTTTTTATTATTATTTAGACAAAATTAAAATAAAAATTTTAATTAGCAACTATTATTCGAAAAAAAGGTGCTTATGCCTATAAAAATCTGATGGGCCAAAACGGATGGGTTGCCAATGGTACAGATTTCCCGATTGAGAATATTTCACCACTCAATACATTTTATGCAGCGGTTGCCAGGCAGGATTTGGATGGATATCCAACCGGTGGATTCATGATGGAAAATGCGCTGACCCGTGAGGAGGCACTCAGGTCTGTCACCATCTGGGCAGCAAAGGCAAACTATAAGGAGAAGGTTAAGGGCAGCCTAGAGGTAGGAAAAGATACTGATTTTGTGGTGCTTGATCAGGATATTATGCAGATACCCATCACCGCGCTTCCGAAAGTCAGGGTATTCCAAACATTTATTTGCGGGGAGAATGTGGTCCAAAAATAAATTACTATTGTAGTTCCATAAAAGTAGTTCTATTTGATATGAACGGGTTAATTTTTTTATAAACTAAATGACAGTTTAAATCGATTTCTCGATTACGATATCCTTTTGATTGGTTAAGAATTCCTTTATTTTTCCTTGACTTTTTAGTTAAATGTTGTATATTTACATATAATTTATTTTCTGAACAAACCCTGCGATGAAATGTTCGAATATTTTTAATATACCGCGGCAGGCGGTGGTGAGCGAAGTCTGCATGATCATCATTTTTTTTTCTTGTTAATCAATCATTTTTCTAACCAAAAACAGGAGGTAACATTATGAAAAAAATTATTTTTACATTTTGGGGTATGCTTTATCTGCTTCAAATATCAGGGCAGGACATTGAAATTGAAAAAATTTATGAAATTTCCGGAAAGGCTAAGAGGGGTAACCTGAGTTATGCGGTATTTGATGAAAAATCAGGAACCTATAATCTGACTTATGTAACCAAGGCCAACGAAAAAATGGCAAAGTTCGAAACCTACTTGTTTGACAAAGAGTTTAATTTTCTGAAACTTGACCAGCAGGAATTAGAATTTGAAAAGACAAAGGCGGTTTATCCATGGTGGAAATTCCGTGGAGAAAAATATGAAACGGATGGTATATCTGCGGATCCAAATTTGTTTGGTCAACTCGTTTTAAGAAAGTACCACATATCATTTTCGTACGATTGGTTTTTTGCATTCTACGATTTAAAATATAAAGTTCTTGATAAGGTTAAATTAAGAAACGATGCAGGGGACAAGTACTATTATTTTACAAGTGTGACGAGCATTCCTGACAGCAATCTTTTTGTATTGGCTGGTTTGAAGAGCAAGGATGACAAGGTTAGCCAGATGAAGAATTTACACCTGCTCCAAATTAATTTCAACCTGGATGTGGTTAAAGACCTTGAAATAAAGTTTGATTATCCTCAAATCGGGGTCCTTTTGAAAACGCTCTTTGACAAAAATTCAAATATCAGTGAATTTATTTATCTGTTTGCTCCTGTAAAAGAGGGCAAAAATCCTGACCCGCAAAAGAACAATTATACATTTATCCGTATCAGTCCGAAACTTGAAATCATTGACAGAATTTCAGTTAATTCTATATCTAACTATTGGGAGGTCAATGATATTGTGAAATCTGAAAAAAATGAAGAATATTACCTTTATGGTCCTTCCGCTGCCGGCAAAGACGAATATTATGATCAGTTGCTAAATACTACCAAGTATAAAGCTTTCCAGGTTGCAAAAATCACAAACCACAAATTGGATTATCTCACAGAAACCTTTATCGAGGAGTTTGAGACGAAACTTAAGTTACCTCCCTCTCAGCGCAGTTCACCTTCTTATAATGGAAAAAAATTCGATCTTTCTGATGCCAAGGTTCTGATCAACGGAGACTTGTTTATAACCGGACAAACATGGGGAGGGAAATTCAATGCAATAACCGGAGAAAGAGAATTGACCTATAAAGATTTTCTTGGTTTTCAATTTGATCCGAAAGGCAAGTTAAAAACTCAGTTTGGCATTGATGCCAAAGAAAATTCCGGGGAATACATGGCTCCGCAGATTGTGATGGAAAGTCCAACCGGCAAATCACTCTATTGGCTTTTCCAGGAGGTTAAAGGCCTCAAGGGAGAGGGTATTGGTTTTAAAATTATGGGAATGCCACAATTTGCCAACCTCCTCAAGAAAAAACTGTTAACCTATCCAAGGCTTGGCAAAGTTGATTTAGCCAGTGGCAATATTAGCGAGATCATTCTTTACGGAAAGGAGAAATATTTTTTGGATAATAATTTTCCGATCATCAGTGTCCCAAGCGAAAAGAAATTGGTTTTATTTGGTGCGAACAAAAGCGGAGATGAAATCTGGTTTGTAAGAATTAGAATGGAATAAAATATGGGACAACTGCACGGAATCAAATGGGGTTTATTGATCTTTTCTTTCATGGTACTGGCAAATCCTACTCTTTGTGCACAAAAAATATTTGAGATATATAAAAAGAGGGATTTAAATAAATTCATAGCAACCATTAGGAAAAATCCGAACATTGTTAACGATACAAACTATGAAGGGGCTACAGTTCTCCATGTGGCCACTCGGAATAATTCTCCAAATTTTGTTCATGCCTGTATCGAACAAGGCGCCGATATCAATTCCAAAGACAGATTCGGAGCTACCGCTTTAATGTATGCTGCAAGAAATGGAAATATGGCAAATCTTCAGTATTTGGTATCAAATGGTGCGTCCTTGAATATAAAAGATAAAAATGGGGAGAATTGCCTGGTCTATGGTATTGAAAATGAAGATGTTATTGAGTTTTTAGTGGAGAATAAGACTGATATCAATTCTCAGAACATGGAGGGCACTTCGGTGTTGATGCATGCAATCGAAAAGCGTTTTCCGGTAATTGCGAATTACCTGATTCTTCATGGAGCCAACATTGAAACAAAGGACTTAGCCGGGCATACTGCATTACATTTTGCTGCTTTTATGAATGATTCAAAGATTTTAGAATTGTTGATCATGAAAGGTGCATCTTTGGATGTCCAGAATATAAAAGGAAAATCTCCCTTAATTTATGCCTGCATCAATGGGAATGTTCCTATCTCATCCTATTTGATATCAAAGGGAGCTGATGTTAACCTCAGTGATCATGATAACGTAACCCCACTGATGTATGCCGGCATCAACAGGAATTTTACAGTAGCATCCCTGTTGATTACCCATGGCGCTAAGGTCAATGACAAAGATAATTCTGGCTTCAGTGTCTTAATGTATGCCATCTCCGGGGAGCAATTCCCTATTGTTGAAGCTGTATTGGCCAATGGAGCTGAGATTAACGCACACACCTCGCAAGGTTGTACCCCTTTGATGGTTGCCTGCTATTATGGAGATCTTACGGTAAGTCAGTTATTGCTGGAAAAGGGCGCAAAAGTGAATGTTACTGATAATTTAGGCAGAACACCATTGATGTATTTTTTTAGTGATCCTGATACTACCGGTGCCAAAAGGATCAAATTTTTAAATTTGACAAGTAAAACAATGGTTGAACTGCTTTTATTCAAGGGAGCCAAAATAAATGTGCAGGACAATGCGGGAAATACTAGCTTAATGTACGCAGCAGAATTGGGATTGTCGTCATTGGTTCAGTTTTTATTAACGAAGGGCGCCGATATTTCTATTAAAAATAAGGACGGTTTTTTAGCAGATGACATTGCAAAAGATAAAGGATTTAATAGAATCAGGTCTGAAACCTCCAAAGGAAAGTATCATTGATCCAGGGATTACCTTTCCCGGTTATCTATGAATTTCTTTGGTTTTCTGCTGGTTTCAGGAAAAAGCATTTTTTGAATGGTGCTTTCAGAGGCGAAAGTGATGAGGGGAGCTACCCTTAATTTTGCCCGAAAGTGGTCTTTGATGTCTTTTTCCTTTTCTTCACCGATGCCTTTTCCGCTCAGGTGTATGAGGATTTCATCTGTACCGATCTGGTTGGTATAAACTTCGACAATATAATTTGATATGTACTCAATGTTATCAAGAATATCGTAAAGTGCAGGCGGGAATAGGGTGGTACCTTTATATTTGATCATCTGGTTCTTTCTGCCAACTACCGGACCAAGTCGCATGGTATTTCGTCCACAGGCACAGGGAGTGATGAAGTGATGGCAAACATCGCCTGTTTTAAACCGAAGTAATGGCATTGCTTCCACGCCGAGGGTGGTAATGGTCACTTCACCGAGTTCACCTTCCCTGACAGGCATGTTGTTGTCATCCAAAAATTCAACGATGATCAACTCCGGATGATGGTGTCCTCCGGTACCCTGGGAACATTCTGTGAAGGTTGTACTCATTTCAGTCGAAGCGTAGGTTGAAAACAGATTTAAATCCCATTTTTCCTTTATCTTTCTACCGAGTGTATTGAATGACAGATCGTTGTTGCGTAATGGCTCACCAATACAGATTGCATTTTTTATACTGGCTGACTTGTAGTCAATTCCGTTCTCCTCAGCATAGGCTACCATCTTCAGAATGAACGAAGGAACGGCAACAATCGCTGTAGGTTTAATTCGCCGGATGGTATCCCATTGAAGTTCAGGAATTCCATTGCCTACCCTTACAACACTTGCGCCGAGCATCCTGATCCCCAGGAAATATGCTAATCCTGCCATAAAGCGGCGGTCGATGGTCACCATGAGCTGATAAATATCATCTGCACTACCTCCCGCACACGTGAATGAAATGGCTTCGTTGTAGGCCAGCCGGTCAAGGTCATTGCTGGTAAGGGCAAATGTCACAGGATCACCAAGAGTTCCGGAAGTGGTAATGTAATCGATAATTTTCACCCTGGGCACGCAAATAAATTCATCATTGTGATGCTGAAGGTCGTCTTTCGTGGTAACCGGGATATTTACAAGGTCGGCAACAGTTTTAATTTTATGGATGTCAATGTGTTGTTTCCTGAATAAATTCCTGTAATAAGGGGAACTTGCCTGAAGATATTCCAGCGTTTCAAGAAGCTTATTATTTTGAAAGGCCGAAATATCCGCAAGTGATTCTTTTTCAATTTGAGGAAAAAAGGTATCTGGTAGTTTCATGATGAACGGATGAAATGTTTATTGATCCTTAAGGTAGTTGCAAGATTTCATCTGTGCCCAGAGTTCGGTCGCAATCATCGATTTTTCTTGTGGTGTCAGCGAAAAAACATTTTTACTAAAAGCAGAATTCTGCAGCATGAAATCTTTAATGCGGATTTCCAACCTGTCGGAAAATGGCAGCCCGAGTTCCCTGTAAACGCCTCGTAGTACCTCAACAGGAGAAGCTTCCAGATCTTCAAACCTCACATGGACCACGGTTCCTGAAGGTAAACTTTCACAATCTCTTTCAACCGTTTCCAGCAGGTTCTTCAAAAAACCTACCACCTCCGAAAATGCCGGTTTGGCCCCCATGGTATTCATGGAGTTCTGATTTCCAAGAATGTTCCACATGTGGATGGTTGATGGGACGACACAATTGGGATGGCGCATAATATTGATAAACCTGGCATTTGGGAACATTTCATGCAATAGTTTGATACGGAATGAATTGAATGGATTCTTGGAAACAATTCTTTTTCCGGTTTTGAAATGTATTTTTCTAAAAAAGTTCTTAACATCGCTTTTCCACTTAATCAGCGGTTCGCCGGATGGTACAAATGGGCTGCCATGGTTGAGAAAGTACGACTTTGTTTTAGGAAAAACCAGATTTTCCAAAGGTGAATAGTTTGTGATCCGATAAATTGCGTATTCATCTTCCTGGGGTTCGTCCATGCCAATTTTGACCTGGTCCATGGGGCGGTGTTCGGAAACCACTTGTTTGAATATCGGACGGTAATAGGGATAAGAAACCAGGAAACTGTCGGGCACTGCAACCTGGAAAAGGGAAGGTGTGCACAATTCCTCATCCAGGCTCATGAGTTGATGAAGAAAAGTTGAACCGGTTCTCCAGTGGCCAATGATAAAAACCGGATCATCCGGTGTAGGAGCATTTTTCAGTTGCTTTCCATACCTTGCTTTTTCGATCCAGGAAAAAACAGATGACCAGAAGGCACTCTGGACAAGAAAAACCAGACGAAAAAGTGTTTTCGAGTTACAGGCAATTATGTTTCTGCGGAGGAGCCGAAACAATTGGTCCAGTCTGATTCCGGCAGTCAGGTAGGAATCTTTCAATGCTGATGGAATTAGGTTAGGTTGTTGTGTTTGCTTGTTGCTCACCAATGAACCGGGCAATGGAATTGATGGAACCGATCACCTGCCTGGCAAGGTTTTGATCTGCAATCCTGATGTCATAAGTCCTTTGAATGGCCATAATGATTTCAATTGCATCAACCGAATCAAGTGTGAGTGCATTATCGCCACCGAAAAGAGGTTTTTCGTCATCCACATCCTCAATGGCCACGTCGGTGATCGCCAGGGTACGCATGATTAGTTCTTTAATTTCAAGTTTCAGTTCTTCTTCTGTTTTTAACATATATAAGATCTTAATATTCGATTATTTAATTGCCTGCGACAGGGATTTGAAAAACCTTTCTTCCACATCGGCCCTGTCGTAAATCATTTCACTGAGTTGTTTAAGTTTTTCCGGGCCAAGATCCCTGTTTTTACCTATCCGGGCAGAGAAGAGTGAAATTTCCCTCCACCCGTCACCGATTTTCATCAATTCACCTGAAAGGTCCTTCAAGGCTGGTTTACCGATCAAACCCGCTGCCTGCTGAAGGAATGTTGCATACATGAACCGAAATCCAGCCCCACCGGTTCCCTGGTCTTCAAGCAGAATATTGATCTTCATGATTTCATGCGAAAGATGTTCGGTATCCCTGGCGAACTTTGGCCATTCAACCACTTTTTTAGCAAACATGCGCATCCCTTTTACTCCCAGGAAAGGAATTGGGATTTTTAACATGTAAAAGCAAGCTTTTTTTATTCCTTTGATGATCGCTGTGCTGTAATCGATATCGGCAGGTAGCTTCTCCAGATGAAAGATAAACCCCTTTGGTGACATATTTCCCCCGGCGAACCTGCCTTTTTCCAATGAAGCCGCCTCAAGTTCAACCATTTTTGGAAAGTATGCATCGCTGATGGTATATCTTGTTCCTTCCTTACCGGTGATAACCAGAAAATGGACATTGATATGTACACGTTCCCAGGAAGGTACATAATCCATGTAAAAGAAATCAACCTGTGCAGCGGTCGGTATGTTTTGGCTGAGCAATTGATCAAGTGTCTGCTGCCCTTTGATAGGATCTTTAAAATCGTAGGATTTAAACTTTGCGCCAATCCGTTTTTCGATATTGGTACGCATTTGTCCCGGCTTGTTCCTGACAATAAAGGTAGGGAATGCAAAGGACTTCATTTTATGAAAATAACCGAAGAAAATTCCGCTTGCTATGCCGAATACCAGGGGCTCAGTGATGTTCAGGCCACCATGATTGAGCAGGGAGGTAATCGTTCCTGATTCACAGTGGGCGGCCATTTTATGGTTGAAATTTTGTATGATCATTAAATTCGTTCTTCAATTTTGGTTATCACAACAAAAGGGTTGGCGGTTGCCATTTGATCGATTGAAATTTTCTCCCCTTTATTTTCCAGGATGAGCATCGATTCAAGGGTGCCATGACTGTTTAGCAGCAGGGCCTGTAAGAGGTTCGCTGCCGGCACATTAAACACGGCAGCGTATTTACGAAGTTCATCAACAGTGGCATTGCCAAAGTGTTTCGGATCAAGATGTTTCTTTACGCGTGATTTCCGGATCCCTGCCCTTGCAGCCAGTTCTGACAAGGACAGATCTTCAAAAACCATGTAAAATTTCACCGGACTGATAAACCCGTTGGTAAGCTGGTCTCTTAGTTCCAACTCGAGGTTCCTGCGTTTATAAGTATAATCTTCCATGTAGTTGGCCGAAAGGTATGAACCTGTTTGCATAGGTCCATATTTTCCGTCATCCTTTTCTACATATAGGATCATCTGTTGTTCAGGATAATCCACAAATCCTTCCTTTTCTTTCATGGGATGAAACTAAATTTTCTTCCTCTATTTTGGTTTTGCAAAAATAGCAATGCTGGTCGTCATTGCAAAACCAAAAAACAGGATCAGTAAAACCGTATTTGGCAGGATACTGGCAATATTTCCCTCCCGTACGAAGAGGTTCAGGTAGTTATCGATTCCCCAGCGGATGGGGGAGAGGTAGCTGATATATTGAATAAAACCGGGCATGAGGTTGACTGGCAGAAAAGTGCCACTGATAACGCCAAGCAAAACCACCATCACCGAACCGAACAGTGCGGCCTGGTTATGGGTGGTAGCAGCGGCACCTACAATGATACCGAAGCCAACGGCAGCAAGGGACGCCGCAATTGTTGCGATGACAATCGCCAGATACTGTTGCCCAAGGTCTAAAGGAGGAAAACCAAAAAATGTTGGGAAAACCCATGTTCCGATTCCCATCATCAGGATGAACTGAACCAGGCACACCAGCATGTAGGCGATAACTTTACCTCCCAGGATGGCTGATAGTTTCACTGGCAGTGAACGAAGGCGCTGAAAGCTCCCTTCATTCTTTTCTGTCACCAGGCTTCCGGCGAGGGGAATTACGATAAAAAACATCGCAAACAAAATAAATCCGGGGACATTATTCTGGATCACATTGGGTTGAATGGCAGATTTTTCCCTGAGCGCATAAGATTCCCTGACCGGAGGTAATTTTTGCATGGCCTCTGCCACGATAGAGCGGATGGCAGGCTGCATGTTGCCGGGGAGATTACTCAGGATATTGTTCATGGCCTCTTTGTTCTGTGTGCCTTTGATAATATAAGTTAACGAGTTGATAACCGAGGATTTAAATGTTTCCTGCAAGGTGGGGTCGATCAGCAGGACAATTGCAGAGTCAGGGTGTGAAATGATCACGCCAAACTTGTAATCTCCTTGACCAATAAGGGCTTTGGCCTGAGAATGGCTTACTGGAACATTTCCGATGTAAGCAACCGGTTTAAAAAAACCTGATGAGTCGATGCTTGAGTGCAGTTTTTGCGAAAACGGGCTCTTCAATTCATCTACGAACAGGATTCTTGTTCGTGCATTCTGACTTTTAAGGGCATTTTCCTGTGCAAGGGTTACCACGAAAATCAACAACACGGGCATCAGGAACAGGATGATCAAGCCTGGGAAGTCTCTGAGAAGTAATAAAAATTCTTTATTAAGAATGGACCAGAATTTTCGCATGTTGCAAAAATAGGAAGTTTTATCCATTTTTTCTGGCCTCTATCAGGCAAATCGGGGCAATCGTGGGGATGATCCGGGTAAGTTTGAATCCTGATTCTTGAAGTAATGTTCGATATTCTTCAGCCGTACGTTCTTTGCCCCCAACCATGGTGGCCATCATCTGGATATCGATCAATTTGGCAAGTGATGGTTCTTTTCCAGGCAAGATTACCATTTCAATGATCAGCAGGGTTCCATGTGGCTCCATGGTTTTATGGATGGAACTTAACAATTCAACACATTGTTCATCACCCCAGTTATGAATGATATTTTTGAGAAGGTAAAGATCAGCGGATGCCGGAACAGATTTGAAAAAATTACCCGAAACGACAGTTGTCCGGTTTTCCACCTGATGTCGGGCTAGCATTTCGGGTGCTTTCACAAGGGCTTCCGGGGTATCAAAAAGAATACCCTTGCATGTTTGGTTTTGCTGAAGGATATTTGCGAGTAGAAATCCTTCCCCACCCCCGATATCAGCGATTAAGGCGAATTTTGAGAAGTCATAAACCTGCAGAATGGGGGCAAGTCCAAGTTCGGAAAGGTTAGACATCGATCTATCAAACAAGGCATATTCTTCAGGGTGCTCCTTTAAATATTCGTATGTTTCCATGCCATATTTATTGGTAAAAGCCTCATTTCCTGTACGTACAGCATATTCCAGGTTGCTCATTAAATTCCAGTTCACAGGTCCGAGGTGGTGAAGGACCATGTATCGCAATGAACCAGGCTCGTTAAGAAGACCTTTGGCCATGCCGTTGATCGCAAAACGTCCATCGCGTTTTTGGGTGAAAATACCCTGACTGACGAGGGCGCGAAGGATACGTGAAACATTGGAAGCATCAACATTTAATTGTTCAGATAATTCCTGGGCTGAAAGTGGTTTATCCTTTAAAAGGGTTGCAATGTCAAGTTTTGCAGCAACATAGAGCGATGGTAAAAGCCAGAAGTTCTGAAATTGTTCATACAAAACAACATTTCCAGGGAAAAGCTTCCTGTTGAATTGAATTAAAAAAGTGCGGAAAGCGTTGATGGCTTTGACAAGCCAGACGGGTGGAAGAATCATGCCATCACTTCTTCAATTTGATGGATAGGCAGTTCTTTCAGTTGAATTTCATATTGTTCCAACTGAGATAACAGTCTGGATTTTTTTTCCTGGAAACTTAATTTCACATTGGAGAAAAGGTCCTTATAATATTGAATGCCTTTTTGCAGATTATCCTTGAAAGAAGTGAAATATTCCTGCTGTTTTTCAGTCCGGGGGTGAGCTGTTTCCTCCAGTTTACTTTTCAGGAAATCGATGTAGATCGTAAGTTCTTTGATGAACATGTGCGGGCGGTCAGTCCGGGTAATGACATTGATTCTTCCATAGATATGATCCACCATCTCTTTGAGGGTCATTACTTCAGAGAAATAGGCCATATTTGGTCCCGGACACACAGAAACACCCGGCTTTTCAACCTTCGTATCGAGATTATTTACCAGGAGCGCTGAAGTACCCAGACCAACGCAAATACAGGCTTTTTCAACAATTTTATTGTATTCGGTTTGAAATTCCGCTTCCGGCAAACCCTTGGTTTTAAGTTCATTGATTTTCAACTTCTGATATTTCCTTGAAGCTGTGCATAAGGATGGAAATCCGAACTCATCATTGAGTGCCACGTACTTTTTCGGACAAGGATTTCCGGGTGTCTTATTATTGATGTATTGCTCTTTTTCGAGGTCTTTTGTATTCCCCCGGAGGTTATTAAACGGAACATTCAATGGGCTTATGCCGCTGAGATAAAGATCATCTTCTTTGGCCTTACACAACAAATCGAGTGTAATGTCATCCACATTAACCACCTCAGGTACCAGCAGGAACGGAGTTCCCCAGCCAACTGAATCAAGTTGGTAATGGTCAGTAAGGAACTGATGTTCCTCAGCAGTGCCCACACCACCCTGTGCGGTGATTTTGACTTCAAGCGGTTCGGCAGGGCAGGGGCGGTTTTTTGCCTTTAATGCTATTTTCATCAGGTCAAAGGTTTGTCTGATGAGATCCTCACGATTGACATTGATCTCATCCAACACCGGGCCAAGCAGAAAACCTGTTGTGGCGAATGCGTGCCCGCCACAATTCAGACCTGATTCAATTCGATATTCAGAAACCCATAACCCTTTTTTAGCCAAATACTTACCCTGTATGAGTGCCGATCTGAAATCACTTACTTTCAGGGTTATTTTCTTTTTTAACTTAAAATCCTGATCCGGATAAAATTCCTCAAAGGTTTCAAAATAATTATACAAGCGTGGGCTCAACCCTGCAGATATTACTACGGAAGAGGTGAGGTCACTGTTAATAAAACCGCGTACAGCGGCATAAGCATTATTATATTCAACCGGCAGTTTTACATTGTCACGGTAATTTTCCTTGTCCACCTTGGTCATGATGTTCACATCGATGCTGCCCATAGGCAGATTTTCATGAATCCATTCTTTCATGTCCAGATCATTCCAATTCTGTTTGAGCTGTTCAAACTTCTGTTTGATGAGGGATGAATCATGTAATAAATCAATGTATTTGGAAAATTCACTGTTCTTTTGTGCGTAGGTTGCTTTCAGTTCTTCAAATTTATCCTTGGCAAGTTTCTGAACGAGGTTGAGATAGGCGGTAATTCTCTTTGCCCGGAAATCATCTATTTTCTCAGTAATAGCCTGAAAAGGAAGATCAAACTTTTTGCTATAGAACTCCCTAAGTCTTTCAATGAGGATGTCATCTCCAAGTGAAATGACAGATGATATTCCCAAATGAGCCACCTTAATCGGAGTATCAATGGAATAGCCAATACCCAGTACAGGTATATGGAATGAATGTGCAGTGTCTTTATTCATTTTCAGAGTTATGGAATTGCAAAGATAGGGGTTTTTATTTAAAATTGTATCCTCCAGGTCCCCATTGGGAAAAATCCCATGGTCAGGAAATTTCTTACCTCACCTGTTTTGGGGTCAATCCGCTGGAGTGAGATGTTGGTAAAACTGGTCCGGTATTGTAAATCCATGAAAAATTCAATGTTATACCCTGGAAGATTTCTTCTGATCCCGAAACGGAAGGCAATGCGTTTGTAATCAGGAAAACGGGGATGATAGGCCTGTTCCCAATCATATACCGGTTCTCCTGAAGCTACGGTGCCATTCACATCGTAAGGGATATATGGGCTTCCTCCCGCCCAGGTTGCACGTAACCCCAGTGACATCACGCCCCATTTTCGTTTTCCCATGATAAATTCATATCCGCCTGCAGCATTCAATGCGTAGTTCACATTAAATGCTGAGTTTCTTGTAATGTTGTCGTACCCGTAATAGGTTGAGTTGAAAACTGAGGCCGAAAACAGAAAGTAATAGTTTTTTCTGAAAAATCGTTCGAAAGTGGTTTCCAGCCCATAATTCTGACCGGTTCCCCGATTCACCAGGCTGTCAGAATATTGCCGATCGATAAAAAAGCCGTGCCCCTGGTTGCTGAGGGCATATTCCGGGATCGAACTTTTGGTCGGTATCCTGAATAAATACTGATAATATAATTCGGTTTTGAATCGAAGGTCATTGTTTAGCAAATAGTTATACCCAATCGCGATTTGAGCGCTCCGCGTGAACCCCAGATCAAGGTTGGGTTGTGATACCCGGCCGCCGGGTTGATGTGACAGTATAAAATAGGTTACCCTGGGTTGCATCTGACTGTAAAGCCCGGTTCCAAAATTGACCGAATGTTTCGTACTGATGATCCAGTCGAACCCAAGCCTTGGTTCCACCGACCATGAATTGTTCATGGTAAGCCATGATCCGAAAATCCCCAGTGTAGAAGAGAATTTTTCGCTGAAAATATGCTGCCATTGCGAAAATCCACGTAACAGTTGCATACTTTCCCTCGAACCGGTATTTATAAGGAAGTTGCCTTTATACATCATGCTGTCGGCAAATGACATCTGATATAAATCCCAATAAATGCCAGATGTCATGGAGTTCAGGGGTGAGAATTTCTTTGTCAGTATGGAAGAGAATGAATACTTGACTTCGGTTGATCTTTCACCAGCCCATCGGGAAGGGACCTGTTGAATGTCAGAAAAGGTATCGATCCGGGTGCGGGTATCGGAAGCAACCAGATAAAGCATGTTTTTCCAACGGAGATTATTTGTCAGGAAAATCTGGTGAGAGACCCCAAAAACACCAAGGTTTGACCCATTCGAGAGGTCTTCGCCAAAATCAGGGAAAAGCCATTCAGATTGATTTTTCTTACTGTCAAAAAGTTCAATATAACTCAAACCACCTATCCCGGTGATAGTGAAGGTACCTGATTTCCGTGTAGGAATGTTTATTTTGACATTAAGATCCTGATATTTCGGGACGATTCCGACGTTGATATTAAACCAGTTAAGAAATTGCAGCGGAGAATACCGGTATGAAATCAGGTAGGAGGCCCGGCTTTTTTTTGAAAACGGGCCTTCTGTTCCGAATTCGAGCCCGTTCCAGCCAACTTCAAACCAGTATTCCCGTTTTTCGGCATTCCCGTTCCGCATTTTCAGGTCAAAAATACCGGCCAGTGTATTGCCATATTGGGCGGGGAACGCACCCGTGAAAAAATCGGAATTGGTCACGAGGTTGTTATTCAACACCGTAACAGGACCACCTGTGGTACCTACTGCTGCAAAATGGTTTGGATTTGGAATCTCCATGTCGTCGATGCGCCATTGCAAGCCGGTCGGAGAATTGCCCCGGACAATGATATCATTCCGGTTATCGATGCCACTCGTTACACCAGCAAAATTAGCCGCCATTCTTGCAGGGTCGTTGTAGCTTCCGGCGAACCTGAAGGTTTCATCAACACTGAAGGATCTTACGCTCACCGTTGCCATTTTATTCAGGGCTTCATCTTTGCGGTAGCCGGCCCTTATTTCAACTTCTCCGGTATTGACGGCCGTTTCCTGCATCAAAATGGTTGTCATCGTCTCTTTACCACTGACTACAATCAGTGCATCGGTCAGTATTGGTGCATAACCCATGTACGTAACCCTGAGTTGGTATTGCCCAATTTTTACAGGAGGAAGCCGAAAATGGCCATGACTGTCGGTAACCGTACCAATGAGAGGGTCAGAACCGGGAATAGTAATTGTTGCTCCGGTGAGCGGCATTTGAGTTTGAACATCGATGACAATACCCTGGATGCACGATTTGAGCACCTGTTGCGCAAAACCCGGATGGGTAAACAATAGAAATGGAAAAAATAATGAAACAAAGAGATACCAGCAGATTTTGTAATGAACCATGAGGTAAATTTAGGAAGAATTTATGCTTCCATCATTCCATCAACCAGATCCGGTGAAAGCCGTGACCATTTTGGATTAACTAAATTATGACCATCAACATCAAAAGTAACCAGGTCGAAAGTTTCATCGTAAAATGCTAGTTTGCTGCGAAGGTCCGGAGTATGTTCGATAAAAATAAATTGGTCAGGTAAACAATCCAACTCCTTCATGATAAGGGTAGCCAGTGGTGCACACCATTCGGTAACCGGGGTTCCGGGATTTTGCCTGTAGATTTCAGTGGCAATGGCCAATGTTTTACCATCTTTCCGGTGAATGACCTTTAATCCGCATTTGGAGGGACTTTCCCATTGTCCTGCAAAGTTGAAGTAGCGGTCCATGTATTTATTGAAGTCGGGATTTGTCTCCATTGGTTGACAGGTGGATTTTAAGTATTAAGGGTTAAGGGGTAAAATGGTGAAACGGTGAAAATTTACACAAGTTTAGGTACTTTCTTCCCAAAGCTCAGATCGGCGATGTCGCGGCGGCGGGGAGTATAGGTACCATCAGCAATTTCGCGTGAAACAACCTTGTTGATCAGGTTGAACATTTTCATCGTTTGAGGTTCATCCTGATAAAACGTATCCCATGCATATTGATAAAGTTCACCCAGCCTTTCTGCCGACATGTGTTTTGGGTGGTAAACTACTTTTCCTGCATTATAGTGATTCCAGTCGGTATCGAAGATGCGACCCTGTTTCAGCAGATCGCTGTAAGCTTTTGTATGGGGAAAAGGGGCAAGTACGGTAAACTCAGCCAGGTCAAGTTCGATTTCCAACAGAAAGTCAACCAATCGCTTGATATCATCTTCGGTTTGGTTGTCGAGGCCAAGCAAAATGGTGCCTTCAACAGCAATGCCATATTCATGGTACTGCTTGATGCGGTTTTTAATGTAATCAGAGGTGTCAAATACCGCCTGATAAACATACCATGCACCCGCCTGCGCAGCAAGATCAAGTACCTCATCTTTGTCTTCAATGGTGTGGCTAACCCATTTTTTCTTCAACGGGATCATCGCTTTAAAAAGATCTTTTTCCCACTGTGTATCGAGCGCGAGCGAATTATCAACAATAAACAGGCGATTATTATCCATTTGCGACAACTCCTCAACCACCTTGTCGATGGGACGGGGACGGAAGCCGCGTCCGCCAAGGTAACGCACGGCGCAGGGATAGCAATCATAGATACATCCACGGGAGGCATGGAAAAGGTCAACCATGCGGAAACCTTTATGATAGTAAAGATCTTTTTTCAGGATATCACGCTTGGCAGGACCGATCAGGCTCATATCAGGTGGTGTACTGATGAAATTGTAGATCTTCTTCAGGTCATTTTTATGAAAATCCTGGAATACCTGATCCAGACGTCCTTCCACTTCGCCTAAAAAAACTGAGTCGGCATGCAGCATGGTTTCTTCTGCGTGCAGCATGGTAGAAATACCACCAAAAATCACCTTTTTCCCAAGCTTTCTGTATTGGTCGGCGATTTCCCAACCCCGCTTGACCTGCGTGGTCAGCATCATTGAAATACCTACAAAATCAGGACTTTCATCAATGATGAGGTCTTCAACATTTTCATCAGTAAAGTCGATTTCAATATTGTGAGGGATGGCAGCGGCCATGACTACCGGGCCATGGGGCGGCAGATTGAAAATGGTTTGTCCGTCAAGTTTTTCCCAGCGGGGATATATCAGTTTAAATTTCATCTATTATTTTTTTTTAGCACCTGTAAAGGCTAATTGTGCATATTGCATGCGGCCAGCTTCTTTATAATATTTTCCTTTTCTTTCCAGCGTGGGATAATCAAGGTCAGCGCATGGCGGTATTCCGCCTGTGCTAGTTTCCATTGCCCTTTTTTGCGATAATAATCACCAATCAGGTCATAAACCTCGTAATACATGGGATTGGAAGTCCGGAAATCATCAAGAAAAGAACCTGAAAGCACATTGGTTGTTTCTGCCCGAAGCATCTGGTTAAGGCTTTTCCTCATTTCCCTGAAGCGTATGAAACGTTTATATTCAAAGGATTCAAGGAATGTATCCGCTGGAATGGTTTTATCCGTTTCCGTTATTTCAACCTTTTGCTTAAGCCCGGCAAAGTTATGAAAAATTTTATAAAGGTCGTAACACACATAAGGCCCGATTTGCCATGGGGTCGTTGAAACCCAAACAAGCAATTTTTCCGGCATAAAAATAATTGAATGGTGGGCGATCAGCTGATTTAATGCTTTCTCGTTGCCCATGCCGATGTTTGAATTGTTCAGACCTTGCTGGTCGCGCAGGATGGCGGCTACACCTTTGTAATCAAGGGGAGTATTGGTGGTAATGTTCTGAATAAGTCGTTTGTACCGGTATGCAGATGCATTCTCTTTGATATTCTGTATGTTAAGTGGATCTGTAGAAAATTCAGGCGATTGAAAATGGTTTGCGCATGAAATATAGTTTCCGGCGGGAGTAACTAGTGCAATTTTGAAAGGAGATTTCTCAATGATGGCTGCTTGTTTATCCTTTGCAGATCCGATGAGAATGGATTCGGAAACAAATGTTTCCCGTTTTTGAGCAATGCGATATGCTTCGCTGATGGTTGAAGCATATTGCAGTATTTCGCGTGCTAACAGGGAAATTGGCGTGCGTGCCGAGGTTGGAATTTCCGATTTGGCTGCATTAATGGTCACGGTCAAACCTGACTCGTTCATCCCCGAAACAGTACCGATCATCCCTCCCCAGGTAACCATCATGAAACCAAATCCATTTTCAGGTTTTTCAAAACAAACGATCTTATTTGCTGCAAATTCATCTCCGGCATAAAAATCGAAATTGCGACCAATGAGCATGGAGCTGTCTTTCGATTTGGATCCCCAAACACCGAAACTGGTACACCCGACAAGCCTGTAGTCCTGCATAGCATGACCAATGTCATGTGCTGAGTGATAGTTCAGGATACGCTGGTAGTTTGAACCGATGAAAGAATACTGATCCGAAGCCGAGAGTGATATTCCATAAATTTCGAGTTTGTATTCATCCGGAAGAAAATGATCGAGGTCGCGGTTAAACCAATAGATGAAGTATTTCAAAAAACGCAGATAGAAATCTGACGGGATCAGGCTACGGATCTGGTCAATAAATGCCTTCTCCTGTTGAGCGATAAGGGTTTTCGATAATTTTCCATTGATGACACCGCGGTCAAACGGTTTTCCTTCAAGGTACATCTCCCAAAGCCCTGACGAACTTTTCTTCATCCAGTTCGGGCCGACCCGGTAAAAATCGGTTGCCGGGTTCTCTACGGTGAGATTGATGGATTCTTTGCTGTCTGGCTGAGGGGGCTGGATTTGAGTCCTTAGATAAAACCATCCTGAAAAAACAAATACGATGGTCGTCAAAATAAGCAGGATTATTCCAATTCGTTTGCTCCGGCGGTGTTTCCGTTCAGCCATTTTGAATCTTTTTTAGCAGATATTCTAATCCGAGAATTTCACCGCAAGTTACCACAGAACCAATGGTTACGCCGAGAACTCCATGCAGATTGATATTTTGTCCTGTGAAATAGAAATCCGGGATTTTGGTTTTAGGCATCACAGCAGTCAGCAATGGTTCATGAAAGTTTTTCCGGATTCCATATAATGATCCATCCGGAGTGCCGGTATAGTCGCGATAGGTGAGTGGGGTGGATATCTCCATACGATCAATCGCAGCTGATAATCCGGGAAATTTTAGTGACACCAGTTGCAGGAGCCGCTCAGCCTTTTCATTCTTGAAATCCTGATATTCGGGCCCCCGGCGCCCGATGGTTGTATTTTCCCATCCGGCAACTTCATCGAAACGCATGTAGGTCAGAATCGTCACGGTTTCTGCATATTTCTGGTCAGGGATGTGACAGCCTGTGGAGAGGAGGAACATCTCAGGCCAGTTTTTTTCAGATACTGCCGATTCATTCCAAGGATCACGGGAAGTGTGATAATAATAGTTATAGTTGAGATAAGGAAAGGATCCCGGCTTGACAGACAGGTATAAAATAAATGATGATGTTGTGTTTTGCAGGGAAACGATCCGTTTATGATAGGCGGGACGAACCATATCCGGTGGCATCATGGTAAGTGTTTTTGCCGGATGGATGTTGGAAATGACCATGTTCGACATAAAAATCTCGCCGGTGGTTGTTTCAAGGATGAATTTTTGTTGCAAATGTGGTAATTGTCCGATCTTGGAAATTTCTCGTCTGGTAATCACTGTTCCACCCTGCGAGGCAATCGACGCAATCAATGCCTGCGAAACCTGATCACTGCCTCCCATTATTCTGTAAGCCCCTGAAATAAACGAATGACTGATGAGAGAAGCCACATGAAGTGGTGAAAAATGGCTGCCCGCATAAAGATAGTTATTGCCCGCCAGCACTGCCGACAGCGGGGTTTGGGATTTGAAATTTGCAATTTGCAATTTGAAATTTGGTGTCCTGGATAAGTTTTGTAAAAAATCAAATGCACTTTGGGTGGTATAATGGTGTTCCCGATGATCTTTTGGTAATTCAAGGTTGTAAAGCGGAAAAGATGAAACAACCTCCTGAATTGTCCGGATATAGTCATCCAGTGCCTGTTTCTCGTTTGGAAAGTACCGCAGCAGCTGACTGGCGAAATTTTCGAACCCCTGTGCAATCGGAAACTCTTCTTCATTAAATGCAACACGGTCAAAACAATCCAGGTCAAGTTGTTGAAATTGAATTTTGTCCATCAATCCAAAATAAGACCAGTATCTTGCAAGGGTTTGGTTTGGACCCAATGAACCAATATAATGGACTCCCGTTTCAAATTTGTGTCCGTGACGTGTAAATGTTTGCAGGTTGCCGCCCGGTTGGCTCTGTTTTTCAACGATGCACACATTGAAACCCTCTTTGCTCAGGATATATCCGCAAAGAAGTCCACCCAGTCCGGAGCCAATGATAACAATGTCGAATTTATGCATGTTGTTTTCTGACCACAAACAAATTATTAGAAGTAACTTTCTTATTATCAATAACCTCCATCGTCAGGCCATATTCATTTGCCAAAGCCCTGATTTGGCCGGCTGAGGTGAAATAGAGTCGTTTTTCCCCGGTTTGTGTTTTATTGAACCCGATGTGTGTTGAAAAGAATTCAGTAAGCAATGATTTTTCATGACGGCCGGCAAGTTCGGCGTTTGCCTCCCGGATAAGCACACATCCACCGGGTTTAAGATTTGAAAAGCATTTCGTTAACAGGTTTTCCTGTTGTTCATAAGTGAGGTAATGCAAAACATCACTTAGCAGGAATCCATCCATTGGCGTTATTTCATAATCAGAAACATTGGCAACGGTGAACCGGATCCGGTCATTTTTAGAGAAGCAGTTTTCAGCCACCTCAATTTTTTCAGGATCATAATCCACAGCAGAAACCTTTCTGCCATCAGCGGTAAACATCAGCATATATGAAATAAACCCGTAACCGCATCCCAGGTCAAGTATATCTCCGTTACGGGGCATCAGCTGATTATATATTTCGTAATTGTTTTCAAGTTTCAGTTTTACCCGCATGTACCATTCGAGAACAGGCCCCTTTAACACATAATTCAATGCAAGTTTACGGCGATAATAATTCGTGTTCCCTTCTTCCGTCCTGAATGCTGCATATTGGGAAATATAAAATTTTCGAAATTGCCTGGTCCGCTCCTGGTAGGTAGTTCCAAAGGAAATATCGTCGCAGGTTACCCTGTTGAGTATCTTCATTCTGAAGCTGTTCGGCCGGCCCCAGAAAGCACCTTTTCCCAAAAAATCACCGGTTCCGAAGACCAAAATGGGTAATATGTCAATCTGTAGTTTCTCAGCCAGGTAAAAAGCCCCTCTGTGAAAACGCTGGATATGATGATCCTCCGAACGATGTGCCTCCGGAAATATAAGGATCGAAAAGCCTTCATCCACCTTCTCTTTCAACAGCCCGATGATGCTTTCAATTCCATTGTCAACATTGTAAAAATTAGCCAGCCGGGCTATCGGGCCAAAAATAGGAGAGCGGTAAACCCATGAAGTAGTGAGGATGATGATTTTAGGGTATAACCTTAGAAAGGCCGGCGTTTCGATAAGGCTTTGGTGGTTGCTGATAATGATAGCAGGTTTTACGAAATTTTCGCCGGATTCATTGATCAGTTTCCGGTCGAAGGCAAAAGTAAATGCGATGTATGCTTTTGTAAGCCAATAAAATAACCGGTGAAAGAGCATCTCTTTTTTCTTTCTTTTCATCGGAAGCAGCAAATTGATCATGATACCTGAAATCATCAGGATAAATGCGATGGCTACAATATTGCCCCAGGTGATCAGGGTTTTAATCAAAATCCGGAAGGTAACCGGAAATTTTTGATCCGACCGTCTGTTGAGAATCACTCCCTTGAAAATCAGTGGCTGAAAAACAAACGAAAGTAGCACAACGGCCACGATGCCAACAACTGATACCAGCGCAATGGAGTGGAGCGCCGGATGGCGGGAGAAAAAGAGGGCTCCAACGCCAAACAGGGTTGTAAGGGATGAGAGTAGTACAGAGACTTTATATGCCTGAATATCATCTTTCCCGGTTCTCAGGGAATGCTGCAACCCTCGCATCATCAGGATGCTGTAATCAACTCCAAGCCCGAAAATAAACGAAGAGATAATGATGTTGAAAATATTGAACCGGATGCCGGTGAGCCCCATAAAACCCAGTGTGATCAGCCAACTGAAAAACATTGGCATGGCAGTCATCAGGCCAAGGCCAAGACGGCCAAAGGAAAAAATCAGGAGCAGCGTGACAAAAACCATGGACAATGATACCAGCAAATCGAAATCATGTTTGACATTTTCGATAAACTTCCGGGTAAGACTTTGCCTGTCAAACATTACATATCGTGCATCTGCAGGAAATTTACTGTAAACCATTGACATTGATTCCTCCCGTACTTTCAGGATGGTCGGTGCAAGCGTTAGTTCAGAAGTCACTGTGAGCCAGTCGGCAACCACAGGGTTGTCAGCCAGATTCAATTCGCCTATTGTCAGAGGAGTGTATTTTGCATCTAGCATTTCAAAGAAGGCATCAAAGGCTGATCCACGGAACCCGATTTTTTGCGATTGGGCTGTCAGATTCACTTTCAGCTTATCTTTTTTTTCTTCTGTCCAGTAACTGTTCCATCGGGCGATTTTAATTACCTGCAATGAATCCGAGGAGAGAAGTGCTCCGGCATTTGAAACTCCCAGGACAGTCCCGTTGTTAATCAGGCCATAAATCCTGTCGGCCATATTTTCCTGGTTTCTGAGTGCCTCTTCGGTTGTTTTTCCGGTTGCAACAAGATAAATATTCTTAAGCTTATAGCTGCTTATCCTATCCAGGTCGGACTCGGCTTTGGCAAGCCGGGGTGTCACAAAACTAAGGGATGACATGTTTTTCTCAAATCCGACTTTTTGGGAAAACCAAATACTCACCATGCAGAGAAAAACCAAACCGATGATTAACCATTTGTTTTTCTCATAAGGAATGGCAGCCAGTTTATCAATGAAAGTGAAGCGTTGCGGGGTCTTTTCAGAAAGCATTTTTCTGGTTAGAAAATGAGGAAGTATGATCAGTGTGAATAGGGCTGCGCCTGTTACGCTGATTGCGGCGAACCATCCAAGGTCCTGCAAAACAACCGAATTGAGAAAGGTGAGGCACAGAAAAGCACCTGCAGATGTGAGGCTGCATAATATAATGGTCAGAGACATCTCCCTGAAGGTACGTTCAATGTCCTGATTTCTTCGAAAATGGTTTATGAGATACAACGAATAGTCAACAATCAGCCCGAGAATGACGGAGCCAATCCCGAGCGAAATGGCTGAAATTTTACCCTTCACGATAAACAGTACTGCCAATGACAAAGCACCGCCGAAAATGGCAGGCAACATTCCCAGAATGGGAACCCTGATACTTTTAAAATACCAGCCAACCAAAAGAAAAATCAACCCCACGGCGATCGCCAGGGTGAGGGTAATATCTTTCTTTAACTGCCGGGCATTGCAAACTGCAACTGCAGGACCTCCGAAGTATTGAATCTTGAACATAGAAAGCTGACCAAACCCTAATCTTTCGATGATTTCATCAAGTCCTTTTATCAGCTTGTCATTTTTGGAAGTTTCACTTGACGGATTTGCCGGTACGATGAAGATGAGCAGATGACGGAGATCACTGGTGAAAACACATCCGTTGTACAATTCGAAATTCTCACCAGCCTTGAGTGACTTCAATTTCGCGAATGCTTTGTTTGAAATCCCAAGCGGATCCTGCTGAATACGTTTTTTGAGTACCATGCTTGCCGGGGAAACAAGGATTTTGTAGTTTTTTTTAAGCGCTGTTTCAATAAAACCAGGAAGGAGCAGGCTATCGATGGCTGAATAATCGGATTCATCCAGAAAATTAGGCAGATGGTGAATTACCAAATCCATCATGGAAGTCATTGCCGTATCGGAGGCCCTGAAGGTAATATTGCGAATGTAGCTGGTATCGAACCGGACCTTCAGTGAATCCACCAGGAGTTGACCCAAGGCCTCCAACCCATCGGGGTTCACAGCAGCAAGCGAGTCACTGAGGGTTATATCAACGATCAACTTATCACTGATCTTCAGGTTTCTCACCACATAACCGGTGTTGTCGAATTTGTCTTTATCTGAAAGAGATTGAGATATGTCCTCTTCAAAGCTGATTCTGGAGGTAAAGAATGCCAATACCAAAGAAACAGCCGCAAATAAAAGGTAGAAAACTCCTTTCCGGATTTTGAAAAAACGGTAGATATGGACCAGTATTTCAGACATGCTTCTTTCTGAACAAACGCAACAGGAGGTAAGATACAGGCCCGAAAACCAAAACGAGCGCAATCCCAAGCAACAGGCTCCCAATCAGGTACTGGAAGAGGTTTTCTTTGATCCACTGCAGACTGAACCCGGGATTGTATGGCATGTTCGAAACATTAACGCCCAGCATCCATCCTCCGATAATATAACTCAGGAAGATAATAAACGGAAGCATGGGGGGGAGGCTCACATTGGAGGCAGATACTGCCACGAATTTGTTTAATTTGAACAGGTGCGCCAGTCCCAGTGTTGTAACAATCTGCCAACCCCAGATGGGTGTCACCCCGATAAAAAGGCCAAGAGCAACCGACTTTGCCAGTTTTGCATCAGAATCCTCACTATTCACAATATATTCCCTGAAAAATTCACGAAAAGATTTTTTCCTTAGTCCCTTGAAAAAGGAAAAAGGTCGTACCCAGAGCAATGCCAAAAAGACAAGGATACTGTTCACAATGCTGACACGGGTAAAATCTCTGAATTTTCTGAAATGCGAAACACGAACCTCCTTCGGGGCGTAATATACTTTTACCGGAACCGAAAGAACATCTACATCACGCCATGCAAGCCTGACCAGTATTTCAACCTCATACTCGTATTTCTTCGAAAACACCCATCTGATCTCCTTGATTTTATCGAGAGGGTATAAACGGAATCCGGTCTGAACATCCAATACCCTGATCCCGGTTTCAACTTTAAACCAGAAAATGGAAAACTTATGACCAAAACTGCTGGTTCCGGGCACATCTTCACGGGTCATATCCCGGGCACCGAGAACCATTGAATCGGGATGTTGTTCAACAATATCCAGGAACAGGGGCAAATCATCCGGAAAATGCTGGCCGTCGCTGTCAATGGTGATCGCGTAACGATAGCCCCGTTCGATGGCATGCCTGAAACCTTGTCTCAAAGCCCATCCCTTGCCGGTATTTACGGGAATATTAACTTTCTCAACAAGAGGAAACATGTCCAATATTGACTTAGTCTGATCAGTCGAGCCATCATTAACCACAATTACATCATCAGTATATTGCAAAACCCCTTCGATAACCTGTTTTAATGCATGGTCGTTGTTATATGTGGGAACGATGATACAACAATTCAGGTTTATAAATTTTTGTTGTATCAGGGGTAAATCGGGCATAAAGTCTTGTCAATGATTATTCGAAACAAATGTAGTAAAAATCAGCTAATTTTGGGGCATGAAAATCCTTTTGATCAACCCACCCAGATCTCCGGAAAATAACATTCTCAAGTTTGCGCCTGAAGAGGCTAAGCGGTTCATCCACAAGAAACTGATCGGACCACCTCTGGGCCTTTTAACCATTGCAGCGGCCGTGAAAGACCACGATGTAACTGTTTTTGACACCAAGGGGGAGTATGATCTTGTGGAGGAAACCCCTCCGCTGGATCGGTTAGTCAGGTTGCTACTTGAGAAGCATCAGCCAGATATTGTTGGCGTTACGGTTATTACTTCTGAATTTGGTTTTTGCATCGAAATATGCCGGACGGTTAAGCAATTTAACCCTGGAATACTCACCGTCGCAGGAGGTTTACATGCAACGCTATGCCCCCAGGATTTCACTGACCCCTCCTTTGATATTGTCATTCCCGGCCAGTGTCCGCATATTTTCCAGGAAGTGGTCAGGATGAAGGAGAACGGTGGTTCTTACACTTCAATTCCGGGCATTCTGATCAATTCGGCAGCCGGTTTGCATAGAACTGCCGGAAAGCCGGCTCCCTGGGATACAGCGGATGCTGATTATCTGATGCCCGACCGGAGCCACCTCAAGCGATGGATCGATACCTATAAAGTCGGGAACAGTCCCTTCCCGAGTACTTATGTTTTTACATCCCTGGGATGTCCGTATAAATGTACATTCTGCTCTATCTGGACTCAATTCAAAGGGAAATATTTTCAACGTACTGTTGAAAGTCTGATCCATGAATTGAAAAGTATTGATGAGTATCCGGTCGTAAGGTTTGCGGATGCAAATACCGTGGTAGACGAAACGTTCATGCTCCATTTATTCAAAAGAATGGAAGAGGAGGGAATCCGAAAAACATTCATCATGGATATTCGTGCGGATGTGGCAGCAAATCGCCCCGATATCATCGAAAAACTTGCCCGGGGTGGATTGAAGGTAGTGATCTGCGGTTTTGAATCCTTTCGTGATGAAGAGTTGAAAAAATATCATAAAGATTCACCGGCTATTGATAACCAGGAAGCTGTGAAGGTTTTTGAGCAAAACGGGATCATGGTCCGTGGCAATTATGTAGTGCCGCCTGATTATAACCTGAATGATTTTCAAGCGCTTGCAGAATATGCCGACCGAAACCGGGTTGTCTATGCCGGCTATACAGTTCTCACACCAATGCCAGGAACTATTTATTATCAACAGGTTAAAGATCAGATTATTGATCATGATTACCGGAAGTATAACTTTTTTAATTCGGTGATGAAAACCACATTGCCACATGATGAGTTTCACACGAGAATTGGAAGTCTCTGGCTGATAAAAAAGGGGACCGACGTGATATAATGAGAAGAGTTTTACTTGTCAATACCAATGTAGAGAAAGCGCCTTATCCGGTACCACCGCTTGGATTGTGCCTGCTCGCCGCTGGCCTGAAGGATCGGTTTGAAGTGAAAGTTTATGATGGTGTTTTTGATGAGGGCAGAAACCTCGTTGCAATTGTAAGCCAATTTAATCCCGACTTCGTAGGTTTCAGCATCCGGAATATTGATGATGTTGTGATGGACCGGGCAATTTTTTACATGGATGATATTCTGAAGAAGTTCATTCACCCAGTCAGGGCTGTTACAAAAGTTCCGGTTATTTTGGGTGGTAGTGGATTCAGCATTTTTCCGGTCGAGTTAATGAAGTTGACTGGCGCAGATTATGGAATTGTGGGTGAGGCCGAAGATATTCTGCCGGTTTTGCTTGAAAGCCTCCAGAATCACCTGGATATCTCAGAGATTCCGAACCTGGTTACCTCGAAAAGCATGGAAATTCAACGAGGTACAGGTTTTTCATCTATCAAGCCGGTCTCTGCCCGGTTTTCTGACATCGACCGATGGATTGATTTTTCACCCTATCTGAATAAAGGGGTCTATTCGGTTCAAACCAAACGCGGATGCGCCCACAAATGCATTTATTGCACCTATCCACTGATTGAAGGCCGAAAATTCAGAACCCGAACACCGACGGATATCGCTGATGAAATTGAACATGTTCATAAACGGCTGGGTTATATCACCTTCGAGTTTGTTGATTCCACATTCAATGACCCGAAAGGCCATGCGGAATCAATTTGCCGAGAAATCATCAGGCGTAATATTAAGGTGAGACTGAGAACGATGGGTATAAATCCCAGACATTGCAGTGAAGAATTGTTCGAACTGATGATCAGGGCAGGTTTTATCCAGATCGATGCCACACCCGACAGCGCATCCCCCTGTGTGTTGAAGCGCCTCGACAAAGGGTTCGATCTGCCTGAAATTGAAGATATGGCCCGGATGATCAGCAAATTCAATATTCCCACGATGTGGTTTTTCCTTTTCGGCGGGCCGGGTGAAAGTGAAGAAACATTTTTCGAAACACTTGATTTTATTGATAAATATATAAACCCCGCTGATTTGGTCTACATGAATGCCGGTCTCCGGGTCTATCCAAACACCCCGCTTTATTCAATTGCATGCATGGAAGGAAGAATTGCCCCTGGTCAGTCTGTATTTCAACCACCTCTCTATTATTATTCCGGAGAAATCACGAAGAATCGGCTCGACCAGTTAATCCGGGAAGCATCCAGGGCACGTCATAACTGTATGCATGCACTCGAAACAGCCCCGTCACCTGAAATGATCTCGGAAGCCCTGGAAATGCGTAAAACGCAGCATTCAGAGGAACCTATGTTCCGAACCCTGCTGAAAATCAGGGCAAAATGGAAGAAATTGGGGAAAATCTGACGCAACGGTCAGGTTTGCGGGACTGAATTCAAAGCATAAAAGCGATAACTGCCATCCACGAATTTTGAATTCTTTACCAAACCTTTGGAGGATCCGCATTCGATGAATACTGATATTTTGTTTTCCAGCATCGCATTCATTGTACGAAACCAATTCAAAGGTTGAAAAAGATTTCTGATTAACTCCTCCCTGATCAATGCAGGGGTTGACAAAGTAACCTGGTCGATTAAGGAGATCATCGGGGTTTCAGGGGCTTTTATCTCAAAATGGCTGATTTGGCGGGCAAATTCCATGGCACCACTTTTCAGATGACTTGAATGGTAAGGAATGGACACTGCCAGGTCACGTGTATGCAAGGCACCCTCCTCCTTAGCCAAATCCATCAGTTTACGGATATCATCAAGATTCCCTGAAACAACATAAGAGTATGGGGCATTTTGGTTGGTAATCTCAATCTTTAAGGAAGAATGATCAATAAGTTTTTGAATATCAACATCATCAAGTCCTATCAGGGTTCCCATGCCAAAGAATTCGTTGTTCAGGGATGCATGAAGGGTCTGGTAAGCGATTTTGATCAGGAACAAACCTGTTTCAAAGGAGATGGCACCTGCATCGAATACGGATGCGTAGATACCCATACTGTAGCCGGCGTTTAAGGTGGAGTATAACCCATTCATCTTCAATACTGAAGAGGCCGCGCAACTATAAATATACGTAAGATATTGGGTTCGCAATTCATCATCCTGGAATGTTCTGCCGGTGAAATTGAATTTTTCCAGTTCCTGATCAATGGCACTGGCAGCACGTAAGCGTAATTCATCGAACCGATCATTAAAACCAGGGATGTTCCGCCCGGGATGATCGGTATAATCGCTGTTAAAAGCAGGAAAAATAAATGCTGAATGAGTATCTGACAAATTGATCTGTACAGTTTATTGTTCTATTTCCAAAAGCCGGTTTTCGTGTTCAATGATGAGCAATTGCATTTCAATCAATTGCCCGATGGTTGAAACCGGGTGTTTCACAGCATATTTGCCAATAATTTTCAATTCAATATCGAGTTTGAACTTTTTCTTGAATATCTCTATCAGTTCCAGAAACATCAGCGAATCTCCATCGAGGTCGTTGATAATACTGGTGTTTTCATTGATCTGTGCAATGTCAACTTCACATTCTTCGGCAAAAAAACTGTAAACGATCTCTTTGACTTCATTCTTAATACTCTCTGTTATTATAGCCATGGTATCTTTACTTTTTTGCAAAAATATGATTTTTTTTTTACCCAGACTAAAGTCTGGGATTGGTCGGTCACAAATGCTTCTTCAGCACAAGGGTAGCATTGTGTCCGCCAAAACCAAATGAATTGGACAGCGCCACCCTGATATCTTTGACCCTCGATGTATTCGGAATGAAATCGAGGTCAAGGTCAGGATCCGGATTGTTGTAATTAATAGTAGGAGGGAGGACACCGCTTCTGAGGCTCATTGCAGTAATGATTGCTTCGATGGCACCGGCGGCACCAATGGTATGACCGAGCATCGACTTTGAAGATGACACGGGGATTTGATAGGCAATCTCACCGAAAACCTTTTTAATGGCCATGGTTTCATAACGGTCATTTAATTCTGTTGAGGTTCCGTGCGCATTGATATAACCAACCTCATCCTTACTGATTCCGGCATTTTTGATGGCCTGCTCAATCGTTTTAGCCATGCCTTCGCCATCCTTCATGGGAGCCATGATGTTGTATCCCTCGCTGGTAAGTGCATAACCGGCAACTTGTGCATGGATGAAGGCATTTCTTGCAATTGCATGATCTTTCGACTCAAGCACCAATATTCCGGCGCCTTCACCGATCACGAATCCATCCCGGTCTTTTGAAAAGGGTTTGCTGGCCTGTTCGGGTGGATCATTGGCAATAGATAAGGCATAAAGAGCATTGAATCCCTGGATCTCCTCAAAATTGATGATGGAATCTGCTCCTCCGACAATGACAATATCTGCCTGGCCATTTTTGATCATCTCATAGCCAAACGCGATGGCATAAGCTGAAGAAGCGCAGGCTGTATTTACGGCATAATTGGGCCCCATCAGCTGGTATTCAAGTGATATCCAGGCAGGCATGGAATTGGTCATGGTTTTAAAAACGGTATTTTGCGGGGTGGTATCCTTTTCAGCACTTGAATTACCTGTATTTACCACACCCATTATTACGCTGCAACGCGTACGGTCAACCTGAGAAAAATCGATTCCCGAATTTTGAACCGCGATCTTTGCAGCAGTCACACACATGCGGGTAACCCTGGTCATCTGACTGCCAGCTCTTTTTTTGATGTAATTCCGCGACAATTCCTCGAATGCAGGCGAAACTTCAGCAGCGACCCTTGTCGTAAGCGAACTTGCATCGAACATAGTGATGTTTTTCACCCCGCTTTTTCCTGCAACAAGATTGTTCCAGTTTTCCTCCAATGACAATCCCAGGGATGAAATAAGGCTCATCCCTGTAATGACTACTTCTTTTGGCATCTGATTTTTTATTTCTTTAAACTACCGGCCCACCTGCAAACCATATCTTTTTCGGCCTGAGTCGGAACATCATTCGGGTTATTGGCACACCACTTTTTTGGTGGCATCGATCCTTTGGTTAAAACCTTGCAAATGGCCTGGGCTTTACTATACTGTTTTTCAGAATCATATTTTTCCCAAGCGGAGAAATTGATTTTTCCCTTTGCCATGAAATTTCCATCATCTGCATGACAATCCATACAGGCTCTTTGAACCAACTTATGGATACTGTCGGGAAGTGCTGTGCCCGGCCCTGCAGATGTAGATTTTTTAGATCCGATAACTGTCTGCGGGTTAAAAATAAGAGCAAAACCAAATACAAGGCTGAATGCAATGATTGATAAGAAAGCAGCTTTTTTCATTTTATTTTATTTTTATTTTTACAAAGATAGGCTGAATTGAAACAGAATCGCAAAAAAAATCCTTCAATTTGTTATTCGAAGGGTCCTTTTGGCAGGTCGAAATACTCCCTGATCGCATAGTTTGCATCATCTATCGGAATATGCGCACGAGCCGTAAATTGTTTCGAGGAGGTGAGCCACGTTTGACGAAGGTGTTCAACTATTTCTGCTGTATTTACCGGTTCTTCTGCCGGTATTTCTTTTATTGGATATTTGAAAAAACCTTCCTGTGACTTTACCCCGAATTTTCCTTCGTTGACCAAACGTTGTAATGCGCTGATCAGCGCGCTAAAATGCTCTTTGTGCGGATATCCGCGTGTGTAATTCCGGATGGAGGCCAGCATGGTATCAATGCCAACACTATCACAAAAATCAAAAACCCCGAACGGAAAGAGATATTTTCTGACCAATTGATCCATCTGAAATTGACTGCAATGCCCTGTCTGAACGATCATAAAAGCTTCATTTTGAACATCAAGAAAAATTTTGTTCAGCATAAAGCTGCTTTGCTCATCCAAAATAATAAACCGCCGGTGAATGCTTTCGAGAAAGGATTCAACTGTTGCGGTTGTATTTATGGTAGTATTTGCCGTCAAAGTGAATTCGACTATATTTTTCAACGGAACCGGATAAAAAAAGTGTAAGCCGGCAAACAACCCGGACCGGTTTCCGGGAGGAGATAATTCAGACGGATGGATGGAGGATGAGTTGGACGTGAAAATCGCTTCAGGCTGAACGATTTGATCCAGTTGAAGAAACAGCCCCTTTTTCAATTCAGGAATTTCGGGAACCGCCTCAATGATCAGATCGCAATATTGCAAATCATCCAAATTTGGAGTGATGGAAGTTCGCATCAACCAATCGAATCGCTGATGGTCGATGATTCCTGCATTCAGCAATCGTTTAATTTTCTTGACAAATTGTTTGTTGAGTTTATCCGTATCTGCATTACTGCTACATACCCATACCAGGTCAAAATTAAAATCGAGCAGGTAATTAAAAATACCGGAACCCATTTTCCCCTGGCCAACAATACCGACTTTCTGAATATTTGATTTTGAATTGGTATCCCGCAACATCATTACCTGCTTTTTTGTAATTCACAATTCGTTGGTCAATATTCAATATTCTCTGTTCATTAATCCTTTCTCCATGCTCCTTTGTCCTGTGCCATCACAATTTTTCTATATTCGGCCATGTTCCGCTGATGTGCCCTGATATGCCGGTTATAGCCCAGCATGGATAAAAGAAACCCAAGTCCTTTATCAATGGCGATCTTTTTTGTACGGATAAGGTTTATCACAAATTTGAAAAGATTCCGGCGGTCGGGATCCCGGGTGAGCACAAACTCTTTAAATGTAATCCACGAAAGGCGGGCCTTCATCCATGCCGAAATGTCACCTCCCGGTCGGGTAAATGTGCCATTGCTTAAAAGCCTCTCGCCCTTCTTCCGGATTGTTTCAAAAGAATATAGCCTTGAAACAGTTTCCATGTATTTATCAAAGATTCCGATTTGCGACATGTTCATATAGTGAAGGGTAGGAAAGTGTCCAACGCCCAATTCCGGATCGCATGACAGCAACCGCCCCTCTTCATTGAATTTTCGATGCGTTTCGGTTCCGGGAGGGGCATTCAGCAGGTGCAGGTTAACATTCGGAAGATTGTACATCATGGTGAAATCAAAAATACGATCGAACTCTTCAAGGGTATCATTGTCAAAACCTACCACAAAGCTGGCGTTAATGTGGATCCCGGCTGAATGAATTTTATTGATAGCCTCTGCATAAATGCTCCCGCCCCGATTGTGATGCTTTTGCGATTCATCCAGACTTGCAGGGTTCAGGGATTCGAAACCTACCAAAATGTTGAAACACCCCGCTTCAGCCATTAAATTCAGTAATTCTTCGTCCGTGGCCACATCCAGGCTGCACATGCATCCCCATGAAATTTTCAGAGGAATGATGGCACGCATCAGTTCCTTCGCATACTTTTTATTGATGGTGAGGTTATCATCGACAAAGAAAAAGTATTTCGAAGGGGCTGCTTTGATCTCCGCTACCACATTATCGATATCGCGGTAACGCATTTTTCGTCCAAAATTTTTAGAAACCAGACAAAAGTCACAGTTAAAGGGGCATCCGCGTGAAACCTGGATCGCAACCTGAAAAATCCGGTTCATATTCACCAAATCCCAGCGGGGAGGTTTCTGTGTCTTATATTCGACATAATTTTGTGATTCGTACACAGGTTTCAGGCAACCATGTTCAAAATCAGCCAGTGCCTGTTCCCATTTACCTTCGGCTTCGCCGGCAATCACACAGTCACCATGCTTCAGAGCCTCCTCCTGCATAAATGAGGCATAGGGGCCACCATAAATCACCTTGCTTCCTAAACTCCTGTAATAATCACCAAGTTCGAAAGCACGTTTTCCTGTTGCGGCGAGTGTGGTAATTCCAACGATATCGGGTTTCAGGTTTTTTGGTATTGTTTCGATCTCCTCATCAAATATGCGGATATTATAGTGATCGGGTGTCAGCGCCGCGATGGTTGGCAACGCCAGCGGGATCATCAACCTCCTTTTACCAAACATCCTGGCCATCTCACTATGCGCCGGATAATTCACAAACCGTTGCCGGGGAGAAATCAGGAATAATGTATATCTCTTAAAATCAGACAAATTAATATGAATTTGAAAATTTGAAAATTTGAAAATTAAGGCATCCACTGCACTCGCCCGCTCGCCCGCTCACCCGCTGACCCGTTCACCCGCTCACCCGCTCACCCGTTCACCCGCTCACCCACTCACCCGCTCACCCGCTCACCCGTTTACCATCTCCTAATCACATACCCCGCTTGCATAAACTTACTCACCTCGGTAACAAAACTAAGAATAATGTCACCTTCTGCCAACTGTTCCTCCTTACGGATCTTGTCGAGACATAACAGTGCCATCGGAGGGCCGATGTATCCCATGGAAGCCATTTTAGAGTACAACGTTTTCCGGTCGATCCCTAATACTTCGCATTCATCCATAATCAGTTCCGAAATGTGTTTTGACGGGAAGTTCACCTGGAAATATTTAATCTTTTCAACATCCACCGGGTGTTTTGCCAGCATGCGTTTGAGTCCTTTGAGGAAAACTGATCCATCGGGTTCATGAAAATTTTCCCGTAGCTCTTCCTGAAACATCTGAGCAAGGTGATGGTATCCGAGTTCAAATTCTTCACGCGGGTTCATATAGTAAGCCGGACGCTTGTTCCCCATGGCCGATGGCTTGTTTCCGCCAACGGATTCAATATAATTGTATTCCACAAACAACCCGTTTTGACAAGCATCTGCAGCCTGCAGCAAAATGGCCGCTGCACCATCACTCAGAAAATAACGTAAAAACAACTCCTCCTTTTTAACAAGTGGTTGATTGTAATATTCGGCTACCAATTCAGACGAAGAGATGCCCGAAGAGATAATCAGTGCATTGTTATAGCGGCCATTCCTGATCAGGTCTGCCCCCAGTAACAGTGCCTTGTAAGCAGAAGTGCAGTTGGCATGAACAGAAATTTCAGCACATTGTTCAATGCCTAATGCCTCCTGAATGCGGACACTTGCGGTGGGCATCTGATCCTGGTGTGCGCTGCCATAAACGATCAGGTCGATATCCGCCGGGGAAATTCCTGCATCAGCAATTGCTTCCATCGCGGCTTTTACCGACATGGTTATATTGTCTTCGGTAAATTTTCTGGAGACAGGATCAATGGCAAAATGGTAAAAGTCCACTTCGAGCAATTCCTTCATTAAAATTTTGATCCGTTTAAGCCATTTTCTGATCTTCTCCGGGGCAAATGTCAATTCACCAAGGTACTTGTCAACCTCATCGGCCGGGATAGGGGCACCAGGCAGAAAGGATCCACTCCCAACCACCTTAACAAATATTTTGCTATCAATCTTTTGCATGCAAAGGCTTTAAGAATTTATGGAGATAAACACTCCGTTCGGCGCTCTTGAAATTAACAGGTAGGGCATTTGCGAAAGCAATGGAAACCGGAATGACATCATTTTTCGGGAAGGTTCCATCAACAAGCCCCATCTCTTTGGCCTCACTTGCTGAAAAGGTCACACCTCGTAAAATGATTTCAATTGCCCTGGCCTTACCGGCAAGTGCCGCAACTTTTTGAATACCTCCAATTCCGGGCATCAGGTTATAGGTCGACTCCGGTAATCCAAGAACTGCATCATTCGCACATAACCGGAAATGGCTAAAAAGTGCCAGTTCAAAGGCAGAGCCAAGGCAAACACCACGGATGGCAGAAATAACGGGAATTTCCAACTGTTCAAGCATCACAAAGGCACGGTAGTTTTCAATCATGGTCCGATGATCAACGTTGCGTAACAATTCAGCGATATCAGCACCGGAGGAATAATGCCTGCCACTTCCGCTGATAATAACAGCCCTGAGATTTTCCATGGTTGATATTTCATTTACCAGAACCTGCATCTCCTGAAAGAACTCCATGGTCATGGTGTTCGACGGAGGCTGGTTAAGTATCAATCGCCCGATATCTTGTTCAATGGTCCATTGAAGGGTCATGGTTCAGGCCTCCTCTGATTTTCGTCGGAACGCTTCATCCTTTGCCAGCGCACAAAACAGTTGTGTTTCCTCTTTCATCGCTTCATTCCGTGATAATTCCGAAGCATTTTTCAAAGCCTTCATGATTGACCTGATGACTTTAACCGGACGGTCAGATGTCATTTTCAGCATTAATGACCATGCATATTCAAATGCCTGATCTTTAGGAGCAATATAGTCAATTATTTTCAACTCTCTTGCTTCCAATGCATTGACAATATCTCCGCCAAGAATCATTTTTGCTGACTGAGAAAAACCTGCTAATGCCGGAAGCATAAATGTTCCCCCCATCCCAGGCATCAGATGATGGTTTACCTCAGGAAAAGCAAGCATGGCATTTTCTGAGGCAACCCGGATGTGACAGGCAAGGGCAACTTCAAGGCCGCCGCCGAAACAAACACGGTTAATGGCAGCAATAACAGGAATATCCAGATTTTGAATAACCGCTAAAAGTGCATGGCCATCGCGCATCATGATATTCAGGGATTCGGGCTCGTCGCTTTTCTCAAAAATAGCCTCAAGATTTCCACCTGAAGAAAAATTTCTCCCTTCACCTTTAAAAATCAAACCTTTGAGGGTTTCATCCGATGTCCATTGAGAAAACAGACCTATCGGAATAAACTCAGGAATGTCCAGAACATTTGCCGGAGGATTATTCAAAGAAACAATCCCGATAGAATCACGCACTTCAAATGTTACCTTATCCGAATGATTCATTGAATTCATGGTTTTAAATTCTGAATAGAATTTCAGCGGGAACATCCCGGGGAATTTTCTCTTTATCGATGAAAATCAGCTTTGTAGTAGCCCTGGCTGAAGTAAGTCCAGTAGTCAGATTCAGGATTTTCTGGTGAAAGATGAGGTAGGGTTTTTCCTCCGTACAAACCGTTTCTATCTGAAGCTCATCGAATAGTTTTATTTCCCGCTGATAACGAATATGAACATCGGTAACGACGGGCAGATTGTCATTTTCCTTCAGGAACGTGTATAGTTCCAACTGTCGGAAGAACTCCCAACGGGCATGTTCAAAATAATTAAGATAAACCGCATTGTTGATGTGATTATATGAATCAAGCTCATAGCCGCGTGCAGTAAACCTGACAGACAGTTTTTTTGGCATTATTCTGAAAATTCAAATTTTCCCTTAAATTTTAAAAATACCGAGGCTCCTGATGCGATAGATGCAGTGACAGAAAGGTTTTGATCGATGTCAGGTTTTATCAGCATGTTGAATTCAAGCAGCGGATTTACATCAGGATTGATCATCGACAGGAATTTAATGTTGTCTGCCTCTTTCAGCATAACAGGATGATGAACGGCGGTTTCAACGAGTTCTTTTAATATTTGAATCTGGCATACTCCGGGAACTACCGGGTTTCCGGGGAAATGCCCGTGATAAATCGGGTGGCTGCCATTAAGTGAGACATGCACGATACATTTTTGCTGGGCGGTGTTGGATTCATCAACTGTAAAGGATTGAATATCAAAAAAAAATCCGGATAACATGAGTCATTATTTAGGTCAAATGATTATTCGCAAAAATAGGGAAAAAATTGACCCGGTGAAAAAATGGAAACCCCAAACAAGCAGATGCTTGCTGGGGTTTCACCGGGAACTGTTTCTAAACCAACCACAATTTAGAAAAGCACCTTTGAAAAGGCGAATAGCCTGTATGTCAATATGTTAAAATTAATTTTTTATGCAACGAACTGAATATCCTTCTGCCCGAAAGTCATCTGTGGTTATAGCTTCGGTGGTGGAAATCCAAAGAACCTTTGACTTTGAATTGGAAACGGTGCTTGTCCAAACCCCTCCTAACAACCCGGCATCATAAACAACCCCATCATAGAATTCCCGATATCCGGCAACTGCCCAATGCAATGATGAACCAAAAGCGCCAGCTGTGTTTTTGGTGCTCCAGGATGCTGATTCGGCTGTCATTTCAGCTGCTGTGGGAATCCTGTAACCTGTCGGACATGGGTTGTTTAAACCTGTGACACCTTGCCATAGAGTGTTAGTAGATGTAGATCTCCAGTCGCTGGCGGTATTCATGGCTTTGATGTACATTGAATGACCAGGAGTGTTTGTCGGGCTTAAGGTGCTAGTTGTACCATTCATTCCAATTCCGACAGATGCGTTAGTCCAGTTAATACATTGATGACCGTCATTTAAACGTCCCCATTGAAACAGGGAACCATACCCCAGATGGTCTGTTGCGGACAAAGCAACTCTGGTTGCACCCAAATTCTTGTCAAGCCACACTTTTTCTGTTTTATGGTTCGCCACCTGCATGTAGGTATAGCTGGTGTTGCACGAAGTCTGAATGATCGGGGTATTGCTCACTGTCACCACCTTAAATGTGCAACCATAACCACCAAAGGAAACACTGTATGTACTGGCTCCCGTAACCAGTGGGGTGCCATTACCATAAAGAATTACATCCTGGATTCCCTTTAACCTGAATTCTCCGCTTTTTGAAAATTGAATTCCATTGGCTGAATTGCTGATAATGTTATAAAAACCCAGGGTGTACACATTAATTTTCAAAGTAACTGTGTTGCTGAGGTTACAGATTAGTCCTGTTCTGTAGTCACCATTCACAACATACGATAAAATTTTTCCTGTTGCAGTGGCTTTTAAAACTGAGCCAGATTGTTCTGATTGAGGTAATGGCTGTAATTCGTCAACCTCTTTTTGGCATCCCGTAACGAATAAACTTGCAACAATTGCCAGCGTGAAACTGTTTCTGAGAAATTTTAAAGTTTTCATGGCGTATGCTTTTATATTGGTTGTAATCTTCAGTTATCCGGTCAATCTTTTTTGAAAAAAGATATCGGTAAAGATCGTTCAGGAAGAAGCCGTACGCAATTGGGGGTATTTGTAAATTTTCTTTACGGAAAGCCGGTATAATTAGGTGTATTTATCATGCTTAACATACATGTATACAGTATGATAAGTGATAAATATGGCGTACAGTGTTCACGCCAGAAAAAATGAGAAAAAGCTGAATTATGGTGTAAATGGTGAGATTGGCGAATTGTCGGGTAACTTGAATTTACCGGATATCAATCTTCCAGGTTTTTTTATAATCATCACATTCTACCTGGAAATAATAGACAGCCTTGGAAAGACTTGTCAAATCAATTGCTGTTGGTGTCATCAGGTCGGGGGAGGATAAATGCTGATCGAAAACGCTTCTGCCTGACTGATCCAGCACATGAATACCCGTTGATGCACAATTTCTGTAAAACTTTATAAACAACTTCCCGTCTGATGGATTGGGATAAACCAGGAGAGGCTGCGCCTGGTGAAGGAGAGGGTTTACAGACAGGAGGAGGGTATCGCAAAAAGTTCCTATGGACTGACTGTTTCCGGCAGTAAGACAAACCTGGTAATTCCCATATTTTTTATACGTATGAGATGGATTTCGCAGAATGGAAGTATCTCCATCGCCGAATTTCCACTTCCAGTATGTTGTTCCTGAGGTCAGATCGCTGAAATGTGCAACAAGATCATTGGTAGCTTCCGGGGTAATTGCGATATCCAGTTTCATGGGTATCAACAGATACATGGGTTCACACACGGTATTTGTTCCACAGGAATCTGTAACTGTGAGGCAAACCACATAGACTCCGGGGGTATTATATATGTGCTGAGGGTTGGGCTCGGTGGAATATGTGCTGTCGCCAAAATCCCAAAGCCTGGAAATCAGAGAAAACGTGGATGATGAATCGATATACTGGGCCTCAGGGTAGCTGACGGCATATACAAAACGGGCAACCGGTTCCATGCAGTCTATTTGAACCGATTTGCAAACGGAGTCCTGGCCGCACTCATTGGCAGCAAGCAAACAAACATTATAAACTCCGGGGCGGAAGGTATGGACAGGATCCTTCTCACTTGAATGAGTTCCGTCACCAAAACTCCAATGATACACGCTTGCTCCGGAGGATGAATCTGAGAAACTCACCACAAACCGGTCGTGCCGGTAAGTAAAATCTGCGACAGGCAGGGTACAGTCAGTGAACGCCCAAAGATCGCTGAGCATTTTCCCGTTGGTATAAAAAGGATCGTAAGGTTCTGACCGGCCACCCAGCACATAACCTGTATTACCGATAGAAAAAGCAGTACCGAGCATCCGTTGGCTGAAGGCTGCAGGAGGGTCGGGAACAGTTGTCCATGCATTTGAAGAAGGCGTGTAATACCAAAATGTTTTGTAGGTAGTATTCAGATCAGTTCCGGTTCCCACAAATGCTTTATCTCCAAGTACAAAACCAATGGCGCCTGTTCTGATCCCCGGGAAATCAGGAAGCCGGATCCATGAATCATTCACGGGATTATATTCATAAAAATCTTTTGTTGGTTGCATGGTTGAATATCCTCCGCATACAACATACCCTTTCCCATTGATGGTAAATGCTGTAGCACATGATTTGTGATCAGTGGGCAAACTTGCTTTCTGAACCCATGTATCGGTTTCGGGGGTATAACACCAAAGATCGTTCAGGTAATTTTCCCCTGCGTTCACCGATCCACCAACCAGATAGCCTTTGCCGTCGATAACAAATGTAGCTGAAGCATAACGGTTTCCTCCCGGGAAATTCGATTTTTTCAACCAACTTTCGGTAACCGGATTAAACTCCCAGACATCGTTTGTCCACGCATGGGTGGTATCGACACCAAGACAAATGTACCCTTTCCCGTTTATGGAGAAGGCTGATGCAGCATAAAGCCCTCTCCCCGGAAAATCATTTAATCGTATCCATGCGTCATCGGCAGGATTGTATTTGAAAAATCCGGAAGTATAAATGCGTTGCGCTGCATCGATGGAGCCTAATCCTGCGTATGCATTATTACCGATCACAAAAGCGATATGACTGTACCTGCCCGATGAGGGAAGACTCTCTTTATGAACCCAGTCCAACTGAGCGAAAACAGCATGCTGACTCAAGATAAAAAAGAAAATGACCGTGTATTTCAACATCAGGCTTTTCATGTAATTTTCATTTTGGATACTCACAAAGGTAGGGGAAATTGTTAAAAAGTCAACCTAAATCTTCAGTGATAAGCCAAAAAGAAAATTGATCAGTGCCTGGGGAAAGTAACCATTGTATTCATTGTAAACATCTCCCTGATAGTAGGGGTAAACCCACGCATTTGATTCATATTTCTGATTAAAAAGGTTGTTGATCGTCAGGCTGAGCCCGATCTCCTTAAAAATCTTCGTTTTTAAACCATACATTACACCAAATCCGTTTATAAAATATCCATTCAGTGACCTTCCTGCATTGGAGGTATTGTCGATGAATTGTCTTCCGATATATTTCGAATTCATGCTGATTGACAACTGTGAAATGGGTTTATAGGTTAATATCGCATTGACGATCATATCAGGCGAGAATGACAAATCCGTTTCCCCAAGATAAATGGTATCCTGGCCGAGGGAATTCCAGTCCTGATCATACCTGTCGATATACTGGGTAAAATTCTTGATCTTGTTCCTGCTGAGGGTAGCATTGACCGTCAACTGCAGTTTTTTTTGAAAAAAACCGGCAGTGGCAGAAAGCTCAATGCCGGCGTGGTAACTATGGGGAACATTCACCATGACAGCTTCACCCACATTGTTGATTTCACCCGTCAGAACCAGTTGGTTTTTGTAGGTCATGTAATAAAGGTTGGCTGTAACTGAAAAATCGGGTAACCTGAAAGAGTATCCCAATTCATAATCAAAAAGGGTTTCGTATGATGGCAAGTGACCGGGATCGGCATCCTTGTAATTGTTCCGGCTGGGTTCGCGGTTTGCTATGCCGATTGAACCATAGATACTGTTTTGCTTGTTGATCTCAACAAATATACCCCCTTTGGGGTTGAAAAAGTTAAAGATATGCCGCTGGTCCAGCATACGAAGGTTATCCAGGGTTCCTTCCAGTTTGTATGTGACATGACGATATTGAAGATCGGCAAAAAGATTCAGCTTTTTCAGCACCTGGAAACTGACTTTTCCGTAAATATTGAAATCCTTTTTTACTCCCGTATTATAATACCAATTCCGGTCAATATCTCCGTTAGAAGCATATTCTGCCCAAATAACCTTCCCGAAGTGCTCACCGTAATAACGGCTCCATGCGCCGCCCATGGTTATTTTTAATTTGTCAGGCAATGAATAATTGGTAGAAAAAGTAATCCCGCAAAAGTCATTGTCCATCATTTTACGGTTTATCAGGTCGGTGGTTGTCAGCGTATCGTTGCCAACGATTACATCGTTAAGCCCGTAACTGATAAAAGATGCCCCCTGTTTGTAATTTTCATAATATCCCTGCCCCCTGGTGTAGTGGATGGCGGTATTGAAATTCCAGTTTTTTGCAAGCGATTGTGAAAAAAGCAGTTGATAATGATCCTGCTGGTAATTATCTGTCTGATTCTTGTAATACAGGGTGTTGCCGCTCTTGTCGGTGTACTCGCCCGAAGGATTATAGGTACGGTTTGTGGCGAGTGAATCCTTCGGAACCCCTTCCCATGCCTGGTAGGTACGTTCAAATCCTGAAAAACTGATCAGTTTGATGGTTGTGTTTTTGCCATAGTATCCTCCGGATAAATAGAATGATTTCAAATTTGAAAAAGCCCGGTCGATATATCCGTTGGAATGGATGTACGACAGCCGGCCATCAACGCTGAATTTATTGGCCATCAGGCCGGTGCCAAAACGCAATGTGGATTTGAATGTATTGTATGAGCCTCCGGAGAGATTAAGTTCACCATACGGATCCTGGTGCAGGTCGGAGGTCATGAAATTGATGGATGCTCCAAAAGCGCCGGCGCCATTGGTTGAGGTACCTACTCCGCGCTGTATCTGCAGGTTTTCAGTTGATGAAGCCATATCGGGCAGATCGACAAACCAGACCCCCTGTGATTCGGCATCATTGATCGGGATGGAGTTGACTGTAACGTTGATGCGGGTCAGATCTGTTCCGCGAATGCTGAAACTGGAATATCCCACACCGTTACCGGCATCGGAAGTGACAATGGTAGAAGGAGTTCCCTGGATCAGGTAGGGGATATCCATCCCCAGATTTGAAGACTTGATTTCTTTGTTTGAAATCGATGAATAGGCAGTTGGATATTTATCCCGGGCCCTCGTTGCCATGATATTGACTTCATCACCAAGCAGTGCATTTCCCTCCATTTCAATTTGCAAGGTGGTGTCGTGGAGGATAACCAATAACCTGTTAAAAGTCTGATAACCAATAAAGGAAATTCTGAGATTGAAATTTCCCGGCCTGATGTTGGATAACTGAAACCGCCCGTTAACATCGGATACGGTTGATGAAGAATTACTGCCTGCAATGATGTGCGCCCCCGGAAGTGGTGTTCCTTCCTTTTTATCGGTGATGATACCTGAAATTGAATATTGAGCATGTAAACAGCCTGAATATAAGACAAATATAATTAACAGGATGATGGAAAATATTCCATGTTTCATGTGTGAAATGAGGTTTGTTTTCATGATTTTTCATTTTTCCTACGCCGGCATTACCCGGATCAGGTTATTGGGGTATAATCTCAGCCCTTGGTTTTAAGGCACCCCCTGTGGAGAAATATCGGAGACAAATGTACAAAATAGTGAAATAGCGAAATAGTGAAATAGCGAAATAGTGAAATGGTGAAATTCTTTATCTTTGCGTATCAATCGGAACCTATGAAAATACTTATTATCAATGGCCCCAATTTAAACCTTTTGGGAAGCAGAGAGCAGGAAGTGTATGGAATTCAGAGTTTTGAGGCTTATTTAAAGAAACTGAGAAAACAATATCATGATCACTCGCTGGAGTATTTTCAAAGCAATATTGAAGGCGAGATCATCAATGCAATTCAAAAGGCAGGTTTTCTCTATGATGGCATTATTCTCAATGCGGGCGGGTATACACATACATCAGTCGCCATTGCTGATGCCATAAAGGCAATTAAATCACCTGTGGTTGAGGTTCATATGTCCAATACTTTTGCTCGTGAACCCTTCCGCCATACCTCATTTTTAGCGGCATTCGTCAAAGGCAGCATCATTGGGTTCGGTATGGAATCGTACAGGCTTGCCATTGAGAGTTTCATCACAAAAATTGGTTGAACACTACCTGTGATAGAACTTTTTCATGTTCAATTGTGAGAATTTGCGTTTGCCTTTGAGGTAATATTCTACGACGATATTTTTGCCATAGACATCCTGCATGGAGTCATGTTTAAGTTCCCTTCGTTTCTGTTTTATTTTGGCAAGGGAGCCATAAAAACTTATATGTGCCCTTGTCACTGCCCAGAAATCCCTGAATCCGGCCTGAAACAGGAATTTGAATGCAGCGATGGTGTCGAGCAGGTAACGTACGGCAAACACTTTCAGCAGACGGTCGTCGGGCAGATTTTTATATAAAAGGAAAAAATTGTTACGGAAATTCAGATAGGTTTTACGCCAGGATGCTTTGGGTAGGGTACCGCCTCCGATGTGAAAAACAGTTGAGGCCGGACAGTACATGATTTTATATCCGTTGTTTTTCAATCTCCAGCAAAAATCAATCTCTTCCATGTGGGCGAAAAAATCTTCATCCAATCCGCCATACTTGTGAAACAAACCGGCTTTGACAAACATACAGGCACCTGTTGCCCAGAATATTTCAATGGCATCATCATATTGTCCATGATCCTCTTCTATTGAAAGGAAAATCCGGCCACGGCAGAAAGGATATCCATATTTATCAATAAACCCACCGGCAGCACCGGCGTATTCAAATTTTTTTGGTTCCAGGAAGGAACGGATTTTAGGCTGACAAGCTGCTATCAGTTCATCCTGTTCCATCAATTCAATGACTGGAGTTATCCAGTTCTCAGTTACTTCTATATCTGAATTTAAAAGGATATAATAGTCAGCCTCTACTTGTTTCAGTGCGACATTGTAACCTCTGGCAAAGCCACCATTGTCAGGATTCTGAATGATACGGATATCGGGGTATGATGATTTGAGAAAAGCAACAGAATCATCGGTTGAGGCATTATCGGCAACGATTATTTCCGCCTCATTCTTGCTGCATTGAATCAGAGTAGGAAGAAACTGCTGAAGGTATCTCTTTCCATTCCAATTCAAAATAATTACAGCAACATGCATCCAGGTAAAATTACGAACTACGAATTACGAATTATGAATAGCATGAAATATTGCCATTTGGGATAGCAAATGTCATGACATCAGCGCCGTAAAATTACAAATAAAGACCCTGTAATTATAATTTTTAATTTTTAATTAATTGGGTAATTCCCAATAATCCGTTTGCATATCGCCCCAGGCATTGATTACCTGTGTTTCCTGCAAATCAAGGGTTTCATAAATGCGGTTGCGAAGGTCGATTTTCCACCGGGGATTTATAATTTCCCCTGTTGCATCTGAATGTAGGAGAATGAAATCGCTGGTGACCATATCAGGCGAATAGAATACAAATTTCCGGTTACGCTGGTTATTGTTCAATGTATAATATTGCCATATTTCATAAGGATAGTTGCTTGGTTCAACATTTTGTGCGCTTCTGGTATTGGGTGGGCCATACTCGAGGTAAACCCGGCCACGGTCGGTTTGGTAACCTTTTTTCACCGGAGTTCCGAAATTCACCTGCACTTTATACACCTGCTCTTTATAGAAATTCCAAGCCAATTCAGGATTTTGGGGATCATGGCTTAACCAGAAACCATAGAAAAACTGCTGCATCATTCTCAGGTCGGCTTTTTTAAGTGATTCACGGATGAATGATTTTTCGATGCCGGTGGCGATGGGATATGTGCTGTTGATGAACTCCCGCAAAGAATCCGCATTGGTGATCTTTTCAGCAAAGGTATTGGCAATCTCTGTAGCCCCAAGGTCGGCAAGGTCAATTTGTGCCTTGGGGTTCATGCGCTGGAAAAACAATTTTTTGGATGCAACAACCTCATTTTGCTGGTTTCTGGCTTCAATCACCAGGTTGTAGTTTCCGGATGGAAGGTTTTCTATCGCGATTTCAGACAACAGGACATTCACATCTTTTGAAGTCTCTTTTTTTACTTTTGAATAGGAATTTAATTTTACATTGTTTTCAAATGATTCAAGATAATAGGAGATAAGAAACTTCTGGTCCTGCCCGATTGCTTTGCCGATGTTGTACAATTCGCTGTAGAATATCATTTTAGACTCATTCTCAGGAAAAAATGTGTAAGTATAGGGCACAAGGTCATAGCCACTTTTGGTAAGGGTTGTCGGTACCGGTTCTTTTGTATAAGATTTCACCAGTTCGATGCCGGAGAAGGAGGGCTTGTCGGAGGCGAAATCAATTACAATATTTTGATTGTACGGAACAGCGGGAACTGCCTTGTTTTTATCCGCAAGTTGTATTTCGAAATCATAGGTGCCATTTGGGATTGCAAATCGTTGCAGATCAATAAATTGAAAATTAACATTGAGTGTGTCTTCAATTTCTGCTGAGTTAAGCTCATATTTTTTAAATGCTTTGATTTCCTTATCCTGTTTAAAAGTCATAAGAATATTGACAGTTGCCTGGAACTTTCCATTATCTTTTTTAACGAATTTCACACTATTCGCTGCTACCGACAAATAGGTTTCCACATAAGGTCCGTCAGCGGAGTTGAATGTGGAATAGCTGAGGAAGGCCCAAAGATTTCTGGCTTCAAGGTCAGATGCAGGGAATACAGAAAACAGAATAAAAATCAGGGTAATCAGTCGAAATATCTTTTTCATGGCTGTAAGGTTATGAAAAACTGGTTAAATTAATACAGCACAAAGATAGGGTTGATGTGCTCAAATAGCAAGTGAAATCGGTAAATTATACAGATAACAGGTTGAAGCAGTCAAGAATTACTTTGACATACCGGCATCATGGTGGAGCCAGCGTAGGAAAAGGCTGTATAATGTTTGGCAGAATCGAAAAAATGTGTAATTTTGCTCCCGGAGAGATGGCAGAGCGGTCGATTGCGGCGGTCTTGAAAACCGTTGACCTGAAAGGGTCCGGGGGTTCGAATCCCTCTCTCTCCGCAGAAATTGAATCAAATACCTGAAAATCCGCTTAAATTCAATGATTTAGGCGGATTTTTTATTTCATCCCACCCAAAAATTACCTAAGAAATTTTTTTTTCCTGGATCGGGGATCTGTTTTTTTTTGATTGTTCTGTTCATTGGTTAACGAAAAAACAATACTTTTATCCTCAGATATTTAGCAAACTAATTTTATTCATTCACGGAAAAACGTTTATCATGAAAAAAATGTCATTCCTTTTAATTCTGGCATTGGTCCTTGGCCTGCATAGCGGGTTTTCACAGGCTGCCTACAATCCCAAAGTAATCATTCCGGTTTCTCCTGATGTTAAAACGGGCACTTTGTCCAACGGGTTGAAATACTACATCAAGTACAATCACAAGCCTGAAAAGAAGGTCGAACTGAGACTCGCGGTCAACGCCGGCTCCATTCTGGAGGATAATGACCAACAGGGGCTCGCCCATTTCATGGAACACATGAACTTCAATGGTCTGAAGCATTTTCCCGGCAACGAGTTGGTGCATTACCTGCAGAGCATCGGGGTTGGGTTCGGCAATGATTTGAATGCCTTCACCGGTTTCGACGAAACGGTATACATCCTGCCTGTGCCTTCGGATGATGCTGAAAAGCTGGACAAAGCCTTCACGGTTATTGCCGACTGGAGCGGACTTGCACTGCTCACACCGGAAGAGATCGACAAGGAGCGGGGCGTGATTCTGGCAGAAAGCCGCATCGGCAAGGGCGCCGACGATCGCATGATGAAAAAATGGCTCCCGGCGATGTTCAACGGTTCCAAATATGCCGACCGCCTTCCTATTGGCAAAGACTCGATCATCGAGAAATTCGACCATGCATCGCTGTTGCGCTTTTACCACGACTGGTACAGGCCCGGCCTGCAGGCGGTCGTGGTGGTCGGTGACATGCCGGTAGATAAAGCCGAAAAAATGATCAGGGAAAAATTCAGCGATTTTAAAAATCCAGCCAACCCTCGTCCCAGGCAGCCGCTGTTTGAAGTGAAACCTTTTACAGCAAGCCGGGCCATGATGGTTAGCGACAACGAAGCCTCCATGACAATGATTTCGCTGGTCAGCAGCGCCAATCCAAGCAAGGAGGTGGTTACAGAAGGCGATTTCATGAATAATTTGATCAATAATCTCTGTTTCAGTATGATCTCGGGGCGACTCGATGAGTTGAAGAACGCAGCCAATCCGCCTTTTGCCTACGCTTACGCCTACCTGGGGAGTTGGGTTCGGGGGTCAGAGAGCTTTTCCACGGGTGTCATGTGTGGTAACAGCCAGATGCAGGCTGCCATCGACGCTGTCGTGACAACATGCATGAGTGTAAAAAAATACGGGTTCACCGAAAGCGAACTGATGCGTGCCAAATCTAAAATGGTGGCTGATTACGAGCAGCGTTACAACGAGCGCGATAAAACCGAATCCGGGCGGCAGGTATGGGAATATGTTTCCAATTTCTTCGTGAACGAAGCCATTCCTGGGATCGAATGGCAATACAAGTTCGTAAAACAGAACCTTGGTAATGTAAACTTGAAAAGTTTCGATGAGATTCGGAGCAAAATTACCTACAACGATAAATATTTTTGCTACGCAACCGCCAAAACACAGCCGGATCTGCCAACCGACGAGCAACTCAAGTCATGGGTTGACAAGGCCCTGCAAAAACCTGTGGAACCCTATAAGGAAAATGCCATTGCTGCTTCTTTGCTGAAGGCCATCCCCACACCGGGGAAGGTGACAAAAACTGAGACCAGCGAAAAGCTCGGGACCACTACCTATACGCTTTCCAATGGTGCTACGGTGTGCCTTAAGCCCACCGATTTCAAAAATGACGAGATACTTTTCAAAGGGTCACGGTATGGTGGTTTCAGCCTGTATACTGCGGAAGATTACCCCAGCGCACAGTACTCCAACAATGCGGTGGAAGAGATGGGATACGGCGATTTTCCAAAAACGGATCTTGAAAAATTCCTTTCGGGCAAAAAGGTTGAAGTGACCCCCACGGTCGATAAATACACAGAATGGATCGAAGGCAGGAGCACCATCAAGGATTTGGAAACCATGTTCCAGCTGATCTACCTGAAGTGCTCCTCTCCGCGCAAAGATCCCCAGGCTTTTCAGTCGTTTGTAAGCAGGGAGAAACAACAACTGGAATCGATCAAACAGAATCCGCAGTACCTGTTCATGGATTCTGCTTACAACACACTATATCAGGGAAACAAAAGGGCTCACCTGATTGAATCCCCCTCCATTTACGACAAGATTAACATCGACAATGCGATATCTTTCTACAGGCAGCGGCTTTGCAACGCCGATGGCATGTATTTTACCATCGTGGGCAGTTTTACCATTGACCAGATTAAAACGCTTGTTGAAAAGTACCTGGGCAGTCTGCCCTCCGGCAACATCGACAAGAACTACAAAGACATGGGGCTCCGCACAGTCAGGGGCAAAGTTAATTTCACCCTGCGAAAAGGATCGGAACAGCAGGCGATGCTGACTCATTCTATTACAGGTGACATGCCTTATAATCCTGACGATAATTTCCTGCTGAGCCAGCTGAATGCGATTATCAATAACATGATCATCGACACCATCCGGGAGAAAATGAGCGCCATTTACGGTGGCGGCTGTGGTGGGGGCATCACCCGTTACCCGCGCGAGGAGTTTCTCATTCAGTCGCAATTCCCTTGCAGTCCGGATAACATCGCAAAGGTCGACTCCGCTTTCTTCAGCCTGATTGAATTCACAAAAAAGGACGGCGGAATTTCTGGCGATGACTGGAAACGCGTACGCGAACCTGCCCTGGAACGTTACAAGGTCAGCATCAAGACCAATGAATATTGGCTTGGCGGGCTGCAGAACGCTTTTTTGAACAAGACAGATCCCGAGCGTATTGTTACATACGAACAGCGTGTGAAAGATGTGACACCGGAGAAACTGGTGCAGACATCCCGCAAGTTCTATACCCGCAATAATGTTTTGAAATCGGAATGGTTGCCCGAAGAAAAGAAATAGAAATACCCGGGAAGTCCAAAATAAAGCACTTTAGTTAATACAGCATCGAGGCTTCGGCCATTTTTGATGCAACCTCCTTTTCAAAATTGTAAAGTTTTACGAGTGTTTGGGACGATGCATCAAGGTTCTGCGGAGTTATGACGATAAAATTCATGGTTGTCAGTTGTGGATTTACGTCGATCCAGGTACCGGAATTCGCATAAATACATTTTTTACCTTCATAACTTGTGCCCACATCAATTCTGGGTACGTGAGTATGACCAAATACTACAATTCTTTTATCTGAGGCAGGGTTCATAAAGTACTGTAAACCGGCCTGATGGTCGGTTTCTGTATTGGAAGATACTGAATCGATCGCATGAGCTGTTGCAATATGTATTGGTACGTTATTGTAAGTTTGCCTTGCTTCCCAACTGTCCTGAACACCATGGTAAAGAACCACATCTATAAATCCGCCGGGAGAAGTTTGGAATGGAACCAGATCGTTCACCGAATAATTACCCGTAAATCCGTTTACATTTGCAATAATGATTTTATTATCAAATTTGTAGGTGATTGGAAACATCTTCACTGATTCTGCCCATTTCTTCCAATATCTGTATAGTAAATCCTGGCTTTCACCCCCCCCGATATTTGGGATAACAATGGGTAAGGTTTCTCCTGGTGATGGTTTTTTTTGTTTTACACTGAGTGCAGCCATTCTTGTATAAAAATACCCGGGAGGCATGATGGTACCCGGGGCAATATCCTGATTTGAGAACGGATCAGGTGCACAGAAAAAGTTGTAGCGGTGGCCATGTTCAATAGCTATTTCAGGATGGCCATTCGGTGAATAAGTACCTAACCCCAGCACATTATCCCGTGCCTGGTTTATTCCCGGAAGGATACTTTCAATATTTGCTGCCGTAATTGTCAAGTCGTGGTTCCCAGGTACATAGGTAACCAAAATATTCTCTTCCCTGATGATACTGTTAAAAGCATCAAACACGCCTTTGTTGACTGTCGCGAGGCGCTTAACAAAATCAGCCTGGTCCTTTCCCTGGTAAGTATCTGTTGTAGCTGGCACATACCACTCATCAACCAAATCTCCGCCGATAACCAGTTCTTTTACATTCGGCGCCACTTTTATCTGATTAAGCAATTTTTCAAGAGGCCCAAGGTTTACTTTGCACTCGGAATATGAGGTATCGGCTCCAAGATGCAGGTCGCTGATAATAACAATCATATTCCTCTCAGTCCCACCATTGCTGAATGGGTTTATTATCGGAACTGCGGGATTTGACTTTTTGCATAAAGTAAGTAATAGTAATAACGACATCAGCAAAGAAAAACTTAGTAATCTCTTCATGATTTTCATGGTACACTCGTTTTTTATCTCTTCCAATTCACTCCGTACACCATTAAAATTTTGGTTGCCTGCTTTTTATCGTGTTCTCGAGGAATGGTGGTGAGACTTGTGATAACCGCACAATTGTGATTATTTGTGACTATGGGCGTATGAAAACACCCATTTTTGTAAAGGTAATCTCCTATATAACACTTTTTAACTATTTGAATTTCAATACCATTAATTTGTAAAATTCATGCCACTTGCCTTAAACGGGCTAATTGTTTTTCAAGTTTTTTAATTTTTTCCTCTTTAAATTTTTCTTGATTGTCAATCATC